>CAJMLQ010000170.1 GCA_905214265.1 uncultured bacterium
CTCTGATCAAGGAAGTGACCGAAGCTTACGAAAAATACGAACCGACCAGGGCAGGTCCGGGCAGTTCCAGTCCAGAAGATCCTGGGCCTCCATCTGGTCTAAGATGGACAGGCCGATCTCCTGAAATTTGGCCATGATGGCGTGGAGCAACTCCGGACGATCCACCATATCCATATAAATCGGCTCCACACCGCGGAGCCGGGCGATCTGATCCCAGGGGGCATAATAGACGTAGCTGCCATGGAGCCGGACCGGAAGAATGCCTCCCAGGAGCTCCTCCGCCTGCTCTTTGCGGCGGCGATCTTCCTCCGGGTGGGCCGTGATCACCGGGCAGCAAAGCTGCTCCACCTTCTCCGGGTCGTCCAGAAGGTCGGTATACTGGTGGGAAACGATGTGGTTCTCGCGGTCGGTGGCAAGGATCCGCTCCTCGGCCTCCACTCCGATTCCAGTGGATGTGGAACGCTTGGCCATGGGGTATTCGGGATCCAGGACCATATCTGCCTGAAAGTACTTCCAACGGAAAAGTTTTTCGCGGAAAAACCACTCCATCTCCCGGCAAAAGGGGTCGCCGCATTGGAGGGTCAGCTCTCCGCCGATGTTCATCTCGTTCCAGGGGACCTCGTTGATCCAGACCGGCGGGCGGTCGGGGATGCAGTCGTTGATGTTCCGGCAGCGCCGCTTCCGCTCCTGATTGATGGGAAGCTCCGCCAGCTCCCGATATTGACGCGCAAGTTCCCGAATAAGCTGTTGATCGTTTCTCATGGCCTTTCTCCTTCCGGTTTCCGGTGCGAAAACGCAGCGTATGTAAAGAAGGCATACCTTATTAAAAGACCCGCAAAAGGTCTTGTGGGTATTATACCGTTTTTTCCGCCGCATGCAAAGGAATTTCTTTTGAAAATTCGAAAAAATTTTGGGAAATTTTCCGCAAAATCAGAGCTGTGCCGGAGGGGTAGTTTATGCTTCTGTCCGTTCCAGCTCCTCCGGCTTTTGCGAAAGAATCCGGCCGGCCGCCTCAGAATCCCAGAGCCAGCTGCAGCCCTCCTCTTCGGTCAGAACCAAGGGCATCCGGTCGTGAACCGGCTTCATGGAAGCGTTGGCGGCCGTGGTCAGGATGACGAACCGGTTTTCTCCATCCACTGTATCATAAAGTCCGGCCAGATAGGTCACCGGTGCGTTCTCCATGCGAAAGGCATACTTTTTCCGCGCAGCGTCGCGGGTCCACTCATAAAAACAGGTCACAGGCACCACGCAGCGGCGCCCCACCAGGAGGGACCGAAACAGCGGCTTCTCCCCTGCCGTTTCCGCTCGGGCGTTGATAATAAGGCCCTTCCGATAAGGATTCGGAAAACCCCACCGGGCGGCAGCCGGCCGGGGTCGGCCGTTTCCGGCCAGCAGGATGGGGACCATGTCCCCAGGGAAAATCTCTCCGGTCCGGACGGCGGGATTCCCCGAAGAGGCCTCCAGCTGCCGGAGAATATTCCGCACCTCCCCCACATCCGTGGAAAATCCGTAACGGCCGCACATCGTTCTTTCCTCCCATCCAAAAAACATTCGTTTTCTTTAGTTTACTGCAACTTGTAACCCCCCCGATCGCTTCAGATGAAATGATCGGGGGGTTTGTCGTCGTTGGCCGTTTTTACTGACAGCCTAGATGCAAGCGTGACTTACGATTCAAGAATAATATGTTTAAATCAGCATCTATCACAATCCAGTCTTTGAATCTTTATCCGCACTGCTTTGTATGGCCTTTTTCAAAAAACATGAATCAGTGCCGGACTATAACATGGCAGTATGCGACCGGTATTCCATTGGATTGACCCCGACACTCTTTTTGAATGCTGTGGGAAAATAGTTGATATTCGAGAAGCCGCACAGCAATGCAACTGTGCTTATGGGCAGATCACTTGTTTCCAATAGCTTCTTTGCCTGGTTTATCCGCAATTGAAACATGTACTTTTTCACAGGCAGCCCCGTATGCTGCTTAAACAAATGACTGATTGTTGACTCAGAGCAGGAGCATGCGTGAGATATATCCCGAATGGAGATATCCTGCATGAAATTTCTCTGCACATAGCTTAGTATCGAATCAAACAGGCTGCTTTTCATTTCTGTTTCCGGAATATCCGTCAACAGCAGCTGCAATAAATACAGCATATGGCATAACGGCTGGATAACGATGCCCAATTCATCTATATTTTCAGGTGTGTGTTTTAAGCTGTTTTCGTATATCTGTAAAAGTTCTGATTTTTCAAGATGAAACTCCCGTGACAGACGGTTGATTCGCTCCGTTGCTTTTTCTGTGTCGATGCCATATCCGCTCACACTTACAAATGTCCTTTCGCTTACAAAAAAGACATACTCTTCCATTCCGGCATGGCACATACCGAAAAGGCGCCCTTTTTTATATTCCCTGAAAACCTTTCGCTGGCAGTAAATGCATTTTTGCCACGCCTCGTCAGCGGTTTTAACCAGAGAGCAAAAAGGGGTTCTGTGGATATTATGCTCCAAAAGGCCACTGATCCCTTTGCCGTGTACGGTGACAAAAAGGCCGGATTGATTTAAATGGGAAATATATTTGTTTATATCATCGATGAGTTGATTTTTCATAACACCACCTATTGCGATTATATCACAAATTTGCAGTTTTAAAAATATATTTTGCTGAAAATCAAATGCATCCGCCCAAAATATATAGTATGATATAGGAAAGCAGCCATCGCGTATGGAGGGTTCCTTATGATAACAAAATTCAAATTGCATACCGACGTTTTGGTTTTAGGCGGCGGACCGGCCGGTTTTGCGGCAGCCTATACTGCGGCAAAAAACGGTGCAAAAGTGATCCTTGCAGAGCAATGCGGCGATGTGGGCGGCATTTCCACTTCAGGGCTTATGAGTCACTGGACAGGCAGCTGCGGCAGCCCGCTGTATCATGAGATATTGCGCAGGAGCGCCGATAAAAATGAAGGAGCTGCCAAAGGAGTCATCACCAAATACATCGATCCCGAGAAGCTGAAGACGTTATATCTTGAGATGCTTTGCGAGGTTGGTGTTCATCTCATGCTGTATACCTTTGCAGAGGACGCCATATGTGACGGCTGCAAAGTATTGGGCGCTGCTGTTATAAATAAATCCGGCAAGACCGATATTTATGCGAAAGTCACGATTGATGCCACCGGAGACGGTGACATCGCGGCCCGTGCGGGAGCAGCGTTTGTCTTGGGGCGTGAAAGCGACCATAAAATGCAGCCTGCGACCCTTATGTTTAAGGTTGGCGGTGTTGATTACAGCCGTGCCGTTTTTCTCGGCTCATTTGAATCCACCTATGAAACAGAAAAGGGTGAGCTTCAGGCGCTCGCAAAGCAGCATATACCCTATCCCGCCGGCCACATACTCACCTATAAAACAACCCTGCCCGGTATTGTCACCTGCAATATGACAAATGCGATTGATGTTGACGGTACTGTTGCGGAGGACCTGACAAAAGCAACGCTGACCTGCCGTCGGCAAGTGGAGGATATCGTAAAATATCTTCGCAATTTTGTTCCCGGATATGAAAACTGCTTTATCATCAGTTCTGCATCACTGATAGGCATTCGTGAAACAAGACATTTCAAAGGCAAATATACCTTAACAGAACACGATATTCTGGAGGCCCGGGTGTTTGATGATTATGTGGTAATAGACGCGCATTTTAATTTCGACGTGCACAATATTACAGGCTCCGGACTTGACAAAACGGGAGTTCAAAAATACTTCTCCCAACAAAAGGGCTATACTATACCCTACCGCTGCCTGCTTCCCGAAGCCGTTGAAAACCTTTTACTGTGCGGCAGAAACATCTCCGGAACCCATATGGCACATTCCAATTTCAGAGTCATGCCCATCTGCGTGGGAATCGGTGAGGCAGCAGGCACCGCAGCTGCCATCGCCTCCCTGCAAAACCGGGAGTTGGACAGCATTAAGGCTTCGGAAATCAGGGGAAAAGTGGGAATTTAGCTTCAAAAACATTCCGTTTCCCTTCCGGAATAGCCCCCAAAAAATTCCCGCGTTCTGTGGTGATCCTCGTTCTGACCGGTACATTCCTTGCTCACACTGCCCGGCATTTGGTCCAAAATCCGTTCAAATCTGAACAAGCGGCGCCATCCGCCTGATTTTTCAGGGGAAAGCTCCGCTTTTTGCTGCAAAATTGTTGAAAGATAACAAGCCTGAAAATCCCATACCTATCAAAAAATGTGCCCGACAATAAAATCGGGCACATTAGTTGGTGGACGAGGGTGGATTCGGACCACCGAAGCTGAAAAGCAACAGATTTACAGTCTGCCCCCTTTGGCCACTCGGGAACTCTCCCATAAGGGATAAAAGATGTATAGAAGAAAATGGAGCTGGTGGACGGACTCGAACCCCCGACCTGCTGATTACAAATCAGCTGCTCTACCAACTGAGCTACACCAGCAAACTCGCATTTTCCTAATTGCCTCACCAAAAAATGGTCGGGGCGACAGGACTCGAACCTGCGGCATCTTGGTCCCAAACCAAGCACTCTACCAAACTGAGCTACGCCCCGGTAGTTGGTCCTCTCGTGACAGCTTTTTCATTCTATCACAGCCCGCTGATTTTGTCAAGCGCTTTCTATGAAAAATACAAGCCGCAAATGCCGCGCATTTGCGGCTTGTACACTGGCGCGCCCGGAGGGATTCGAACCCGCGACCTTTTGATTCGTAGTCAAACACTCTATCCAACTGAGCTACGAGCGCAAATCGCCGCTTGACACATATCAACTGACAACGAATATTATTTTATCATACTCCCCCTGGTTTGTCAATGCCTTTTTTGCATTTTGTCCGAAATCTTCTTTCCCAGCCGCAACCGTGTCTCACAGGGAAGCAGGCGGCAGCCAGATAAGGCGTCACGTTCTATATGGCGCAGGGCGGCGCCGCCTTTGGAAAAATGCGGACAAATTTTTTATTTGCCTTTCTCCAAGGGCTGCCGCAGCATCTCCAAAATCGCATGTGCGCTAACGGCCGGCAGTTCGAGACGGGAAGGCTCATGGGCAGACCAGGTCTCCAATCCATGAGCGTCGGAACTGCTGATGACCCGGAGAGGATGCGATGACTATTTCTGCCAGAATACCTTTGGCTGTGCGGGTGATTCCTGTGTAATATAA
>CAJMLQ010000171.1 GCA_905214265.1 uncultured bacterium
AACGACGACCTAACACCGTGTAAATCCACGGCGGCATATAGGAGGATTGCCGCCATGCACTATAAAGTGTTTCAACATAAAACGACAAGACCCGTCTTGTCAAAAAAAGCCTGAGTTTCGCCCGGATACATTATGCACCTCCACCGGCATTATCATGGCAGTATTTTCGGCATTATCATAGTGTATTTTGCTGCGCTAATTTCCTTCTATGGGAAACTGGCGCTTTTGTTTACTCTTTTTTAGAAAAACATCCTGGACCTTACCATTGCCGTTCGCCGCCCTTCGAGAGTTTGAAAACCACCCACTTTTCAAACTCTTGGAGGTAACGGATATGAGCAAAAATCAGGAAGAAAGGGCGAATTATTATCTTAACATAGATGGACAGGCTGTGCCGGTAAGTGAACAGATTTACCGTGTGTATCAGCATTACGAGCGAAAAGAGGAATACTTTTCCTACGATTTGAAAACGGAGAAGTTTCAGAAAGAAACGGCATCTTTCCTGCCCAGCAGAGAGGATTCCTATGAGCGTCTGCTGGAAAAGGACAGGCAGTTTGCCGCTTCCGGTCAATCCGTGGAGGAACAGGCGGTCTCGTCTGTTTGGCTGGAGGAACTGGTGCAATGTCTGTCAGCTGATGAGAGAATCATTCTCCACAAGCTATATTTCGAGGACAAGTCAGAACGGATTGCCAGCATGGAGCTTGGAATTTCCAAAACAGCTCTGCATCAGCGCAAAGTCAAGCTGCTTCAAAAATTGAAAATTTTTTTGGAAAACATGGGAAAAGCATAGACCAAAACCACTCTCCCAACGGGGAAATAAGTGAGGGGGTCTATCTCCCTCATGCAGCTTGACAACTGAATAGACGGCATTTCCGGTACATAACCCATGTACGAGCGAATCAGGCGCGCCGCGAAGATGGACAGCCCCAGGAGGTGATGAACAGGACTGTTCCGAGCGATCAACGCCAGCCTGAACACCGAAAGCGGCATTTCGGGGCGCGATAACTGCATGGGGGCTTAAAGATACTTCCTCACGGCCTCCTAAAGACTTGGGGGGAACCCTGCGGCGCACGAGTAAAACGACGCTGCGGAGTTATGACAGCCGCGCCAGCGGAGACCGGAATGTCCCCATCGTCAGGGGTGCGTGGCAAATGTGGCGAGCAATAACCAAACTATCATACAGTAGCCGTACCGATTGTCAGGTTCGCATACACCTTCAGCTTTATCGGTGCGGCTGCTTATCTTTTATATGAATTGAGACAACCTGTTTCCTCATATCTTATGAAGAAGCAGTTTTTTTGACTGGAGGTGCGTCAATATGGATCAGCAGATTACCCCCACGACCTCCTACAAGGAGGTAAAAATCGGGAAAACCATTTACCGTGTGACCAGCTTTTTTTCGGGCGAAAAGGAGCTGGGAAAGACTTTGGAGCAGCTGGCTGTCCGGCGCGCCATGTCGGAGGTTTCCACATCTGCCAGCTGCTCCGCACACACGGCTACATAGTCACACCATCCTCCCGGCCTTGCCGCATCCTTGCGCGGCGATGGATTCTCCGTTACGATGTTCATGCAGGGAGATTCCCTGTGGAGCCATCACGCCGCACGAGGTATGGAATCTGGATGATCGGGAGGGAAAATAAAGATGACTGCAAAAACATACAACGTCGGCATTTACTGCCGTTTGAGTAACGACGATGAACGCGACGGGGAATCCGTCAGTATCGAGAACCAGAAGCTGCTGCTTCAGAACTATGTGCGGCAGCGGGGCTGGAATGAAATTGATACCTATATCGACGATGGATATTCAGGTACAAATTTTGACCGTCCTGGGGTCAAGCGGCTGATTGAGGACGCCAAGGCCAAGCGGATCAATGTGATTCTGGTCAAGGATCTGTCCCGTTTTGGCCGTAACTACATTGAATTTGGACAGTACACAGACTACCTGTTTCCGTCCCTGGGCTGTCGGTTTATCGCTCTGAACAACGGCATTGACACGGAAAGCACCAATGGCAGTACCGATGTCATGTGCTTTTTGAACTTATTTAACGAATTTTATAGCCGCGACACCAGCAAGAAGGTCAAGGCGGTCAAAAAAGCCTGTGCGGAAAGCGGCAAATTTATGGGAACCTACCCTGCCTATGGCTACAAGCGGGACCTGGCAGATAAACACCATCTGGTGATCGACGAGGACACCGCCCCGGTTGTGCGCCGTATCTTTGAGATGCGAGCAGCCGGAACAGGGTTTCACGCCATCGCCGTCACGCTAAACGAGGAAGGCATCCCGTCCCCTGGTGTGCTGTACTACCAGCGCAAGGGACAGAGCGATCCGCGCCGGGTCAACCACAAATGGGCAGATCAGACGGTGAAAAATATCGTCCGCAGCGAGGTTTATATCGGCAATATGGTCCAAGGAAAGACCGGAACCCTGTCGTATAAGTCACGCAAACTCGTGGGCAAACCGGAGGAAGAATGGATTCGTGTGGAAGGGACCCATGAGCCGATTATCTCACGGGAGCTGTGGGATACCGTAGTTAGCATTGATAAAAAGAAAGTGCGGAAATCTTCTTCCGCTGACGGCTATAAGAGTATCTTCACCGGCCTTGTGTACTGTGCGGACTGCGGCTTCAAGATGCGGAATCAGGTGGAGCGATTCACCTATAAGGACGGAACGCCGGGGCGGTACAGCTCCTTTATTTGCGGGAACTACTCCCGTAGCGGCAAGGGAGCCTGCACGATTCACACTATCTATGAAAATGTGCTGACCCAGCTGGTGTTGGAGGACATTCGGGAAAAGGCCCGTTTTGCGGAATATGACCCAGAACAGCTGGTGCAGCAGATCATCCGCTTAAAGGATAAGGAAGCAAAAAGCCGCCTTTCCTCCTGTGAGCAGGAGCTGAAAACATACACGGCGCGGCTTTCCGAGCTGGAACGGCTGATGCAGAATCTCTACGAGGATAAGTGTGCCGGAACCATTCCGCAGACCGTTTTTCAGACCTTAATGCACAAATACGAAGCGGAACGGGCAGAAAAGTCCGAAGCCATCCCGGAACTGGAACGCAAGGTCAAAAGCTACCTGGAGAACCGCACGGATGCGAACCGCTGGCTGGCTATTATCCGCCGGTACACAGAGATTACCGAGCTGGATGAATCCATTCTCTTTGAGCTGGTGGATCGTATTGAGGTCGGAGAAACTCAAAAAGTGGGCGGACAGCGGATTTGTGACCTCCGTGTTTACTACCGCTATGTGGGCAATGTGGACGCGGCACTGGTACAGGAAGAAAGGAGGCAGCCACTTGAAGAAGCAATATAAGGTCGGCATCTACTGCCGCCTGAGCGTGGACGATGCCTCCAATTCCGCAAAGGCAAAGAACTATATCCCCGGCGATAAATCCGCCAGTATAGAGAACCAGTACGAAATCCTCTCCAAATTTGTCATGCTCAACGGCTGGATGGAGGTCAAGACCTATCGGGACGATGGGTACAGCGGTGGGAATTTTCAGCGGCCCGGATTTTTGGAAATGCTGGAGGATGCCCGCCACGGCCTGATTAACCTGATCCTGGTCAAAGACCTGTCCCGCCTGGGGCGTGACTTTGTGGAGGTAGGCCGCTATACGGATGTGATTTTCCCATCCCTGGGCTGCCGGTTTGTATCTGTGCTGGATTGTCTGGACAGCGAGGGTGACAACACCGATATGCTGCACTTCCGCAGTCTGATGAACGACTATCATCTAAAGGACCTGTCGGGGAAAATCAAATCGGTGCTGTACGCCAAAAAGAAAAGCGGCCAATACCTGACCGCCTATGCTCCTTACGGATACCGCAAGAGCGACGAAGATAAACACCGGCTGGTGGTGGATGAAGAAGCCGCCGCTGTGGTGCGGGAAATCTATCAGATGCGCTGCTCCGGCATGGCTTACGGCAAGATCGCGGCGGCACTGAACGAGAAAAGCATCCTTTCTCCCCGCTGGCATTGGGAGCTGCACTACGGAAAAAAGGGCAGCTGCAAATACTCCAAACTTTGGACCTATGCCACGGTGAAAAATATTTTGAATGACACCGTTTATCTCGGCATAGTCACACAGAACCGCACCGGTTCCCGTTCCTACAAGGACAAAACCATGATCCAGAAGCCGGAAACGGAATGGATTTGCCATGAGGATGCCCACGAAGCAATCGTTGACCGGAAACTGTGGGAAACAGTTCAGGAAAAGAACCGGGCAGTCAAACAGCGAGTGGCAAGCCATGCCGCCCCTTTACCCGCCCTGTTCACCGGCAAGCTGGTCTGTGCCGACTGCGGGCATCCCCTGGCAGCTACCCGTGAGACCCAGCGCAGAAAAAACGGAACATCCAAGCGATATGTTTCCTATATCTGCTCCCACTTTGCCACTACCGGACGCAGTGCCTGCTCATGGCATCGGATTTATGAAATCTCGCTGAAAACGCTGGTGCTGAATGAAATTAGGGCGCACAGCCGGGCGGTGGCACAGGATGAAAATGCCGTACTGGACAAGCTGAAACAGCAGATACTTTCCGAAAGCGCAGCCAGGCAGGAGGATTCCAGGCTGGAAATCAGCCGGTTGCGGCGGCGTATCGGAGAGCTGGAGCACATGACCGCTAAACTATATGAAGATAAGGTCAGCGGCATAATCAATAACGACACATTTGCTGTCCTGATTCAGGAAAGCGAACAGGAACGCATCCAAAAGGCGGAGCGTTTGGAGGTTCTTCTGGCAGAGGAACGGAAAGCCCAGCAGGAGGTTGAAAATATCCGGCAGTGGGCCGGTATCATCCGCCGCTATCTGGATATGCAGGAGCTTGACCGGGAAATTGTTGAGGAACTGATTGACCACATCGAAGTCGGAGAACGCTCCGTCATAGACGGCCAGCGTCAACAGGACGTTAAAATCTTTTACCGCTTTGTTGGTGTGGTATAATAGAAAAAAGAAAAGACCCGGCTGCATCCGCAGTCCGGGCATACACCTGACAACATTCTATGAAAACGGTTTGCGATTGAACCGCATCGCTTTGTCGAAAAAGAGTGATTCAGCAGAATACCCTTCCCAAACAGCTTATGTTCTTCATAATATTCAAAAACGGAGCAAAGTCATTATCCGAAGCGTTGTTACTGTCAA
>CAJMLQ010000172.1 GCA_905214265.1 uncultured bacterium
CGGCGGGAAAGAGATGCAGTGCTGGTTTGGGTTCTACAGCGGGCGGATGTGGGGATTCTTTACAAATCCCAACACCTCCAGCGATTTTGCTGTGCTGAACATCATGCTGATGGTGATCTGCCTGGTAGTCTTGGGCAGATCGGTGACGAAAAGGCACAAACGGTTCTATATTGCGAATTTTGTGGTGCAGTCATTGATCTTTTTCCTGGCGAACTCCCGCACCGCATGGATCTGCATCACTTTTTATCTGCTGACGGTTCCCTTTTTCCTGCTGATGTTCCTTAAGGACAAAAAAGGGTCGTTCCCCCTCCTGGCCAAGATGTCCACGTGGACGCTGGCCAAGCGGGCAGGTGCGCTGGCTGTTGTGGCGGCGCTGACCTTTACCGGGGCAAACGTTTTTGCCAAATCGGTGCTTCCCCGGCTGGTGCTGAACACCACCTTCTTCAGCCGACAGTTGGCGCAGCTGCCCGGAAGCGACAGTCCGGATCCAGAGGAGGATCCGGAGGAGTTTGAAGTGCCCACGGATTTGGAGAGGAACGAATTCGGCTCTCAGCTGGGCGGTCGGTACTATCTGTGGAAGGCCGGGCTGAAGGTCATCCGCAACCATCCGTTGTTTGGCGTGGGCGCGGCGAATCTGGCGGATTATGCGGTGAAGTATTCTCTGGACCCTGAAATGGTCGGAGTGGATCCGAAAAGTGAGGAATATGTGGCGCCGTATCTGCCGGGAATTCAAAACGGCGGCATGCACAACATCATTATGCAGGTGGCGACCTGCTCGGGGCTGCTGGGCCTGCTGGCCATCGGGGCAATGGCAGTCTGCTTCTTGGTGCGAACCATCCGGTACTTCATCGCGGCCTGCCGGCGCAAGCGGGTGGAGCCTGCCGCTACCGTTCTGGCGGCGGCGGTTCTGACCATCCTGTGCCGGAGCATGACGGAGATCGGGCTGCTGTACAGTGTATACTACTCCTCTATCCTTTTCTGGAGCCTGGTGGGATATCTGACGTATTTTATCGAAAAGGACGCGCAGGAGGACCCTGCGCTGAAGCTGGGGAAGGAGCCGGTGCTGGCGCGGCTGTCGCACCGGGTATTCGACCGCAGGCGGACGGGAAGTGATGCCGGTGGACGCTGAGCAGGTAAAGGCTGTGCAGAAGTTGGGGCTGGAGATCCTGCAGGTCATTGACCGGTTTTGCAGGGAACATGGCATCCGCTACTATTTGTTTTACGGAACGGAGCTGGGGGCGGTTCGACATCAGGGCTTTATTCCCTGGGATGACGATGTGGACGTCATTCTGTTCCGGGAGGACTTTGAGAAGTTCCGGAAGGAGTGGCTTGCCGGTCCGCCGGACGGATATTTTTACCAGGACGGGGAGACGGATCCCAACTACAAGGTCAAGATCACCAAGATCCGCAAAAACGGCACCGCTTTAGTGGAACTTCCTGCCAAAGACGCGGACATCCACCACGGGGTCTGGGTGGATCTGTTCGTGCTGGACGATTACGTGAAAAATCCCTTCCTCCGCCGGGTGGGAGAGCTGATCACCCTGTTCGACTACAATGCGGCCCGGGGATACCGGCCTGCTGGCAGGCGGGGTCTGCTGTATGCGGCGACCAACCGGCTGTTCCGGGGCGGTGGGATCTTCCGGTGGTGGTACCGGCGGATCTTTCCGGGGCTGAAAAAGGACCCGGACATGTGCAGCGATATCACATCCTTCACCTTCAGCCGCCGGTACGATTTCCGGCGGGAATGGCTTGGGGAGCCCCAGTATTTGCCCTTTGAGGGAGCGGAGTTGCCGGTGCCTGCGGACACGGATGCGACACTGCGGGTCTGCTACGGCGATTACCGGACGCCGCCGCCGCCGGAAAAGCGGATATCCAATCATCATCCCTACTATTTTTCTGACTGTCGGGAGTATCATCCCGGTATGGCGGTCGGGGAAGGGGGCGCCAATGGCTAAATCCATCGCGGCCAATTCCCTTTATAATTTTGCGCTGAAATTTTTCCGGATCATTATGCCGGTGTTGGTCAGCACCTATGTGCTGCACACCATTGACCCGGCGCTTTACGGAATTTACGCCGACGCGGAGACCTGGGTGGCCATCGCGCTGATTTTTGGCGTCTATGCCTATGGGATCCGGGAGGCTGCCCGGGTCCGGGATGACAAGGAGAAGAGCCGGGAACTGTTCTCCAGCCTCTTCGTCATCAATCTGGTGGCCAACGCCGTCGTTTTGGCGGTGTACGGCGGCGCGGTGCTGCTTTCCATAGAAAAGGCGGCTCAAAGCGTCTACCTGATCCTGGGGATGAAGGTGTTCGCCAACTTCTTTATGGTGGAATGGCTCAACGAAGCCTTTGAAAACTACCGCTTTATCACCATCAAAACGATTGTGGTGCGGCTCCTCTATATGGTGCTGATTTTTGCCTGTGTCCACAAGCCGGAGGATATTCTGGTTTACTGCGTCATTATTATCGCCACGGACATCCTCAACAATTTGACCAGCTTTCTTTACGTCAATAAGCAGCTTCCCCTGACGTTCCGGCATCTGCAGATCAAAAAGCATCTGCTGCCCCTGTGCAGCATGCTGATCATCTCCAACGTTAACCTGCTGTATACCCGGTTGGATCGGATGATGCTGGGGCAGATTCTGGGGACCGATGCGGTGCCGCTCTATTCGATTCCCCAGTCCATCACAGATATGGTTTCTGCGCTGATCGCCTCCATCGTCATGGTGGCAGTGCCACGGCTTGCGTATTACAGCGAGGATCATCCCAAAGAGTATCTGGATCTGCTCAACCGGAGCTACCACAGCTTTATGCTGGTGGTGTTTCCAGCCTGCATCGGCATCGCCTGCCTGTCCACGGAGATCATCCGGCTTTACAGCGGTGCCAGCTATGACGCGGCGATTCCGGTGCTGGTGATATTCGCCATCCGCAGCATCGAATCCTCGGTGTATATGGTCTGCGCCAATCAGATCCTGTACGTCAAGAACCAGGAGCGGTTCCTGGTGAAGATGCTGCTCATGGGCGGGGTGCTCAATGTTGTTTTCAACGGCGCGGCGGTCTGGGCCGGGGTCTTTTCGCCGGCAACAGCCATCTTCACTACCTTCCTGGCAGAGATCGTGCTGATGATGGTTTTGCTGCGGTACATCCAAAAGGAACTGGAGATCCCGTTCCGCTTTTTTACCAGGACGAATATGAAATACCTGCTGCTGTCGCTGACTTTTGTTCCGGTGACCATGGGAGTCCATCTGCTGCACCTTGGGAACATCGCAAATGCGGTGATCATTGTTCCAGTCTGCGTGCTGATTTATTTCGGGGCGTTACTGCTGATGAAGGATGAGACCATGCTTTTCATGAGCAAAAAGGTGCTGTCCACGCTGCTGGGACGGTTCCGGAGATCCAAATAACAGAATCATCAAAAACCGCTCCGGCGGATGAAGCATGGAAAAGCTTCGTCCACCGGAGCGGTTTTTTCGCGGTCAGGGAATCAGGAGGGCAGCCATATCCTGCGGGAGCGGGGCGGATACGTCTACCAGATTCTGAGTAAAGGGCTGCAGGAAGGACATTTTCGCGCAGTGAAGGGCCTGGCGGCCGATCCGGTCCGTATGGCCTCCGTAGAGGCTGTCCCCGGCCAGGGGGTGCCCCAGCCAGGCAAAATGAACCCGGATCTGGTGGGTGCGGCCAGTCTCCAGCCAGACGGAGACTAGGGTATGGCCGCCGGTGCGCCGGAGGACGCGATAGTGAGTCACAGCGCTCTGGCCGTCCGGGTCGGGCCTCCGGAGGATGATAGAACCTTCAACGCGGCCGATGGGGACGGTAATGGTGCCCTCGTCGGCCGGAAGGAGCCCCTCCGTAATGGCGAGATACTCCTTCTCCACCCGGCCGATAAGCAGACCGGCGCTGAGCGTGCTCTTGGCTGACATGCAAAGGCCAGTGGTGTTCTTATCCAGGCGACTCACCGGGCGGAAGGTCAACTCGCTGCGGTAGCGGTAGGCAAAAAAATTTCCGAGGGAATCGTCTACACCATCGGCGGCGGGATGGACAGACATATTGGCTGGTTTGTCGAAGATGACCAGGTCCTCATCCTCATAAACAACCGGGACGGCCAGACTGCCGTTAGGGACCAGGGCGCAGGGCTCCTCCTGAAAGGTGATTTCGATGACATCTCCCTCGAAAACCGGGTCCACCATCCGGCGGTGTTCGCCGTTGACAGTCATCCCGCCCCGCTTCAGCTCCACGATGAGACGGTGGGAGTAGCGGTGGCGTCCACGAAGAAAATCCTGGAGACGTTTGCCGTTATCCTTTGCCGGGACGGTATAGCGGAAGGTCTTCACTTGCTCAGCACCCGAAGGATCTCGCCCATGTAAACGATATGATAGTCCTTTTCAGGGTAGCTTGCGGCGATTTCCTCAGCCAGGAAGCCCTGGGGGTGGATTTTATCCGTGTAAATTTTCCGGCACTCCAAAACCAGTTTCGCTTCTTCGAAATAAGTCGTGCCGTTCTCAAAAGCGGGGGTCAGGCCGGCGGCTTTGGCCTTGTCAAGATCTCGACCGGATTTGCTGCCGCAGAGGCTCAGGGCCGGGCGCAGATCCTCTTCATAAAAGGAGAGCGTGAATTTATCCGAACGGTCGATGAACTCTTTTGTGTAGCGCTGAGGACGGACGAAAACGGTAACGATGTTTTTGTTCCACATTACGCCCATATTTCCCCAGCTGACGGTCATCATATTGAAGCCGGAGGAATCGCCGGCAGTGAGCAGGGCCCACTCCTTTCCGATGAGGGTAAAGGGGTTGCAGGAAAGAGATGTGAGGTCGATCAAATGTAAAGACATAAAAATCCTCCTTAATTATGGAAATGGCATCTTTTAAAAATTATACTCTTATTATACCATAAAGGCAGAAAAAAGTTTCCACTTTTTTGAAAAAGGTTCGCGTTCAGTTTTAACAAAAAAGCTTTTTTTAATGTGAAATATTAGAGGTTGTACCTGAATTCTCCGTTTTGCTGCATAAATTGTTGACAACAGGGCAAAATCGTGCTATGATAACAAAGCTGTCGAAAAAGGCGGTCTGAAGAAGGAAGAACGGAGCGAAAAAAAGCCTC
>CAJMLQ010000173.1 GCA_905214265.1 uncultured bacterium
AATAGGCTTCTTTGTCTTGAACCACAAGGCTTTTTCTATTATTCAGGATACATTACATTACGAATCATTACAGCGAGATGCTCTATCTTGATTTAATCGCGCAGAGAGTGAATATGAACCCGAAATATCTCTCCCGCGTCTTTAAAAACAAGGTCGGAATCACCATTACGGAATATATCAGCATGGTGCGGATCAGCAAGGCGAAGGAACTGCTCGTAAAGACCAACATGAAGATTGAAGATATCGGAACAGCAGTGGGCTTCGAAAACCGCACAACTTTCTTCCGGCTATTTAAAAAAATAGAAGGGATGCCGCCGAACCGGTACCGGAAAGACAATATGCAGTAAGGAGTGCAGAAACAATGATTTTTGACCACATTGATAACGCCAGACAATATGAAGGACTCAGCGATAATTTCCGGAAAGCATTTTGTTATCTGGAATCACTGGATTTATCGAAGGTTTCAGAAGGGAATTTTGAGATAGACGGCCGAGAGGTTTACGCTTTTGCAAACCCGGTGCAGCTGAGAGAACCGGCCCAGGTCCTGTATGAAGCTCATCGGAAATATGCCGACATTCAGCTCGTGATCCGAAACAGCGAAGCGATTTATGTCACCAGGACGTCGGAACTTGCGGAAACGACAGCCTTTGACGCACAAAAGGACATCGGTTTTTATGCGGACGGAAAGCACAGTGTCAAGCTCACTCTCTTTCCGGGGGATTTTGCCGTCTTTTTTCCGGAGGACGCGCATAAACCCTGCTGCATGGCGGAGGATCCGGAATCCTTCAAGCTTGTTGTAAAAGTGCGCGTAGAATAGGAAAAGAGGGAAAAAGAATGGGCAAGTATACGGATTTTTCGCAGGGGTGTATCTGGATATCCCGGACGGCATCGGAAATTGAACGGAAGGCGGCGCAGGTGCTGGCGGAGGAGATTGAAAAGCGGACGGGAATCCGCCTGCCGGTAGAGAACGATCCTCCGAAAGGAATACCCTATCTCTATATCGGCAGCAGCGTGCCGGAGGAACTGGCGGACGACGTGAACGCCCTCGCTGCTCCGGGGGCAGAGGGCTGTCGGATCTTTGCGAACGGCGGCCGAGCAGCTGCAGTCGGCGCTGATTCCAGAGGCTGTATGTACGGTGCAGGGCGCCTGCTGCGTATGATGAAATGGGGAGAGAACGTCCTGGAGTTCCCGGAGAATTTTGCGAAGACCTTTACGCCCCGTTTTTCGGTTCGCGGACATCAGCTGGGTTATCGGCAGAAAACCAATGCTTATGACGCCTGGACCATGGAGATATATGAGCAGTATATTCGGGAACTGGTGCTGTTTGGCGCCAACGGGATCGAGATTCTTCCGCCGCGTACTGACGATTCAGGAAGCAGAGAGTTGATGAAATATGACCAGCTTGAGATGATGCGCTTCCTTTCGGAAACAATCCATTCCTACGGCGCTGATGTTTGGGTTTGGTATCCGTACCTGGAGAAGGAATTCAGCAACCCGGAAACGATTGCCAGAGAAGAGGCGGAGTGCCGGAAAGTGTTCGAGAAGGTCCCCTATATCGATCATGTCTTTATCCCGGGCGGCGACCCAGGGGATTTGTGGCCGAAAGACCTGTTTGCATGCTCGAAGTGGATGGGAGAACTGCTGCATGAGCATCATCCGAATGGGAAAATATGGATTTCTCCGCAAACAGGAACTCCTTCCAGGGAATGGACAGAGGAGTTTTATGCTGAGGTGGATAAACAGCCGGATTGGTTAACCGGTATCGTATTCGCTCCGTGGGAAAAGGATTCTGCGGAGATTCTGCGCAGCAGGATTCCGGCACGGTATCCGGTTCGGAACTATCCCGATATTACCCATATGCTGCGTTCGCAGTATCCGGTTCCTCAGTGGGATATGGCAATGGCGCTGACACTGGGGCGGGAATGCACGAATCCGCGTCCGCTTGACGAAAAGAATATTCATAATCTGTATCAAGACTGTTTTGTAGGCAGCATTTCTTACTCCGAAGGAATCAATGACGATGTCAACAAATTTGTCTGGCTGGATCAGGAGTGGGACAGCGGCACGCCGGTGATCGACACTCTGCGGGACTATGCCGGTTTGTTCATTGATTGGAAACTGCGCGACGAAATTGCTCAGGGCTTTTTCGCTGAGGAGGAGAATCTGCGCGGCCCCATTGCGATCAACTCTGCGATTGAGAAGACCTTTGACCAGTGGACAGCCATCGAACAGCGTGCAGGACGTTATGCGAAAGGCAATTACCGGTTTGAGATGGGGCTGATCCGTGCGTATTTTGACCGGTATCAGAAGGAACGGTATCTGTATGAGCAATATCTGGAGCAGGAGGCCCGCCACCGGCTTTCCATCGGCACAAAAGAAGACATAGACCAGGCCATCGCAGAGGCGGAGGAGATCCTGCTGCGTGCAAAAAGCGAACCGATCCGCATCGAATGGAGCACCCGGATCGAGGAGCTAGCCGATCTCCTCTTCGAGCATATCGGCGCGCAGCTCACAGTTACGCGACATCATGCGGCGGGATACGAACGGGGCGCGTATGTGGACTCTCTGAACGTGCCGCTCAACGATTCTCGCTATATCCAGACCTGCCTGAAGAAGGTGAAATCCCTGAAAACCGGGGAGGAGAAATGCGCTGCGGTCTATGAGCTTCTGCATCGCACCGATCCCGGACCCGGCGGATTTTACGACAGCTTTGAGAGCTTCAGCAGCTGCTGGGAGCGGCTGGAAGAAAAACCGGAATACCAAAAGGACCCTGCCTATCTCGATATCCCGCTGCCATCCTTCTTGCTGCAGTCTCCCTTTGCGGAAGAGGACGTTCCACTGGCATGGCGGACGAATGTGTATACCCTTTACCAAAAGCCGCTGATCGTGACATATCAGGGCCTGGATCCGGAGGCAGATTACTGGTATCGGGCCACTTACGGACGCTATCACACTATCGATCTGTCGTTGGATGCAGGAGAAAATGGAGAGATTCCGCTGCACGGGCCAGTCCATATCGACCGGAGCTTCTGCACGGTTTCGCTGCAGCTTCCGAAAGAGGCTTACCGGAGCGGAAGACTGGTCCTGCGGCTTTCTGTCCAGGACGGCCAGCGCGGCCCGAACGTATCGGAAATCATGATCACTAAGCGGCGGCTGACTGAAAACGCCCAGATAGAAATCGAAAGCTGCTAAACAAGAAAGGAATGGATACGAAATGGGGAAAATCGTGGTTCTGGACGGCTATACGCTGAATCCGGGAGACCTGAGCTGGGATGCGCTGAAGCAGCTTGGAGAAGTGGCGATATACGATAGGACGTCTGGGCAGGATGTCGCCGCCCGGATCGGAGATGCGCCGGTGGTGTTGACCAACAAGACGCCCATCAGCAGAGAGGTCCTGGATGCCTGTCCAGGACTCCGATATATCGGAGTCCTGGCGACGGGGTATAACGTAGTGGATGTGGATGCAACGAGAGAAAAAGGAATTGCCGTTACCAATATTCCAACCTACGGTACTGCCGCTGTAGCCCAGTATACCTTCGCGCTGCTGCTGGAGTTGTGCCATCAGGTGGGCAGGCACAGCGAGAGCGTCCATGCTGGAAAATGGCAGGAAAAAGGTGATTTCTGCTACTGGCTGACACCGCAGATGGAACTTGCCGGCAAAACGATTGGAATTATCGGCTTCGGACGGATCGGAAAGGCGGTTGCGCGGATCGCGTTGGCATTTGGCATGAAGGTGTTGGTTTATGACCGATATTTTCAGAAGAGTGAGTTAGATGTTGCTGCTGTGGAACTAGATGTTTTGCTCCAAAACAGCGACGTGATCACGCTGCACTGTCCGCAGACCCAGGAGAATCGAGGGCTGATCAACGCTGAAAGCATCACCAAAATGAAAGATGGTGTCCTGCTGCTGAACGACGCAAGAGGCGGCCTGGTGGAAGAACAGGCGCTGGCAGAGGCGCTGCGGAGCGGAAAAGTTGCGGGTGCTGCAGTTGACGTCGTGAGCGAGGAACCGATCTCCGACGTGAACCCGCTTCTTTCGGCACCGAACTGCATCATCACACCTCATATTGCCTGGGCCAGCCTTGAGGCAAGAAGACGCTTGATGGGGATTGCTGTGGAAAATGTTGCGGCCTTTTTGGAAGGACGCCCGGTCAACTTAGTTTGAACAGAATCACTTCAAACGGCAGAAATCTCAGTTCCGTTTTCAACAGGAAAGTCCGTCAGCTTTCGCTGACGGACTTTTGCTTTGAAAAATAAGCAGGACACCCGTTTAAGAGGACCTTTGTTCTTTATCTGTCCGTGGTTCAGACGCTTAAAGGATCCGCCTGTAGTGCTGTTTTAGAATTCCGCAAAACATATAGTCGGCCATTTTCAAAGCCTCCTCTTCAATTTCATGGAAGATTTTAATATCGGCCAAATAGTTTCCGCCCAAACGTAAAACCGCTTCTTTTTCCGTCATTTCCAGATGGCTGTACAGCATGCTCCTCCATGTCTGTTCATTCCAGAAAGGGTTGATCGATGAGAAAAAACTGGCAATATCGTCTGCATTTTGATACCACCGTTTGCGGGCATCGTCGGCTTTGACGACGTCCTGCCTTTTGGCGGCGTTTACCAAATCAGCCGCGATCAAAAGATGCTGAGTAAAAAGTTCCTGCCATTTTACGGTGCTCTTTGCACCGTAAAATGGCAGGAGCACCGCTGCAAAATCCTTTGGATTTTGCAGCAGCCTGTTGGTAACTGGCTCCAGATCCCCTAAATCGGCCGCCGTGCTGATAATAAAAAAGCGCGTCCAATACACGTGCTGTTCCCACAGTTTCCGCAGCTGATTCATTAGACGGATTTGCGGCTGCGTGTATATGTTCCGCATGTTGCTCTGCCTCCAATTCTATTTTCTGTTCTCTTGTTTTATTGTATGTAGGGAAGGAGAAAATGTGCGTTTTGGATTCGCTGTTCTATTTTCTGATGCATTATCGGAACCTTCAGTCTGGATGGCAAATAAAAAATGAATTTTTTTCCTTGACAACTCTTACCGTCTATGCTAATGTATCCTGAATAATAGAAAAAGCCTTGTAGTTCAAGACATAGAAGCCTATT
>CAJMLQ010000174.1 GCA_905214265.1 uncultured bacterium
TTGCCGCGCTGTGCAATTACGTCCGGCAGTCACAAATTTAGAGCAGAAAATATACGCTGGGCATAGCCGCTTTTCGTCAGCTATGCCCAGCATTTTATTTGCGGCTTTGACAGCATGGCGGCTGCACATCCAGGCCGTCCAGATAGCTGTTTCCCCATTGGCACATCGCGTCCAGAATGGGGACGATGCTCTGTCCAAATGGGGTAAGAGAATATACCGTCTTAGGCGGCTTTTCTGGAATTACTTCACGATGAATCATGCCGTTGTTTTCCAGATCGTGAAGCTGCTGCGAAAGCATCTTCGGCGTGGCGTTTGGAATCAGCCGCTGTAACTCCATATAGTGTAATGGATGGTCAATCAGATGCCAGAGGATCAACGGCTTATACTTGCCACCGATCAAAGACAGGGTTGCCTCAACTGGGCAGTTGAATTGATTTTTTTCACATTTCATAAAATGGCTCTCCTTTCCCGCAAGGTGCTATCTTTTTGGGAAGTATCTTCCGAAAAAGTGCATTCTTGCGGTTTTGTGTTCTAGTGCTACAATTAGGTCAATGGTTGATTTGATATGCTCAAAATAAAAATACTGAAAGGACTATATATTATGGATTTTATCACGATTGCAAAGCAGCGTATGTCGGTACGCGATTACAAGGAAACGAAGGTAGAGCCTGAGAAGCTGGAGCAGATTCTGGAGGCTGCTCATGTGGCCCCGACCGCTGCCAACCTTCAGCCGATTCGCCTGATTGCCGTTCAGAGCGAGGAAGGTCTTGCGAAGATCAGTAAAGCGGCCAATATCTACGGTGCGCCCCTGGCTATTATTGTTTGCGCCGATCACGATAAGGCGTGGGTACGGCCTTTCGATCAGAAGCAGACCGGTGACATTGACGCCTCCATCCTGACCGACCACATGATGCTCCAGGCCACAGAGCTGGGCCTTGGAACGGTGTGGGTATGCTACTTCGATCCCGATGTTCTGCGGCAGGAATTTGACCTCCCGGCCAACCTGGAGCCGGTCAACATTCTGGTTGTCGACTATTCCGATGAAGGAACCGGCGACCCCAATCGCTTCAATAAGCAGCGCATCCCGATGAGCCAGCTGGTTTCCTACGAAACGCTGTAATTGAATACCCGCGCAGCCCCTGCAAAACAGCACAGGGGCTGCGTTTTTATCTTTCTGAAATATGAGCGTAGGTTTCTTCCAGAATCCACCGGATATGTTCATCCTGCAAGGAATAGATCACGTTTTTCCCGGCCTTGCGTGATTGCACTAACCGGACAATCCGAAGCGCACGAAGCTGGTGGGATATGGCCGATTCTGTGACCTCCATCTTTTGTGCCAGTTCGCTGACGCAGGAATCTTTCTGCATCAGATACCAAAGTATCCGCATCCGTGTGTAATCGCCCATCGCTTTGTGAAGCTCGGTTAATTGTTCCAATTCGCCGGGGATTGGAACGGAAAAAGTTGTTTTCTCTGTTTCGTTCATGTATTTTTCTCCAATCTATAATGAAGCTGTTTGACAGACAAGAATTATGTCAGTATCATAGTCACAGGAAGGAGCTGATTTTTATGCCGCATTACAATCTGCCCCACAACCACGGACAGAATATTGAAAAAGTCTTAAATAAGATGCCCTCTGCGGAAGGGTTTAAGGATATATCATTTTTATTTCAGCAGCTTGGCGATCCGACCCGGCTGCGGATTCTGTGGCTGCTGTGCCATTGTGAAGAATGTGTATGCAATCTCGCGGCGGCTGTGGATATGAGCGCCCCTGCTGTGTCACATCATCTGCGGATATTAAAAAAGAGCGGGATCATTTCAAGCCGCAGGGACGGAAAAGAAGTTTATTATTCGCTGTCGGACACGCCGCAGGCAAAGCTCCTGCATCATGCCATAGATGCGTTGTTTGAAATATCATGCCCGACTGAACAATAAGGAAATGCGCCGCAGCGTGTGAAAGTTGCGGCGCATTTCTATTGCGCTTAACCCTGATTTGTGCTGCCCGCAGGCATATCCGGCAGCTTGACCCGCATGGCGCGGATGGCATTGAGAATCGCAATAATGGAAACGCCTACATCCGCGAACACCGCCGCCCACATATTCGCATAGCCCAGCGCACCTAAAATCAGAACCAGGAATTTAACGCCCAGAGCAAACACAATGTTCTGATTTGCGATGCGAATCGTCTTACGGGCGATCTTCATAACAGCGGCAATTTTGGACGGTTCATCCGTCATAAGAACAACGTCAGCAGCTTCAATGGCAGCATCGGAACCCAATCCGCCCATAGCAATACCGACATCGGCCCGTGCCAGTACGGGAGCGTCATTGATACCGTCCCCAACAAAGGCCAGCATACCTTTTTCGCTTTTCTGCTTCAGCAGGCTTTCCACACGGTCAACCTTATCAGCCGGGAGTAGTTCGGTATAAACCTGATCCAGATGAAGCTGTCCAGCGACTTTCTTTCCAACGGCGTCTGCGTCGCCGGTCAGCATGACCGTTTTGCGGATACCGGCAGATTTCAGCAGCTTGATTGCGGCTGGAGCATCGGCCTTGATCTCGTCCTCAATGACGATACATCCTGCGTATTTCCCGTCACAGGCCAGATAGACCACGGTGCCGACAGCGGAGGACGGCGTGTACTTAATATGCTCCTTCTCCATCAGCTTGGTGTTTCCGGCCAGAATCGTTTTCCCGTCAATCACGGCCTGCACGCCGTGACCGGCAATTTCCTGGACATCGGAAACTCGGCTGTTGTCGATTTTCTGTCCATAGGCGTTTTTAATAGAAAGAGAAATCGGGTGGTTGGAGTAGTCCTCAGCGTATGCGGCCAGCTCCAAAAGCTGCGCTTCCTCCATGCCGACAGGGTGGATTTCGCTGACCGCAAAGGAGCCTTTTGTCAGTGTGCCGGTCTTATCAAAGACCACGACCTCGGTATTTGCCAGGGCCTCCAGATAGTTGCTGCCCTTTACCAGAACACCGATCTTGGATGCGCCGCCGATGCCTCCGAAGAAACTAAGCGGAATGGAAATGACCAGCGCACAGGGGCAGGAAATCACCAGGAAGGTCAAGGCCCGGTAAATCCAAGTGCTGAATGGCTGCTGGGTAATCAGCGGCGGCAGGATCGCCAGCGCCAGAGCAGCGAATACCACTACCGGGGTATAATACCTGGCAAAGCGTGTGATGAAATTCTCAATACGGCCCTTCTTATCGCTTGCGTTTTCTACAAGGTCAAGGATTTTGGCTACGGTGGATTCCCCAAATTCCTTTGTGGTCTGGATGTTCAGGATACCGGTCTGGTTGATACAACCGCTGATGACCTCCATTCCCGGCTCCACCTCGCGGGGCATGGATTCTCCGGTCAGGGCCGAAGTGTCCAAGGTGGAAAAGCCTTTGAGAATCGTACCGTCCAGCGGGATGCGCTCTCCCGGTTTCACAACAATGGTTTCTCCGATCTGAACCTCATCCGGGTCAACCTGAACCAGCTTTCCGTCCCTTTCGATGTTGGCATAGTCCGGGCGAATGTCCATCAGGCTTGCGATAGATTTTCTGGACTTGGACACCGCATAGGACTGGAACCATTCACCCACCTGATAAAACAGCATAACGGCAACGCCCTCGGAATGTTCGCCCAAAATGAGTGCGCCGATGGTGGCAATCGTCATCAGGAAATTTTCGTCAAACACCTGTCCATGCAGGATGTTCGTGATTGCCTTCCAGACAATATCCAAACCGACAACCACATAGCAGACGAGAAAGACCGCCATCTCCGCCAATTCAGGGAGGTGGAGCAAGCTGCCTGCAAGAAACAGCACCGCCGCCACGATAATGCGTGTGAGCAAGTGCCTTTGTTTTCGTGTCATAGTGTATTCTCCTTTCGTTGCAGCATAAAGCGTGTCACGCTTTTTCTGTCTATTGATGAAAAACACCGGCTACCGTGTGGCAGCCGGTGTCCAGCTTTTCATTACGCCTTAACAGTCACATCCGGCTCGATCTGCTTAATCAGCGCCTTTGCTTCGGCCAGAACAGCGTCAAACTGATCGTCCGGCGCTTCCAGAATCATCTTCTGACCCAGGAAGTTGACGGATACGCTGGTCACACCGTCGATCTTCTTCACGGCGTTCTGGATTTTGTCAGCACAATGGCCGCAGTCCAGGTCAAGCAGTTTAATGGTCTTTTTCATGGAGAAAGCCCCCTTTCATTTTGGTATTTGGTTGGTTTGATATGGATGAACAATTAAAAGGTTGTTTAATCGTTCATGCTGCCAGTATATTCACGAAGCCCCTCAAAGTCAATGGATTTGGGAGCGATTCTGCCCTTTGGATTGGAAAACCTGCTGATTGGATTTCCAGCAAAAACCTCATTTCTCTTTGGATAAAAAAAGCTCCACTTTGGAGCGGACAAAGGAGAAGCAGGATAAGTATAATGAAAAACGGTCAAAGACCTTGTGCGTAAACTTTATGTTCGGGGCTTTAGCATCTTTCCCCCAAGGTGCCAAACGCCCCTTTTCATAACGGTATTTAGTTCCCTACGGGGGAGGGGTACTCGCACAAATCTTCATAAGAAAGAAGGGATAATTTTGCAAAAGGAGCAATTTGACATTACGGGTATGACTTGCTCGGCCTGCTCCACCAGAGTGGAAAAGAGCGTGGCAAAGCTACCTGGCATCAAAGAAGTATCCGTCAACCTGTTAAAAAACAGCATGGTTGCTTCTTATGATGAATCCGTTTTGGATACGGCGGGAATCGTCCAGGCCGTTGAAAAGGCCGGTTATGGCGCGATTCCCAAAGCCTCCGCACAAAACAAGAGCCGGACGACCACACCGGCAGCAAAACCGGAGGTCAGTACGGCACAGGCAGAATACAAGCAGATGAAACAGCGGCTGCTGCTTTCTGCCCTTTTTACGATCCCGCTGTTTTATATTTCTATGGGTCACATGATGGGGTGGCCGCTCCCCAGCTCCTTACTGGGGATTTGAAACAAGGTTTTTACAAGCAACTCGCTGTTGCTGCGGAATAGTAGGTAGGT
>CAJMLQ010000175.1 GCA_905214265.1 uncultured bacterium
ACCCGGCTTTCCGGCGGCAGATTGTTGAACCACTCCTTGAAGTACCGCTGCTCGGCGCTCTCCATCTTGAACACCTTCGGCAAACCGCCGTCCTGCTCCCGCACGTCAATTTCGCGGATTTCATCGTCTGCGGCGGCAAAGTCAATATCGTATGCCTTGCCCTTGAGGGTAAAGCCCTCCGCCAGCATTTCCTTGTCCAGCAATTCAAAAGAACCGTCCGTAAACAAAGATTGCTCAACTTTCAAGAAAAACTGCGGGATTTGCAGCGTTTCAATATCCTCCCGGAACTGCGGATTCACCTGAAATGATTTCACTTTACCCCGTACCTCCCACGGAAGATTGTCCATCACCGGATCATTGCCGGTCTGCTGGATAGCGTCTGTGTATGCCTTTTCGACCTCTGCGGCAGCGTCCAGCATGGTGTCGGCTTTCGGGGTGATTTCAGGCGTTTTTGCCTGTTCTCTGCGCCGTTCCAACTCTGTGTCAATAGATTTATCGTCCAGCCATGCAAAATCGTCCTCTGCGTTTTCCGGTTCGGAAGCTCCTTGCGGGTCAGGCAGCGTGATTTGCTCCGCTGTCTGTTCGGGTGCTTTCGGTTTTGTAGCCTCACCGATCCGATAGTCCTTATCGCTGAAACCCGCGCTGTTCAAGCCCTTGACGATATGCGCCACGGTATTGTTGAAGT
Source organism: uncultured bacterium (assembly GCA_905214265.1). Taxonomy (GTDB): domain Bacteria; phylum Bacillota; class Clostridia; order Oscillospirales; family Ruminococcaceae; genus Merdivicinus. The sequence continues at coordinate 686 of CAJMLQ010000175.1, forward strand.
CGTTGGAAGAAGTCAGCACATAGGACATATTGAGTGCGCTTTGCGTGTGTTGGCTCGTATGGGGCAGACGGAGAATCCGTCCCAAAATCTGCTCCACGTCAACCTGACTGGTCTTATTGGCAAGGGACGCAAGGATATAGGCAAAGGGGCAGTCCCAGCCCTCTTTCAGCGCATTGACCGTGATAATATAGCGAATCGGACAGCTTGGGGACATCAAATCGATGTTTTTCAGCTCGTTCACATCGGCGGTTCGAATGGCAATTTGCTCGGCGGGGATTCCCTTGTCCACCAGCTTGTCCCGCAGTTTTTCAAAGGTTGTCGCGTCCTCCTTGCCCTTCGGCTGTGCCTGAAACAGCGCGATAGGACGGATATATTTGCCCGTCTTGGTGTACTCCGCGCTTGCGATTTCTTCCAGTTTGTTCCGCAGGTCGATCGCGTCAATCAGCACCTCGGATTGGCTGTCCCGGTTATAGACGATCACGGGCAGCTTTACCATGTGTTCGTTTTTCAGCTGCACCGCGTCCACATAGGAAATGATATTGCTCTCCTTTTTCGGCGTGGCGGTCAAATCCAGCACAAAGCAGGGGTTGAAGTTTTCCAGCATTTCAAGGCTCAATTCCGACCGGGCATGGTGGCTCTCGTCCACGATGACAAGCGGGTTAAGCTGGTTGATAATCTGGAATAGGGCGGTTTCGTCTGCTTTTTCAATGGGGCTGTCGGGCTTGCCCAGCACCTTTGCAAACTCGGCAAGGTTGCTGTTCTCCTGATAGGCTTTCAAGACCTCCTTGCCGCGACCACGGAACGAATCGTAGGACAGCACCATAACCGACAACTGCTCCGTTACGGCGGTGGGGTTGAAGTTCTGACCGTTCAAAAGCTCCTGCTTGGTGTAGACCTCCACGCGCCCGCCGAAATCCACGTCGATTTTCTGACGGTAGGGGTGGGACGTGTCTTTCAGGGCTTTCGCTGTCTGCGTCAGAATCGCGTCCGACGGAACAAGCCACACAGCCGCCTTTGTCTTGGTAGCGGGGAGTGCGTCAAAGATAGGGCGAACGGCGTTGCAGGCAATAAAGGTCTTGCCGCCGCCTGTCGGCACCTTGAAGCAAAGGTTCGGAACACCGGGTATCACGTTTTGGTATCGCCCTAAAATTGGGGCAGATTTCTCCTGCCAGAACAGGCGAAACGCCGCTGCGTCACTCTTTGTTTCGTTCAGCAGTTCCAGATAGCGGGTCAGGTCCGCTATGACCTTTTTCTGATATGATTTCAGTTCCATACAGCAGCCCTCTTTATCTTGGAATTTCAGGAGGCAAATAAGTCGAAATAGCGTCTGAAATTTCATTGCGCATTTTTCCATTGAGAAGCGCCAGTATACTTTTACAGTACTCTTTGTCTACCAATCCAAGGAAATGCCCAATGGAGCTTGTTAAGCCCTTTTCATTAAATACGCTAAGTACTTTAGCATAGTCATCTTCACATAACGCGCCTCTGAATTTTGACTCCTCCTCCGCTTTTGTTTTCTCGTAGTCAATATTCTGTAATGCAGTGTTTAAGCTGTTTTTAGCTTCATCATCATTCTTTTTCGATAGCTCGATGGCGGTTAACTGGTATTTCAAATGCGCAACTACACTTTGGCAAATTTGCCGATCAATTTGATGGGCAAAGCGAGTATGGATAACGTATTCTCTTATTGGGGCAAAGCTTTCATCAGGTGATTGTCCTAAGTGATCCGCTATCAGGCGTATCAGTTCCTCTACCAAAAACAGATTTTCTACCTCTGCGACTTTGAGCGCGTAAATCCCGTCATTCTTATATTTTTCGATTTCATAATCGGATCGGTAATCCCGATCAATAATGCCAAACACTTGGCAGTGGTGTAGTGATGGGTTGTTTCGGAAAGCTTGTGTTCTTGAGATAACTTGGGTGCAACTCCCACAGGCAATCACATAGTAGTTCGGATACAGAATGCTATATAGCTGAGTGTCATAGCTGTTTCTTTCTCCCTCAACGAACAACACATTTTTTCGACTGCCCAATATTTCAAAGAGTAATTCTTCGGGAAGCTCATGGTCATCAATTATTTCGAGTTTCCAGTGCATCCCATCAAATTCCTTGATCCATACTTTATCAGACTGCCCATGCGCGGCAGCAAATTGCGTATCATGAGTAATATAAATAAACAGGCAATCTGGTCGATAACTTTCAAGCGCAGACCATAATCTGTTCATAATGGAACGGTGTAAGTGTATCTCCGGCTCATCAATAATAAGCGTTTTATTTGCTGGAACGCACAGTACTTGTGCAGCTAAATATAGAACTGCACGCTCACCATCGCTCATTTGGTTCGAGTTATACTGAATTTCAGAATCGTCACGAGTCAAAAAAGCTAAGAACTTAGCATCCTCAACTCGTAGCTTTCTCTGCGGAAAAATGACATTCCATATCTGGGTTAATTTATCAATTGAGGTGAATGGAGGGTCAGGTCTTTCTTCACGGGTGGGTGCTGCTTTGCATTCATTTACAAATTTTTCGTTATCGTTGTTTTTTAGAGCAATTAGTGCAGCGAGTACATTATCAAAGTCATCTACCAGTTTGGTAGTATATTTCCCCCACTCCCAACGGTACCCCTTCCCGCGTTTACCTGATTTTTCATCTGTTCCATAAAAAACGAAGTCCTCTGCCTGTGAATAGCTTTTGAGTGGGATGTTTTCCTGAAAGTTAAGGTTTCTCTGTGCCCCAATACGGTGGATTTGCTCCATATCCTGCTGCTCGATCCAAGCCCCCAGCTTGCTCTTTCCAGATCCATTTGCTCCGATAATGATTACCGCATTTGAGGTAGTTCCGTGCTCTGTCTTATTTCCATTCTCATCGGGGAGAAAATATGTAAAAGCCATGTGAACTCACCTTCTTTTATAGTCTGCTAATGTCTCTCGGAATCTTCTTAAATGTAACGCCCATTTTTGCCAGCTTGTCCTCGCTGATGGAACTGCGGTCTGCATAGATCACCGTTCCATCGGCTTTTTCCGTAATGGTGGAGAGGAACGCATAGTCCAGCACCGTCACGTGCTGCGGCTCGTAGTAGAAGTAATAGCCTGTGCTGTTGTGCTTGCCGAGGTAATACGGATTGCCGCCGCTGGGCGGGGCGTAGGGCTGCTTGGTTTCCATGAACCAGATGTATTCTCGGATTTTCTCCGGCGCAACCGCTTCATTCAGACAATCACCCACAAGCAACGGCTCGCCCAGATCGTAGAAGCTGAAACTGCCGCCCGTACCCTCTTCGGCGTTCTTGCCCTCGCCGTAGCCGCGGATCACGCGCTTCACGCGCTCGGCGGTGATGCTGTCGGCGTAGTCCATCATCTCGACAAGGATGAACTTGCGGTGTCCGCCGTCCGCTTTGTTCATGTTAAGGACAGCATGGGCGGTAGTGCCGGAACCGGCGAAGGAATCGAGGATGAGAGTGTTATTGTCTCCAGCAATCTGTAAAATGCGCTCAATCAGGCGTGGTGGTTTTGGCGTATCAAAAGTAGCTTTCCCGCCAAAAATAGCCTTCACAATTTTGGCTGCTTCATCTGTATGTCCTACATCTGCATAAGGCCAGTAATTTGTAGGTGGTTTTCCCTCAACACTGTCTATATAGGTTTTTCTTCGGATGCCGCCTTTACCACCGTTAGTGAAATAAAATCGAGGCCATTGTCCTCTTCGTAAAATTTTACTGGCATTTTCTTTTGCTATATCCAATGTGTCTGCAAGTAAAATACCCATTACTCCTGACCGAACTTCTTTCTCAGATACACCGCAAATTTCAGCTCTTTTTTCTGCATCATCAATTTCCCGCAATTCGTATTTCGTCCAACCGCTCATATACTCCAACATCGCATCCTGCTGATACCGCCAGTGTGCGCCATTGTAGGGATATATCAAACTCCCTGTGAATGGGTGTTGGATTGCATAGACCATTCCTTGATGTGTTGCAGCATCGGCAGCAAAGGCATCGCTGCTCGTCCACGGCATAATATCGTTATCCGGATTTTTGTATTTTGCGTCCATTTCCGCTGTACGGGGTAGTTTGTTCGGGTTCCAATCAGGCTGTTTGCTATACACTACAAGATGTTCGACTTCATTGACGATACCCTTGGAGTCATTGCGGGTGGAATATGTACGCTGCCAGGAGATATTGGAAACAAAGCAGTTACTGCCGAAAATCTCATCACAAATCAACTTGAGATTGGCATACTCCGTATCATCAATGCTGATAAAAATAACGCCGTCGT
>CAJMLQ010000176.1 GCA_905214265.1 uncultured bacterium
GGACTCGTTAGGCGTGAAATCCACGCTGAAACTGGTAACGGAAAAGGCCAGAGTATTGAAGCGAAGAGGCCGCGAGGATATTTTTCGGCGGATGGTGAATCACGAAATTGGCTACCATACGGAAAAGCACAGCGTTCATCCGGTCACGACTGAATATCTGGACGGAATGGGGTTCGCTGCCGGAGCGAAAGAGTTTGAGCTGCGGGAAAAAGGCGCGTTTTTAGAACTGCAGGATCTGATGGGACAGCGGCTGACGACCTATGGGCAGCCGGGCGCCGCCTGGGCAAGCCAAACCTATCCGGCACTGCGCAAGTGGGGCATTCAGACATACTTGGACTGGCATGATATTATCGATATGGGCGGAAGCGCCTATTGGTATGGGGGTCTTCTTAACTGGATCAACCTGTGGGCAACGCCCCGTGTGGAGCTCAGAGGCGACGATCTGGAGCAGGCGAAGCGTCGCTTTGACAGGATTGTGACTGGGGAGCGGGACTATCAGCTGATTAGTATCTGGTATCACCCGTGCGAGTTTGCCTGCGAGGAGTTTTGGGACGCCGTTAACTTTGCGGACGGGAAAAATCCTGCCGACGGCGTGCTGCGGCCCGCTCGGGTCTGCCCGCCGGAAACCATGCGTCGGCGCGTGGAGACGGTGAAAGCGTTTCTGGAACATACGCTTACCTGCGGCAACACCACCTATTTGACTGCCAGCGAGGCGTTTTCGCTGGAAAAGAGCCGACAGGAGACACTTTCTGCAGAAAAGCTTCGTGAGATCTGCGCAGCTGTGCAGGGCAATGTCACCTACTATTCGGATGCGGTTCGTATGCTAAGCGCATCGGAACTGTTGACGCTGATGGGAAAATATATCGGACGGCAGCATTTGACAGGCGATCTGCGTTATGGCCCTGAACAGGATGGAGTCTCAAGGATTTGTTCGGAGATAACGCTTTCGCAGCTTGGCGAGGCGGTTTTGGAGCAATATGAAACGGTGCTGGGATATCCGCAGTTGCCCGTTGTATATCACATCGGCGAAAACGAGATTTGCCCTGTGGACGCTTTTGCCACACTCGCGGCGGCGATCGCCTGTGGGGCGCGGCCGGAGGAGAAGGTTGCGGTGAAGCGAGGGACACTTGTATGTGCCGGTCATGTAAAAGCAGATGCAGCGTGGGGACAGAACTGGCCTATTTTTTCGAAGGACCTGAATGTTGCCCGTACAATTGAAAACGCCAGGCTTCAAACCTGGACGCTTAAGCCGGCGTTGTACTGATCGGGGCGGAAAAGCGGGAGTACAACAAAATTATGACAGAAAGGGCGGAGGACCATGTTGCTGGAGGAATATCGGCCAGTCAGCGAACTGATTACAAAACACACAGAATTAGCAGGCCCGAAATATCCCGTAATAGATTTCCATATGCATATGGGACCGATCAATCTGGGCAGGGATTACGAGAAGAAATACGATCTGGACAGTACGGTCGAGCACCTCAGAGCGCAGGGCGTCGCAGGATGTGTGAATCCGGATACCTGTTATGGAGACGAACTGAAGCGGATGATGCAGTTTACGGAAAAATACGGGGACTTTTTCACAACCTTTGGCGGAGTCGACATTTCCCGGTGCGAACAGGCAGATTTTGAGAAATACGTGACCGTAACCATGGAGGAATACCGCCGGATCGGGGTAAAGGGGATCAAGCTGTGGAAAAACTTCGGGCTGTCGCTGCGCGGGGCGGATGGCAGGCTGTTGATGCCGACGCAACCGGTTTTCGATGCCCTGTGGCAGGCGGCAGCGCAGAACCATCTGCCTGTGTTGTTCCACATTGCGGATCCTGTTGCCTTTTTCAAAAAGAACGACCGGTATAACGAACGGTATGAAGAACTGGCCGCACATCCGGACTGGAGTTTTTGCGGGGAGGGGCTGCCTTCCTTCGCGGAGCTGATGCAGATGCAGGAGCAGCTGGTCAGCAGCAACCCGGGTACGACGTTTATCCTGGCACACTGCGCAGGGTATGCGGAAAACCTGGGATATGTTTCGCATTTGCTGGACAGCTACCCGAACGTTTATGTCGACCTCGCCGCGCGGATTGGGGAACTGGGCCGGCAGCCTTATACGGCGAGGCAGTTTTTGACCCGGTACAGCGAGCGTATCGTGTTTGGAACGGATTACTCTCCCGGAGCGGAAAATCTGTACCCTACGTATTACCGGTTTTTGGAAACGTATGACGAGTATTTTCCCTATGATGAAAGCTACAAGCAGGGCAGATGGAATATCTACGGGGTCGGACTGGATGATCCCGCGCTGGAAAACATTTACCACAAAACAGCGGAGCGCCTTCTGTCGCAGCAATAAACAGGAAGGGGCAGATTCAAAGTGAGAGCGGCATTAATAGGGCTTGGAAGAATTGGATGGGATTTTCATTTGCCGGAGTTGCAGAGACACAGGACTTTTTCGCTTTGTGCCGTAGCTGATGTAAATACGAACCGGCTGCAGGAGGCCAAGGAAAAATTCGGGATTCAGGGATATCTTGATTACCGAGAAATGCTGGAAAAAGAATCCCCGGAGCTTGTCGTAATTGCTTCTCCGACCATTTTTCATGAAGAACAGGCGATAGAATCGATGCGCGCCGGTGCAGATGTGCTGTTGGATAAGCCCATGGCAATTGGTTATGCAGCGGCACTCAGAATAGCGGCGGTTCAAAGGGAAACCGGGAAAAAGCTTGTTGTCTATCAGCCACACAGGTTTTCGCCCGAAACGAGCCTTGCGCGCAGAATAATCGCTTCTGGTAAACTGGGAGAGATTTACGCAATGAAGTGTGCCCGCTGCAATTTTGTCCGCCGCAACGACTGGCAGGCATTCCGAGAATACGAAGGAGGTATGCTGAACAATTACGGCGCGCACCACATCGATCAGCTACTGTATTTAGCGGGAGAAAAAATTGACAGCGTGTATTGCCGGACCAAGAAAATTGCCAGCTTGGGCGACGCAGATGATGTGGTAAAAGTCGTAATGCAGACAGAAACAGGAAAAATTCTTGATATTGATATCAACCAGGCAACAGCAATTCCAATTAATCCGCTGATGATATTCGGTTCTCGTGGGACTGCTTCTTTGGAAATGGTTGAGGAAGGAGAGGTTTTACGAATTAGGTATTTTGAGGAAGCGGATCTGGAAGACACTGCTGTTTCAAAAGAGCTGGCCGCCGCTAATCGAACATACCCGGCGGACAGAATTCCGTGGAAGGAAGAGCTGATACCAGTCACCGAAAGTGATGCCGTCGATTTTTATGCTGCCTGCGAGAGTTTTTTTGCAGCGGACGGCGAATCTCCGGTTCCATTGCAGGAGACGGTTTACTTGATGGAATTGATCGATCGATGCCATCGAGTTGATAGGGGAGACCATCGTGATTTTCCGTAAGCCTCCATCTGTAATCGGATGCTTTCTGAGGAGAACTTAAAATGTACAAAAAGGAGCGATCTTTTCCATGAAACAGCCCAATAATTGCCTTATTGAGTTAATGGAGCAGCTTGATGTGCCTTCAGAGGCGCGTCTGGTGCTTTCGGATGCAGGAAAGAGAATGATGAGCAGCAGGGTGCGGAGATGCAGCGGCTTTGCGCTCTGTTTATGGCCGACCCGCAAGAAAATGCTCCGGCCGTTTTTGAGCAGCTGGACCGTGTCGCTGAGATATGCGATATTCATTCCTATACGGCGTCGTTTGTGTTTTTTTGTTGGAACGCACAGGGATTGCATGAGCGCTACCGCGCAAAAGGAATTCCGGATGAAGTGTTTCATGATACCATCCTGGATCTCCGTTACAAATTGGTGGAATGTCAGCAAGTTTACAAAATTTGGGGCACATTTGTTCGAGATTGGTTCCCGGGATTTTTCGCCCTTACGCGTTTTGCGTTGGGACGCCTGCAGTATGAGTTCAGTGAATTCCGTGGTGAAAGCTACACAGCCGGTGGGATTACTGTGAAAAAAGGCGATCGTGTGCTGACGATCCACATTCCTTCTGCTGGACCGCTGACTAAAAACCTTCGCGAAGACAGCTACCGTCGTGCTTACGCATTTTATCGAAAGGAGTTTTCAGGAGAACCGGTTGTTTTCACGTGCGGTTCCTGGCTTTTGTATCCACCCCATGACAGAATGCTGCCAAAGGATTCAAACATTGTATCGTTTCTGCATGATTTTGATCCGGTTTTCTCTGTTGAAACGGATGTCTTTGACAATGGTGGCGCATTTATGGAGCGGACGGCGGAAAACCATTCAGTCAGCTGCCGCGAAATACCTCAATGCAGCGGGCATATGCGGATTGGCTGCAAAGCGGTCATAAAGCAGGATGGGGTTATGGCATATTTCTATTTGATGGCAGACAGTTTATCCGCACTACTGACACCAGAGAACATCTGTGATTAGTATTTATTGTGCAGACGAAACTTCCTACGCAACAGAAACAATTGTAATAAAACTGTTGCGGATTGTTGAACCTGTACTACTATTTACGATAAGTTACATGTGAATCTTTTTTGAAGCTATCAAAAGTTCTTGAAGATAAATGGTTAATTCATAGGCGCAAAACGAGGCGACCATGAATCTTTGTGGTGCTTGTTATCGGGAAGATTAAATGCCATTGAGATTTCTAATATTTTGTACATTTTCTAATTCTAAAGTGGGAGCAAAGAATGAACCCCGATGAACGTAGTGTTCATCGGGGTTCGCAATGGTACGCCTGATTGGAATCGAACCAACGCACCCGGCTCCGGAGGCCGGTGCTCTATCCACTGAGCTACAGGCGCATATTTCTTTCTGAAAACATCGTGCTTATATACTATAGCAAACTTTTGGAAAAAAAGCAAGGGGTTTTTTGAATTTTTTCAATTTTTTTTCCTGCCGCTGCATATTCTCTGAAAAAAAGGAATATGCAGCGACCTTTTGTCTGGTTTAATCTGCCTC
>CAJMLQ010000177.1 GCA_905214265.1 uncultured bacterium
GCTGGTAGACCTCTGCTAAACGGAAACTTTGCAATTTATGCGGTGTTGCCTTAACGTTTGTTCGGCAGTTCATATCAAACAGGTTGAGGCCGTTATGTGCTCCAAACGTGTTGCAGATCACTCGCTCGATCCGCTGACAATACATCCCTCCTAGTGCAATCACGTCGACCGGGTCTTTTTCCGCTCCAGTATTCCGCGTTTCGGTACGGAAAAGGGCGTCCTTCGTCCCTAGGGCAGCCCAAAGGGTACTGTTTTCACACTCCGCAACGAAATACCGCACCTTCCTGCCCAAGACAGAAAAGTCCTTGCCGAAATCAAATGCGGCGGTCTCACGCACCGTCCAGTGCTGACTGTCGTAATCCTTCAGAACATTGTACATCGTTCCCCAATAGCAGCTGCCCGTATATATGGAATGGAAGATTACGCTGCCGTCCTCCTGTACAAGCGCGGGTCTTCCGTTTTGAATCGTTAAAAGCATCCAGGATTCCTCCATTTACGAAAAATTAGGCGAAATGTGACCAGTCTGTTCCAGGGGATCAGTCTACTCGAAGCAGTACCATTGATTGGGAACAAAACTCCGTGTATCGGTATTGGTCACGGGGAAAGCGATCCCATACTGCGAATTATTATGAAAAAAGCTGTCGAAATGTACTGCCATGTAGGCAAGCTCCCCAGACGGATCGTCATACTCCTGAAATCGGGTTGCCTCAATGCGGCGCGCGTTGGAGGGATCGGCAGTTTCCAACTCCGAATAGCGGAAAGCCATGCGCAAGAGCCGAATGTTGTTTCGCTCCGTCCTTTGGGCGGCAGCAGCCAGCGCTTTCTCGAACAGCCCGCATATACAAGCCTTGTCCACATGCTCGATCATGTATTTTCCTGCAAAGCCGATGATTGCTTCCCCGTCGAGGGCCTCCTCCATCCGCCGGACCGCCTGCATCACGAATTCCGCCCCCTCGCCGAAGAGGCGACAGAGGGCAAGAAGATTGTCTCCAAACGACAAAGAAGCGTCATATGCCGTTCGTCCGAAGGTATAGAGATTCACAAGATGATTCCAAAGATTAAAGCATTCGATCTGTGTCCCGGCTCCGGAGATGCCCAACTCCGCAAAACGGCGCCAGATGCTCTGGATCTCATCCGCCATGGGGATGATGCGCTGGCGGTTTCCGTACACGCCCATGTAATAATCGTAGTAAACGATTTCCGCGCCTGCCTCCTTCCAGCTCAGGAGGTTCGTCTCAAATTCTGTTTTGGAAAGGCAGGAGCCGTCCGGCTTTCCGCATCTGCGCTGCTCCTTCCCCCAGGCTGCCTCGTCGGCCCGCAGGCAAGGCTCCAGCCGGACTCCTTTGGGGCACTCCCACAGATCCACATAGACCAACATATCGATCCTGATATGGGGGTGACGCGCACTCACACGCTTTGCGATCTCATTTTGAAAATAGACGTAGTTTTCCACCTTGCTGTAGCGGGAGCATTTTTCACAACAGCACTGCTTAGCTATGCCGTCGTTGGGCCAAAAAGCGATGGTATCAACAAGAGAATTTTTCTCAATCCAGCGACTCAGGTTCTCTGCAACCTGCGCAATACAGTCCTCATTTCTCGAGCAAAGGATCCACTGCCCGGTGTGATCGTCCGCATTCTTGGGCCTGTAGCGCGATCCGTCGGATTCCAGCCGGTAATATTCGGGGTGCGTCTCCCGATAATGCTCGGAGAAACAGCGGTTTCCATAGTAGGGCAGCCACATCCGCGAGGATTCGTGATGTCCCACGCTCAAACGGATCCCCCGTTTTTCAAGCTCCCTTACAAGCCCGGTCTCTTTATATGCCTCATAGATGCTTGCCCATGTGAGGATGCGATTGTACCGGTTTTTGGCAAGCCAGCTGATAAACGGCAGGTTCAGCTCGTGAATGGGGCAACCCGCCGCCTCGCCGTACTGAACGATCGCAGTGCGGTAAGGGCGGTCCGCTCCTGCCTTGACATAGCGTCCGTTGGGTAAGGCTATCCAGTCAAGGACAGGGAGCACCTCGCCCGCGTGTACCCCTGGCCCACTGTATGCGGCAAACGAACAGTCAAGGTATCGCTCCAGAAACTCGTAGACGGCATAGACCGTGCCGCGTTCGCAATCGTCAAAGCCCTCGCTTCCTGCGATAAGGGCGGTATTGTCCCGTATTTCCAAAAAGATTCCTTCCGCGCCCGTAAGAATACCGTCAAATTCCTCCTTTGTGAGGAATGCAGCAGAAGCGGCATTCCGCCCAGGTCCGCCGATTAAAAAGCTGTTCGCTCCCGGTATTGCACTGTCCGCCTTCTCCGCTTTGACGCCCAGGACTAAAAATAGGTAGCGTGAAAGCTCATCCGCAGCAAACCGCTCGCGCAGAGTCGGCTCACCGGGCAGGATCAGGTAAACCGGCGCATGTCTGGATAATTCCATAGGATTCCTCCAAAGTCCTGCTACTGATTATTGGCCGTCTCAAGGGGAGGGCGACGAAGGTTTCCAATCCTGGAGGCGGCAGTTTTCATTACGCTGAAAAGCCCGTCGAAACGAATACTCGCTGCCATATCCCACCGCCTCAGCAACCTCCGCCGGACTGTGGCCCAGCTGCAGCAGCTGTTTTGCCTTTTCAAGCCGCAGTTTGGTCACGTAATCGATAAAACTCGTTCCGAGTGCTTCCTTACAGAGGCGTGAAACAGTGGGTACGGAAAGATTCCACCGGTTGCTCAGGTCTTTAAGCGACATATCCGGGTCGCAGTAGTTCTCCTCAATATACTGTGCAAGTTCCCTGCCGGTTTTCCGATAGGCGGGATCTTTCCCCTTTTGATTGCTTACCTCCGTCAGCTCGTGATAAGACTGCGAAATGCCCAGAATGCCTGGGCCGCAGCATTTCCCGATTTGGAACTCAACTAACGCACCATAGCGTTCCAATATCAGCTGCTTTGCCTGTTCTGCAGCCTGTTCGTAATGAGCGCACGCAGACGGAGCCTTCTGGCCGAGAATCAGCACGGTCTGCATCGGTCCTACCGGGATCTCCTCTACTGAGATAAGCTCTAACGGAAGTTCCAAAAAGACGGCGACATAATCAATCTGCTCCGGCGGATCCTGCCTCTGGGTCAGAATCCAGACGGAATAGCTCTGGTCTTCTGTAAACGGAATCCCCAGCGTCTCAAAGTGCCGCGCCCATTCCCAAAATTTTTGGTCGCCCGACAAAACCAACATCATCGCATACTGCCGCGTAAGATTGTAGTTTTCGCGGATGTTTTCCTGCAGGTCCTGTTTTTGTGCATAAAGCCGTGCGAAGGAAGCTTCGATCAGCTCAAATTCCGAGGTCTCAGTCGGATGAGACTGTGATTCTCCCATAAGCCTGCTGATGGAATCCATCAGCTTCTGCAAAGGGCGGATATTGTGAAGCGACAGCAGAAAGGCAGCAAGTATGGCCAGCGCCAGCATGATGAACAGGATCCCGCAGAAAACCAGGTTTACAAAGCCGTACTGTCTTAAAATGGCAGATGGCTCCAAATAAGTCACACGGTAAGACGCCGGGAGAACCTCCGACGGAGTTGTGAGCTGGTAGCCGTCCACCTCCTTCTGCGCTGTATGGAACAAAATACCGCCGGATGAATTCATCACCTCTATGCCAAGGACGTTTTCACCGCCTAGCTTCTCAATGCTTTGATTGAACGTGTTCCGGTTCAGAATAAGAATCAGACTGGCCGGGGGAGCGGCTACATTTACCAGGCTCTTAATGATAATCGTATTCCGCCCGTCCTGCGTATTCAGCTCCAGATTCAAAAACGCGTCCGCTTCATTTTTCTTAGCAGCAGCGGCAAAAATATCGTTTGGCTCAATGTCACAGCGGTCAAGAAGATAGGACCGGTATTCCTTACAGCTAAACCAGCCCTTCTGGCAAAGGACGATTTCGCGATCCGCTACATAAACCGCAATGTCCATAATGGAACTGTCTATGGCAAGATAGCGGGAAAGCTCTGTCTGGCACTCGATCCTCTGCAACGCCGTAAATTCCCGCAGGAAGACATCGGAAGAGGTGGAAAGCTTTTTGACCCAGGTGATATTCGAAATATCGTTCAGAAGATTGCGGATTCCGGCAAGTTTGTTATCCAGTTCAAGCGCAATACGCTGGGTGTCGTTCTGATACCCCGTTTTAATCTGTTGGGTCTGATGGCGGACCATGCTCCAAAGATAAAAGCCGGTTACAGCAAAACAAATGGCAACAAAAATCGTGGTAAACAGCCGCATATTATGACGGAAATATTTCCCGTATTTCGTTCGTTTCACAATTTTCACGACCCATCAACGGAATTGTCCCTCTGTTCAAAACAGAAGGGGCCGAGTATGTGGATAACTGCATCTCATTCACAATACTCGGCCCACTGGTTCCTATCATATCACATTTTTAACCTGATTACTACTTCCGGAGGGAACCCGCCGTCTTTCGAACTTATTTCTGATTTGCAACAAAGCGGTCGTAGCGCGCCTGCTGGACAGAAATCAGATCGTCCAAGCCGAGATCCTTAAGCTCCTCGATGATTTTGTCAAAATTATCAAGGGATTCCGTACCCAGAGCAAGCTTCATGCACATCTCATCCGAATAGGTCTGAAGTCCGGTTTGAATCTTGTTGAGAGTCTCTGTCTCTTCCTCCGTTGCCATCGCAAGGAAGTTGTTGATCATCAGCGGGCACCACTGGTTATAATCTACTGCTTTCCCCATAGCGTCGATCTGAATATCGGTATGTTTGGACTCTTTCAGGCTCTGTTCCCAGGCCTCCTTGGAAGGATATTCCGTGGTCAGCTGTACACGAGGAAGCAAGCCGCCCCACAAGGGAGAACCGGTGGTCCGTCTGGCCGCTGCCTTCTCTGCGTTAGTCATGCCATTAATAAATGTTTACTGAACAATGGCCCATTTTTCTTGGGAGGGAGAATCGCAAGCAGATA
>CAJMLQ010000178.1 GCA_905214265.1 uncultured bacterium
CGGCAGAACTATGAACCCTATCTGCAGCACAAGGCGCAAAAGGATGAAGATATGCCAAAGGAAGCCACTCGGGACGAGCTGCAGCAGGCGGCAAATATTCTGGATAGTCTTCTGAAGTTCTGATAGCTGTTCCGCAAAAGGTGAGTTGTCCACAGAAATCAATCATTTTACATTCAAAGAGGAGGAGATAAAATGAAAAAGAGAATCATCATTGCCACTACATCCACCGCCTGTCTCGCCCTGTGTGCCGCCGTGTGGCCGCAGGCTGAAACGGTCGGGGAAACCCCCGAACTGCCCCAAACACCCGCCGTAAGCGCCCCAGAGCCGATTGTCGCAGAGGCCAAATTAGAAACAGAAATCGATTTGCCACCAGAGAAAGAAAAGGCTGCGACTCCACAGCCGGAGCCTCCCTGTGAAACCACCAATGAGCCGGAGTTTGTACCGGCGAAAGCGTCTGCAGCTCCCAACACACAACCAACGGCTGAATCGGAGCACGTTCCGGAACCTACTCCCGTACCCGCCCCGGCGCAGACGGTCACTGACCTGCAGCCCGGCGATATGGTTTATGTGGAGGGCTTCGGCTGGCTGGAATACCAAGGGCCAAATCACTGCGAATACGGCGCGGACATTTACGAAAACGGCAACAAAATCGGCATCATGGGCTGACCTCAAAAACTGCGCCGCATAAACAATGAAACAACCGATTTGAAAAATCGGCGATAAAAAATCGGTGATAAATGTCGGCGACAAAAATCGACGATAAGCGTAAACATGAAAGGAATGACAGTCGATCAGCTTGATCAACAAGGATATAGTCGTGGGAGCGGCATGAAACGCTCTCACAAAGTCTTTAAATGGCGATAACGATGAATACACACAGGACAATTTCAAAATACCATTATGCAGACAGCATATTTTATCTCTTGCAAATAGCAGAAACAAAAAATGCCGAACAATATTTAAAAAATACAAAAATATATAAAGAATGTGTTGACACAAATGAATCTGCTCTATATAATAAAATCAAAACAAGTCAAAGGAGCGGTTATTATGGGGAAAAAGCCAGAATCCAAGCGTGATAGATTTGTTCGGCTGGCAGAAGCCAGAACAAACAAAATCATCGATATGATTCAATTGCTGGGGAACTGTGCAAACACCAACACCTATGAGTATACTCAACAGGATGTCGATCAGATTTTCTCTGCCATCGAAACTGAACTTCGTGAGGCGAAGAAAAAATACCAGAAGGTCGAAAGCAGCAGAACCTCCAGGTTCACATTAAAGTAAGGATGGTGTTCTTAAATGGCTCTATTCTCTCTTCGCAGATACGCTTGGAATTTTCCTTCTAACAACCATGGTCAAATTTTTGGCATCGCAGATTCTGGCGTTGAAACTTTTAATGGCACCCCAATCAAGTCCTTGGCGCGTGAGATTTGCCAGAATTCCATCGATGCAAATCTGAAGAACGGTGAACCTACTCGTATTGTTTTTCGCACATTTGAGATTGCGCCGTCTGAAATTCCGGGCTTTGATGACTTGGAAGATGCATTTTCCAAGTCGCTGGAATACTGGTCTAAGCAGAAATCTACTAAAGCAAAGAGCTTTTTCCAGTCTGCTCTTAAATTAGCGAAACAGCCTAAGATCACCTGTTTAAGAATCAGCGATACCAACACCACAGGACTCCTTGGCTCTGATGAAGAATACAATTCTCCTTGGTGCAACCTTACCAAGTCTCAGGGTGCCTCTGACAAAAGCGGCTCTCATGGAGGCTCTTTTGGTATCGGCAAATTTGCTCCTTATGCCTGCTCCACTTTTAGAACTGTTTTCTACAGTACTTTGGATAGTGAGGGAGTCGCTGCGTACCAGGGCGTGGCCCGTCTCACCAGCTTTAAAGACAAGAAAGGTGAGACCACGCAGGGGACGGGATTTTACGGAGCAGATAAAAACGCTCCCGTGAAGCAACAAATATCCATTGACCCTTCCTATAGCCGTGAGGCAGGAAAGAGCGGCACAGACATCTTTGTCTTAGGCTTCAATGGCAGCAAGGATTGGAAGCATGACATGGTAGCATCTGTCCTTGACGGCTTTTTGTATGCTGTGTATGCTGAGGAACTTATTGTTGAGGTCGAAGATATCGTTATCAGTAAGGAGACCCTGCCAGAACTGGTTACATCCCACAAAGCATATTTTTCTGAATATGCCGACGAGTACTATCAGGTTCTTACTGCCGACGAGCAAAAATCGCCTACATACACCAAAGACATCGGTACAATGGGCAAGGTAACGCTTCGACTCATGATACAGCCTGATTTTCACAGAAGAGTGGCGATGGTTCGCCGCACGGGTATGAAAATTATGGATAAAGGAAACATCAACGGACTAATTCCCTTTGCCGGAGTGTTATATATTGAAGGTGACAAACTCAATGAATATCTCAGAACGCTGGAGAATCCTCAGCACACAAAATGGGAAATTGAGCGTGCTGAAAACAAGTCCGAGGCTAAGGGCGTCCTGTCTGCCCTTACCAAGTTTATCAAAGCCTGTCTGGATGAGCTGAAAAATGATGATAGCGAAGAAGCACTTGACCCTTCTGTTGGTGAGTATCTCGCTGCTGAACAAGATCCAGCACAACCGAAACCTGAAGATAAAGGCGAAAACATCAATGACACCATACAAGCGATTGAAACAAAGACTGTGTCCCGCAGTCCCAAGCCAGGCAGTATGAGTCAGGCTGGAACAGGTACTACTGAGGTAGATGACCCCAATGGAGATATTATCGCAGATGATATCCCCGGTGAAGGCAGCCGCGAAGGCAACTCCACCGGAGGCAGTGGCGGAGGTGGCGGTGGAAGCGGCGAAGGTGGAGGAAAGGGTGATAAGCCTATTGAACACCGCAAGAGCTTGGCCGCAGTGTCTGCAGTAAAGTCGCGCGTTATGTGTACGAACAAGAGTCAGGGTGAGTATACCGTCACTTTTGTTCCCAATGTATCTGCAACAGACGGGATTATCAGCCTTTTCATGTCTGCAGAATCCCAGAACTACGATGCAACACTTATTTCTGCAGCCGCAGATGGTGTTGAACTGACAGTGAGTGGAAATAAAATCAGCGGATTAACCTTTACCGAAAATGTTCCTGTGAAACTGTCTATAAAGATTAATTTCCATGACTACTGTTCGATGGAGGTGAAGGCGTATGGAAATAAGGTATAAACTGTATCCTTACCCCGTCTTGGCATATTATTCTGATGATTACAAAGACGGTAGTTTTGATACTACTATTGATTTGCAGAAAGATGGCTATAACATCCGTATCGACTTTATGGCCTCTCTTACCAACGTGGGGCTGAAAAAGCTGATTCAGGATGGACAGGCCCAGTATGTATATCACCTGGAATGCGCTCAGACTGGTTTCCGTGAAGTCGTGACTACTGAGAAGGTATCGGAAAGCCGTGTGCTTTCCGATAAGAAAATATGCGGTAAACTGCAGATATGTCCGTTTATCGTTGCGACTCAGGATATTGCTGGGTATAGTAATCCAGGATTTCATGATGACTATAGTGGAGCGACC
This sequence comes from uncultured bacterium, assembly GCA_905214265.1. Taxonomy (GTDB): domain Bacteria; phylum Bacillota; class Clostridia; order Oscillospirales; family Ruminococcaceae; genus Merdivicinus. Next base: position 3,569 of record CAJMLQ010000178.1, read on the forward strand.
TTTGAGATTGAAGCCGGCTGCGTCTTAGCGGTTGGAAAGCAGGTCAATGCAACCATCACTAAAGAAATAGAAGATTTGGCAAACACTCCGTCTGTTTTCAGTATCATTCGAAACGCAGACCCATTAGTAACACACATGATTGTGGGTATTGATGGTCAGAAAATCGTTGTTAAACTGCCGCTGAACGACTACTACAGTTATAAGCAGCTTGCCAAGGCTCCGATCACACAGCCTGTTTTGAATGCGATTACAATTATTCCGGCTCTTACATATGCGCTGGAGGAATTGAAATGCAGAAGCATAGAGGAACGTGAGGAGTTATCCGAATGTGGCTGGTATAGAACTGTGCGCAAATCTTTGCTGACAAAATTCGATGTAGATATTGAGAGCGATGATTTTAATCAGCAGAATATGGTGGTGCTGGCACAGCGCTTGATTAATGATCCGCTTGCCGAAGCATTCAAGGTCCTCTGTGAAGGCTTTGGAACAATAGGAGGAGATGACGAATGAATCTGCAATTTATAAGCTGGGATGATCTGAACGCCATAAAAGAAAACTTAGATCAGTATGTCAGCAAGTTCGCTCTGCCCTCCAATGCATGGATTGAAGAGGAATTGGGACACTCCCCATTCCTCAACACTAAGTATCCGATGCCGGATATTCATTTGGATATGTCCCAGCCGGTCGACAAAGTACATTTGACGGATGCAGCCAATGTTCAGGAAGTTTACGGCAAACTGAGTTTCATTTCCGACTCTAAGGCATCGGATGAACGCTTGTGGGCAGGTATGTGTTTAGGCCCATTTTATGAGTACACACAGTACCGATGGAAAATAGCAAAAAAATGTACCAAACAGGATATAAAGGCGCACTACTTCTTCGGATTTGGTGCTCGACGTTCGTTGAGCAGAAATGCCCTTGCCCGGCTATGGTGGATTGGCAGACTAACTTATGATGACTCGCGTCCCGATCCGTATGAACTTACAAAGTTCGTATGTGAAAACGCCGACCATGCGCTGCATATCATTGAACGCAACACTTCCAATAGTCCTACCATTATTCGCGCGTTTGTAAGCGCTATCCTTACTGCACGTACTGAAGGATTGAATATCAACACCGATACAGTTGGAGAGCTGTCAAAGTATCTGAATCTATTGGGTGGTACATATATTCTGGACTGCCTGCCTTACGATACTATTTACAACAAGACCTTGGCGAAGGCTCGTGAACTTGCTAAATGACAAAAAGGGTGGCCCAAGCAAGCTGTGAACTGCACCCCATTTGTTAGACAGTATGATATACTATCTAACAAGTGGGG
>CAJMLQ010000179.1 GCA_905214265.1 uncultured bacterium
CAGCCTTGAAACGCTCTTTATAATCATCACTGTTCATCATGCTTACGGTATTATTCAAATTCATGCCTGTCCTCCTTCTTTTCTCCATCCGTCTTTGCGCCGCAGTAACCACAATAAGCCGCATCAAGTCCAAGCGCTAAGTCATGGAATCTATTACCACGGCAGTTACTGCATTCCCAATGATCTTTATGCCATTCCCACCGCCCATGCACCACCGGCGCAACGTCAGCGGCAGGAAAATTCGCGATCTCTAACATCACATCCAGATTTTCATCGTCCTGCTTGCTGTATAGGTCGGACAGCAATTGCTCTTTGTCAATGTATTCAGCCATTGTCATTCCTCCTCCGGCGGTTCTGGAAGCGGTTCATCCTGTCCGCCTCCCAACGCCTTTTCTGCTTCCTCGCGGGTCAGAAAGACAGTTTTGCCGAATTCACTAAGCCAAAGCAAGCCAAACGTAATTTCTGCTATACCAACAACGTAATTGCCTTTTTTATTTTGGACGTACTGAATTCTCCACACCGTATCTCCAACCTTACACGGCAGCACCTCGCACCGCCCCTCCTTATCGGCTTGCGCAAGCTCGCGGAGGCGGTCAATAGGAACACCTTCAAACTCTTTGACTTCCGCAACAGACTTTCCCATCAGTGCAAGTTTTACGGAATTTACTTCTTCCGGCTCCAAGCCTGTATCCTCGTAGGCTTTCAGTCGCTCCCAGACCTTCCTCTGCGAACAGGCTCCATTCTCGCAGAAAGAGCCGCCAGGAACGTCCTGGCACATAGCAATATCACAGAAATTCCCCTCAAATGTCAGTCTTTCCATCCTCACCGTCTCCCTTCTCTCAAAACGGGAGCTGATCTACTCCGCCAATTGGAGTAACCGTCCGCTTTTTTACGATTTCATAGTTCACCTTTCCAATCACCTGTTTCAAGGGAAGATAAGCGCCGACAGCAGTCACTATGCTTGCCATTGCGCGTTCGTCTACAACGAAGCTCTTTCCGACACTGACAGCTAATGCCGCTGTCCATCAGTCAGGCAATGAAGGCAGATTGTAACCATCCCCTCCAGGCACACTTTTTCATCCAGCAGCTTACCAATCGTCCGTATCTTGACTTCTCCGGAATCGTTGCTGATCTCGTGCATCATGAGGTACACCAGAACGTCATCCGGGAGCTTTTCCTTGACAAACAAGACCAGTTTCCAAAAGTCATCACTGATCTGGTTAAACAGGTCAAAAGTAGAACTTCCGGATTTCGGATTTGCGTGCCCTGCCATGAAGGTGCTTGTCTGCAAATATCCGGCATCATCAATCACCGCCGTCTTGCATGGCATCTTCTCCAGCTTCTGCTGGATGGTCGAATAGTTCCGGCTTTTCAGTACGTATTTGAACGAATTCCGAAACGGCAGCCGCTTACTCATGACATTGATTAGGAATATCTCGTCCTCCCCAAATCCTTTCAGTGACCGGCTTTTCCCGCTGCCGGATTTGCCATATATGATAATGGGTTCCCCCATAGCAACCTCCTATCTGATCCGCAGGCTTTGTCCGCCCTCTTCGATATGGGCAAATGGAATTTCTGCGCCTGACTGGATTGCTTCTTTGATCGCGGATTTGTTTGGCTCCGGTTGCTTGTATGTAAGCAGATCATCCCTGCCATTAGCTTCCGCCCACGCTGTAAAATCATCATCCACAACCATTTTTGGCGCGGTTTTTGCCAGTGATATCACGTTGCGTGGGCTTTCGATCTTGCGTGTGCCGATGGCCTGCATCTGCTCCAGCAGGTATGCGCGGAGCCGGTCTGCCTTGGCTCTTTTAGCGGCTTCCCGCTCTTTGAGCGCAGTTGCTTCGGCCTTGATACCATCCGCATCCGCTTTCAGCGACTTGATAAAACAGGCGATGTTGTCTGCCTTTTCGTTAAACTCGCCCTGGATGCCCTCCAGAGTATCCGCAAATGCGTCCTCTGGGATCTCGTCAATCTGCTCGTAAAGAGCTTGATATTCCTTCGCAAGCTGATACAAACTCATTCATTTTCCTCCTCGAAAGTGATAACATGTACTTTTTTCCCAGTAATCGGATTGACTGCATGAATATCGCTGGGGCACGTCGAATTCTTATCGTAGTTCGAACGGACAATATCCATCCCGGCTTCATCCAACGCGCTTTCAATTGACACGTGGAATGCTCTCATATCCATTGACTTTTCCTCGCTTTCGTGCTATCCTTTAGTTGAATACATTTCTATGTTGCCTTGCTCGAGTTGCCGCTCAGCAGGGCGCTTATTTTTTAACATCATGGTGCATCTCCTTTGGCAGTCCGTCATATGTCATGCTGTGTAGCCACTTCTCGGCCTTCTGAATCCAATCCCTCCGCGCCTCACAGTGCCCGCCCTTGCAGGACTTCTCACAGCTTTTGCACGGGTCCCGGCGGTCAGTCATCGTCGTCACCGTCCCCCAGAATCAGTTCCCCGATCCCACCGAGGATCCCGAAGAACAGCAGCATGATTCCTACCACCAAAAGCAGGGTGATGATGTCATTCATTGCTTGTCCACTTCCTAACTAAACTTTAACGTAAGCCTGTCCTCTGTGTTCACATGGGAGATTTACTCCCGATTCTGAACATTTGGATCGTTTTCACTTCCAATGCGGTAATATCCGATGGCATCCATAGCCGCATCGTTAATTCGTCGAGCGGCTGCACGCCTTTCTTCCGGCGTCATATCGTTAATGTTGGTTCGAGTTCCATCTGCGTGCTCGATTAATATTTCCCGAATTCTCCAAGGTGGACGTTTTGCCATGATAATCAACTCCTTTATTGTCATGCTATTCTGCTGGAAATTTGTCCTATGCGTTACTTCCCCATTTCTACCAGTTCCGCCGGGTCCACGCCCAGCCCTGCCGCCAGTTTCGCAAGTGTGGATGTGGTGCAGGTCCCGCGAAGCTTAATCGTGGAAATGTTCTGACGAGAAATCCCGCTCTTTTTTGCAAACGCTATCGTGCTTAAATTGCGCTGGGCTTGCAGAATCTCGATTTTCTGACCATTAATTTTCACCATTGATTTTCATCCCTTTCTCTCCACTATTCCTGCATCCGCTTCCTTGTGCAGTCCGCGCAGTAGATCGCCGTGCTGTAAATATCCATGTCCGGATCCTGCTGGATCATCTCCACAAGGTCGATTTCTTCCATCTTCCCGCATCCGGCGCACTGATAATAAAACTCGCCGTCCAGATTGATAAAGTTTCCGTTTTCGTCTTTCATGTAGAACATTGTGTGAATAGCTCCTTTCAGTGCACTATGCAGATTTTGGCGTTTCCAGTGTCACGCCATGTTTAACCGCCATTTCCTTGACGATTGCCATATAGATTTCAATGAGCTTCTTGTCGTCGGCAATGACGTCCAGCTTATTCATCTTATCGCGCTTCGATTTACAGACCCCTTCGTCTGCCATCCTCCGGCGTTTATTGGTGAGCCTGACTTCCAGGGATACCGCCGCCCGCTGATCGACCAGCCGGTATATTTCCTTGTTTACGTCGATGATGTACGAATTTCCGCCCATAGCCTTGGCAATCCCCACAATCAGCCTGTGCGAGTCTGCACGCCATGAATTGGTATCCAGGGAGATTACTTCTCCGATATTGTCCACGCGCTTGTTGACGGCTTCCAGGGCCGCTTCGTGCTGTTTCTGCTTTAACTCCAGATTAATCAGCAGACGAAGTTCCGGAGACAGTTCCGATATATTGGTTTCCAGAGCGATCAGCTTGTCCCGGATTGCCTTGCCCTCCGGCGTGCGTTGGATCATCGCTATGTGCTTGGCCATTTCCAGTTTGAGAATGTGATCAATCGTTCGACCGCCGTTTTCTAAATTTTTAGAAAACGATGAATAGTCCTCATTTTCAGAAAAACCGTAACCACACATGTTTTTAAACCAGTCGGCATATTTGCTCGAAATTTTTAATCGTTCGTGCAACTCCCGTCCAACGACCACCCTTTCTCCGGTATCGGTCGTATAAACCGGAATAACGTCTTTACTGAATACTGTCAGTTCGTTCATATGTACTCCTTTCTGTTTACTTGTCCCTTCCACTCTCCCGTGCTATACTGAATAGGAAGGGAGGTGAATTTAATGAAAATACCAAATATTGCTGACGGTAAAGTGCTTCCTCCAGGTATTGAACTGGAGCTCATGAAACAAGAAAAAGAAGAACTTCTTCGCAAGAAATCTCTCAGACACGATTGGATGATTGCTATATTCAGCGTGCTTGGCGGCGGCGTAATGGGGTTGATTTCTTCCATCATCTTCTGGCTATGCACCAAATAGCCACCGCTAAAATAAACGAGAGAATCGCTGCATTTAAGCCCATCGAAACACATGCTACTTTGTGCCAATACGTGTGGTGCCTTTTTTCTATACTTGCTATCTTTTGAAGCTCTTGAACCTGACACTCAAGGGCTCTTTTTTCTTTCCAAGTTGCTTCTTCCATCCCTTCACCCCCTCTCCTTCACGTTGATACGACTTTCTGAATTAGGTTTTGTTCACTTTGCTTCCTCTTCCTTCAAAAACTGATCGCAAAGCTCTAATATCTGCGGGGAACAGCCGCTGATATATGAGCCTTTAATCATTGCGGATAAGCGCGATTCCGAGAGCGTTCTATATCCGTTCTCGTGCAGTTTCATCAGCAGCCACCGCTGAGTCTTTCCAAGCTTCAAAAGCCGGATCTTAATATCAACTCCCAAAATTTTCACCCCCTTATTTTTAATTTTTTTTGATAAACACTTGTATTTCCGACAACAATCGTGTAGAATATATTTGTCAGTAATATTTTTCATCGCCCAGGGGTTGTCCTTAAAGGGCCTGGTTTTTTGTTGTCA
>CAJMLQ010000180.1 GCA_905214265.1 uncultured bacterium
CTCTGTAATGTACTTTGACCATATCGGTAGCTGCCGGTTTTGCACCTTCTCCTTCGTCTCCAAACGCCTTAACCGCACTGGCGCGGCGGACATTTCCGGCATATACGAACAGGCGTCCGACCGGGTCTGCCGCCGCTGCGGCCTGAAAATGTTCTGCTGGGAGACCGCCTACAACCAGGCCACCGAGGCTTTCCAGAAGCTGACCCCCATCCTCAAGGCCAACAGCCGGATCACCAAGGAGGACCTTCCTCCCTTCTTTCAGAGCAAATGCCCGAAAACCGACGAGCTGATCCGGGAAGTCAACGGCTGCTACCACGAATTTCTCTCCCATGAAAATGCGGGCCGCAAGGTTCTGGGAGCCAAGCAGGTGGCCCTGGAACAGCTGGAAGGCGTGGCCGAGATGCTCCGGGATGCCGGCGAGGAGATCGCCGAAGCAGAAGTGCTGGACGCAGGCCGCGCTGCCAAGGTCCAGGACCTTCTTTCCGAGCTGGGCGAGGACGCCGATGAGGTTTACTGCGTCCTGGACCGCTACGACCGCCTTCGCGTCGAAATTTACCGGGAAAAGCCCTTCCGCCTGGACAAAAAGCTCGTCACCGACCAGCTTTCCGAGCTGCTGGAGCGCCCCCTTGACCAGCCCTGCGTCGTCTCCGCCGGCGATCTCACCAAAATCTGCTTTTTCGAGCAGGCGCAGTACACCCTCCAATTCGGAGCCGCCCAGAAAAACGCCGGGAATAACCGGGTGTCCGGCGACTGCTACGAATATTTCGCCGATCCACGGGGCTTCGCTCACATCATCCTCAGCGACGGCATGGGCAGCGGCGGCCGGGCGGCGGTGGATTCCATCATGACCTGCAATTTTGTCCTAAAGCTCATCAAAGCGGGCTTCGGCTTCGACGCCGCGCTGAAGTTCATCAATTCTGCCCTCCTGGTCAAGGCTGGGGACGAATCTCTGGCCACCCTGGATATCGGCTGCATTGATCTCTACACCGGCACGGCGGAATTTTTGAAGGCCGGCGGGGCAAGTTCCTTCCTCTGCCGGGACGGCCGGGCGGCGGCTGTAACCGGGACCAGCCTCCCAGCGGGGATTCTTCAGGGTATCGGCTACGACCGCCACAGTGTCGCCCTCCGAGAAGGCGACCTCATCGTCATGGTCACCGACGGCGCACTCCCCATCTCAGACGAGTGGTTCCAGGACGAGCTGGTGACCGTCAAAGATCTTCCTCCGGACGAGGTGGCGGAAAAACTGGCCACCCTGGCCCAACGCCGCCAGCAGCGCCCAGGAGATGACGTCACCGTTGTCGCCGCCCGGGTCGTCCGGACCGCATAACCCCAAACAGAAATCCACGGATGAAGGAGCTCTTCATCCGTGGATTTTTATTGAAAAGCCTGCTATAGCCGCAGGAAACTGGCAGTCATGAGCTGCTTTCCCACGTTGCCAGCTTCCGCGGCCGCTCTGAAGCGGTTCCGGTCATTCTTATACATCTGGCTCCTTCCGCGCTGGTTCCCGGGGCGAGATCTCCGCCGCAGCCTTCAGCGCCTCCCGGATGTTTGCCGCGCCGATCACCTGGATGCGGAACTTCTTTGCCTTCAGCACCTCCACGCAGGAGGCAGGTACCAACACCCGTTCAAATCCCATCCGCTCGGCTTCCTGGACCCGGTCTTCGATCCGGATAACACTCCGGATCTCGCCGCCCAATCCGATCTCCCCGATGGCCAACATGTCTGCCGGAATCGGCCGGTCCCGCAGTCCGGACACCATGGCCAGCGCAATGGGCAGATCCGACGCAGGCTCGTCCAGCCGCAGTCCGCCGACTACGTTGATATACGCATCCAGACTGCCGAAAAAATACCCCGCTCGTTTCTCCAGCACCGCCAGCAGCATCTGCATCCGGTTGTAGTCAAACCCCGTCGCCATCCGCCGGGGCGTAGGAAACCCGGACTTGGTGATCAGCGCCTGGACTTCCGCCAAAATGGGACGGCTCCCTTCCAGCACGCAGACCACGCAGCTCCCGCTCACCGCCTGGGGCCGCTCGGAGAGCAGCATGGCCGATGGATTGGTCACCTGCCGCAGCCCACTGTCACGCATTTCGAACACTGCAATCTCATTGGTGGCCCCGTACCGGTTTTTGATGGCCCGAAGGATGCGGTAGGCGTGGTTCTGCTCCCCCTCGAAGTGAAACACCGCGTCCACGATGTGCTCCAGCACCCGCGGCCCCGCCAAATTTCCCTCCTTGGTCACATGTCCCACCAAAATGATAGAAACATCGTTTTCCTTTGCTACCCCCAGCAGCACATTGGCACATTCCCGCACCTGGGAGACGCTCCCCGCCGCCGATGGCACCGAGGAGAGGGTCATGGTCTGGATGGAATCCACCATCACCACCTCCGGTTTTTCCTCCCGGATGGTGGCAAGAACCGTGTCCAGGTCGCCGTTTGACAAAACGAACAGGTTCTTGGCGTTCACCTTCAGCCGCATAGCGCGGAGCTTGATCTGCTTGGCCGATTCCTCTCCTGAAACATACAGCACCTTGTGCCGCATCGCCAGCTCCTGACAGATCTGCAAAAGCAGCGTGGACTTTCCGATGCCCGGGTCACCCCCCAGCAGCACCAGGGATCCCTTGACCAATCCGCCTCCCAGCACCCGATCCAGCTCCGAGATTCCCGTCTGATACCGGATGTCCTCGTTGGCGCTGATATCCCCGATCTGGGAGACCGGAGCGGCCCTTTTCCCGCCGGTCCCCCCACGAGAGGCCGGGGCGGAAAGAGGCATCGCCTGCTCAAAGGTGTTCCACTGTCCGCAGGAAGGGCATTTCCCCAGCCACTTGATGCTCTCATATCCGCATTCCCGGCAGACAAAAATTTCCTTATTTTTCAGCACAGTGGCCGCCCCTTCCGATTTACAGTCTACTATAACGTTATCAGAAACCCCCGCAGATGTCAAGCCTTAAACGCCGCCCATCACGGGGTTTCCGCAGTCAGGGCCGTCATCAGCCCTTCCATAATGGTAAAAGCCACCTTTCCCTGGTATTCGTCCTCCAGCAGTTTCGCGCACTCCTCCCCATTGGACAAAAAACCGCATTCCACCAGCACGATAGGGCTCTCGCTCTGCCAAAGCAGGTAAAGGTCCTTTTCTCCCTTCTTGATCTCCCGCAGGTTCTCCGGCTGGAGATTTTTCACAAAGGTTTTCTGAAGTGTCTGGGCCAGTTCCTTGCTGAAGGGGTTGTTTTTCCCGTAAAACATCTGGGCCCCGTGATACTTCTCCTGCTCAAAGAGATTTTGATGGATGGACAGCACCACCGCCTCCGGATGCTCGTTGATGAGCTTCAGGCGATTGTGCATGTCGGACTTTTTCTGTTTTGTGATTCCCTCCAAACCCTCGTCGCAGGTCATCACGTCCGTTTCCCGGGTCATGAGCACCTCATACCCCTGCAGCACCAGCATATCCCGCAGCTTCAGGGAAATCGCCAGATTGATGTCCTTCTCAATCGTACCGTTGACCCCTACAGCTCCTCCATCAGCACCGCCGTGCCCTGGATCGATGATTACTGTGCGTATGCCCTCCGGCTGAGCGTTGGCTGCCCTCTGGGCTTCAAAATGCGCATGCATCCGCCCTGCCGCAAAGAAAAACAGCACAATTCCCAACAGGACCGCTGCTACTGCTGCCAATCCGATCCGCCCTGTTCTGTGGGGGCGCGCCGGGCGTCTCCGCCGAACCGATTTCCGCAAAAAAATCACCCTCCCCGCCATCAATAGACTGTTACAAGCCTATTCATATGCGGAAAGGGTTATGCGGCAATTCTGTACGCCGCGCTGCCGTCATTAAAAATTTTTCATTTCAGCGATTCGACCGGTAAATCGCGTCGCAGTCCTCCACCCGGCACTCCCGGATTGTAAACTCCAACCAGAACTCCTCCCTGTCAAAGGGCGTCGCTTCGGTCAGAAAGGACGTTTTCTAGTGCCCGGCTTTTTCTTTTCGTCCTTGTAGACCAGCTTGCTCATCACCGAAATTCGCTTGGTGCCCATGTAGTATCCCACCGCGCTGAAAACTACATACAGCAGCGGCAGCACCGCGATCAGCGCAAAGGCCCCCCAAGAAAGCCCGTCGGTGGCCGGCATAGCGTCAATGGCCGGCATGCTGTCCGTGGCGGGAATCGCCTCCGTCGCAGCGTGGGGGATTGCCCCTCCCAACGGATGGATCAAATTGATAAAGCCCCACAGCGGCGCGTTAAGGATCCGGTAAACCGGCATGAAATCAAATCCGATCACCCGCGTCATGGAAAGAGCCAGCGGGATGCAGGTCAGCAGTGTGGGGATCACGCCCAGCGCCCCTGCGCGCAAGCCCTTCCAGGGGTCCGCCTCCATCCGTCCGAACTGGACAAAGTTTGCGTCCCGGTCACCCTGCCCCCACATGTATCCATATACCATGGGCAGAGTGATGGCCAGACAGACCGCCTCAACGACCAGCTTTCCCCAGACGCTCCCCATCAGCGAGGAAAGGGACAGGACAAGGATCACGGAAATGATCGTTGCGATGACCAGATTGATAAAAGTTTGCAGCGCCAGCCTCCAGGTCTCATTTTTCAGCGGGACAGCGGGCTGATTCTGCCCGGAGGGTTTGTTCGGTTGATTCTGTTCCATGATGCGGCTCCTTTATTCTAAGATTCAGTCGACTTGCTTGCGCAGGATCGCCCCCGGGACGATTTTCCGCCCGCAGGGAAATGAAAATGCCATATCCGCATGGCGGGTGTCTAGGATAGGATTTTCCTCTCCATCGAAAAGCTCCGACAACGTCAAAGTCTCCGGGTGTTTTCCAGGCTCCAGCAGCTCCAGGGTCTCTCCGGCGCAGAA
>CAJMLQ010000181.1 GCA_905214265.1 uncultured bacterium
TGCTTGAACAATTTTTATTTCGAATTATTGTCTAACTTTTTGGGGTCACTTCACGGAGCGCCGGGGATGTTTTTGGCTAGCAGTCTTTGGGAAGGCTCAGCAGATCATACAGGTTGCCGGAGACGATCTTTTCATAAGCTTCCGGCGAGAGGTCCAGCAGGTCCAGCTTCAGTTCCTGCACCTCTGGATACTGGAAGGGAGAGCAGGTGCCGAAAACCACACGGTCTTCACCTGCCGTTTCCAGCAGGGCTCGAAGACTGTGGTTGAAATAGCAATCTTCCAGCCGGGCCAGGTCGTAGAAGAGCCGCCCTTTTCGTTCAGCGGCCAGAGGGGCCAGCCGTTTGGCGAGGTTTGCGGTGTTGCAGGAGCAGAGGAGGAAATCCGCCTCCGGGCAGAGGGAGACGATGGCCTCCATTTCCTCCGGCGTCAGATTTTCCGGAGTATCCAGCCAGTGCCGCCCCCGAATGTCCACCAAGCGGGCGGGCAAACGAATGGGAATGTTCCGGGCGGCCGCCATTTGCAGCAGCTTTTTCAACTCCGGAAGCGCTGCCGTGTAATTATGGTAAGCAGGGAAAAGCTCGAGTCCCTTCATTCCTAGAACGTCGAAGCATTCAGAAAAATCTGTCTCCCAGCCGGGGTAGGCAGGGTTGATCACGGCGAAGGGGAAAAATCGGTTTGAATAGGGGGCGATTTCCGCCATGAGCTCCCGGTTTCCTTCCATTGTATCTTTATAAAAGACGGAGTTGATAGAGGAAACACAAGATTTTTGGATGGAGGCTTTGTCCATCCAGACGATCATTTCCGCCGCGTTGGCGCAGCCCAGCTTCCGGAAGGGCCAGTGACCCAAATATGCCACACTGTCAAGAATCATCAAAAGCCCTCCTTTCAAGCGTTGCCCCGGGTTAGATAGCGTTCAAAGTCCGGGTTGTTGAGAATGGTTTTCTTATCAGCCTCCGAAAGGTCAGCTGCCAGGATTTTTCCCACGCAGGAAGCGTAGGAGCCGTCGGTGCCGAAGAGGACCCGGCTGGCGCCCAGCATGGCCACGGCTTTTTCCATGACTCGGGCGTCGATGACGCTGCCGCTCATATCGGTGTAGACGTTAGGGGATCCGGCAATGGCCTTCAAAGACCACTCCCAGTCGCCGCCTCCCGTGATATGGGCCATGATAAAGCGAGCTTCCGGGTAGGCTTTGGCCGCCGCGGAAAAGTGTACGCCATTGGAGACAAAAGGCTGTTCCTCCGGGCGATAGTTCAGCTTGCTGGCGTGGACCAGAATGGGGATGTCCAGGTCGATGCACTTTTCAATGACCGGCCGAACGGCAGGGTCGTTGATGAAGTACTGGTAGTAGAGTTTGATGCCGATCATACCGTAATCCTGGACGCAGCGATCGATCTCGTCCAGGGCCTCTCGGGTGTAGCCGGGATTCAGGAAGGCGAAGCCCCGGATTTTTTGGGGGTAACGCTTCATGGCGAGGGCGAGGGTATCATTGCAGTGCCGGAATTCTTCCGGCGTAACTTTCTGAGCTAGGATCGGGAGAGAGCAGACCAAGACGTCGGTAGAGGTGCGCTGAGCATCCTCTACCAGCCCATCGCAGAGAGCCTCGTCCAGCCCGCCGCTGGCATTAAACCAGACGTGCTCATGCCAGTTGACGACTCGGTTCTCCGTAAAGAGCCGGCGTTTTTCGTGAATGGGGTTCATAGTTGATTCCTCCTGTCATAGGGCCGGTCAAAAGCGGATAATACCGAACCGGTCCGGATTGTGATGGTCTTCCCGCAGATAGGTCCGTTCGCCGGGGAGGGCTCCGGACCAGATCATCTGCATGTCCCGGCGGACGCCCCGGTCTCGGTCGTTGATGATGAGATCGAACCCCCAGACCGCGCCGGGCTGGGGAGCGCCGCCCAGACTTGTGAAAGGAATATCCAGCAGGATAGCGTAGCCTTCCTGCGTGCGGCGAACGGAGACGGAGATTTCCTCCGGTTTGGCTACATCTTTGGTCAGCGGGACAACCGAGGCGACTTCGTCGAAAACACCGGGACGGACCAGCAGGCCGTAAACACCGAAGGACGTATCTCCCGCCATCCGGTGAGAGAGGGGACGACGGTCGAAATAGAGTTGGATGCCGTCATTATCGAAGGGGAACTTTCCGCCGGAGAAAAGGACCTGATCGTCGGTGACTGCCAGGGACAGGGTGAGGCTGGTGCCGTCAGAAACGGTCAGCAGGCCCAGGGCAGACAGGTCCTGGGGGCCGCCCCAATGCTTTTCTCCCCGGGAGATCTGTCCGGCGGAGAGCAGATGCAGATTGGGCTGGCCGCCACAGCTGTCCAGCGGGAACTGCCGTGCCAGCCAGCGGGGAATGGCACAGGCTTTCTCCAACTTGTGTTCGGTGTGAAGAGCCCCTGCCTCCAGATCGTAGGAGAAGCTGACCCGTTCCTCCTCCCAGAGAATGGAAGGATCGTCCAGGGGTAGAGACAGCGTCCGAGCTTCCCCGGGAGAGAGAAGGAGCGCTTCCGGCTGGAAAGACACCCGCACCGGCAGAGGCACGGAGGTCCGGTTCGTCAGCAGCACCCGCAGCGGGCAGCCGTCCTCTGCGCAGAAGTCTAGCCATTCGCTGGCGGCCAGAGGTTCCGCTTGACGGAATTTCCAAACCTCTCCGGTAGAGGCGAATGGAACCTCTACGGCCACCTGGCCGGCCGGAAGCGCCGGAACCGCATGGATTTCTATAGTCTTGAGTTCGCCAGGTTCCAGATGGAATGCCGCCGGACCGCAGAGACCAAAAAATTCCGGAAAATCAGAGGGGGTCATTGTTTCCGCCCAGGTACTTTCCGTAAAGTTACCCAACTGAATTTGGACGGTATTCTCGATGCCGTTGAAAAGTTCCTCGGTCAGCAGGCGGCTGATGCGCAGCGCCTTTTGAAGACGGGTCTCTTCCGTCCCGCCGCAGACGGATGCGGACAGGGTGCAGCGGCCGTAGGACTTCGGCAGTTCCAGCGACCATTCCTCACCAGTTTTCCATCCAGAGGCGGCGGGAACTTCCATGGCGAAGGTGACCACGCCGGGGATACCGTTGGTTCCGTATATCTCAAATCCAACGATTTCGTTTCCGTCAGAACGGCAGACGGTCAATCCCGCATCTGTACAGCAGATTTGGACAAAACGGCCGTCCCGGAAGGTCAGGCGGTAGCTGCCGCCCTCCTCCGATACGAAAGAGAGCACCCGGCTTTCCTGGTTTTCCGGGATATCCTCCAGAATCTGTGCAAAGGCAATAGATTTTCCGGTCTGCTCCGCGATGAGAATGGGGAACCGCTTGGGAATCTCATTGGGCGGCCCATAGGCGCTGGCGCGGAAGATCCGTCCATTCGCCGCCCCGGCGGAGTGGACGGCAAATTTGGCGTCTCCGTTTGAAAAGACGGCGCAATAGGGTCCGGATATCCCGCAGCCCTCCACACCGCTGAGAAAGCGGTAGTTGTCGCCAGCCAGTTCCGCGGGGGAGAGCTCCTGCTCCAGTTCCAGCGTTCCGAAGCCGTGAAAGGCCGCGTGATAGCAGTGAGTTTCCTCAGAAAAAGCCTCCAAACAATCGAAAGCAATCCCTTCTTCCAGCAGCAGGATGGTCCGGCGCGCGTCGATACCGGGATAGAGGCCGTTAACCCGGCCCCGGGCGGCGGCAGAGGCGGCGGTTTCTCCAAAAATTTCCCAGGATCCGGAGACCGGGAGTTGGGTTTTTCCATCGGCGCAGAGGGTGTTGTGGCCAATGGTGGAGCGGTACCAGTTCAGATGGTCGAAGTAGTACTGGCCGGTGCCGTAGTCGGTGAGCCAGCGGCGTCCTCGGGCAAAGTAGCTGATGGCCAGCCGGTCGGGGTGACCGTGGCCGCCACCATAGTCGCCATAATCCAGGCTCAGGTAGCAGCCATCCTTCCGAAGAACGGCTAGGCCGGTGCCTTCCATGTTGACCGGAATGGTGTAGGGCAGCCCCTCCTCCTGCCCCAGATCCGGAGTCAGAGTCAGAAAGCCGCGCCAGTCCAGGAAACTCCGGGACGCGGGGGAGGGCGCAAAAATGTCCATAAGTCCCGCCGCGTTTTTAAATTCACCGCTTGCCGGTTCCTGGCCGTACATCACTTTCAGCACCCGGCCGAAGGCAGGTTCCCGGTAACGGGTATAAGCCAGTTCATAGAGGCCGGAATACCACCGCTGGGCGATGCTGCTGGCATAAGGGGAATCCTTTCGGGAGGGGAAGGAGAGGTCCGGCTGCAGGGATTTCAGAGGAGCCTCGAACATCTGGCGGATGCTGTGGCCGGCGTATTCACGCTGGTAGAGATCAATGCCGTTGTGCAGGCACATCTCCGCGATGTTGACCATGGAGGGGACAGTGGCAAAGTGATAGTTATCCCCTTCGTACCAGAGGCCGTCGGAGAGGACTGACCCTTCCATATGGCTGAAAAAGCCGTGGGGGCCGTGGAGAGCGTATTCCAGAAGCTCGCCGTCCTCCGCCGTAAGGGCGGCGGCACAAAGGCCGGAGTTGTTGAAGGCCTGGCGGTTGTTCCGCTTTTCGTCGTAGTCCCGGATGACCTTGGCGGACTCCAGAAAAAGATCGCGCTTGACCTGGGTCCGCTCCGCCTCGGTCCAGCAGCCGTCCTGATTGGTCAGGTCGTAGCCGCAGGTCAGATAGGAGAGCCAGACGGATTCGATGTAAGTGGACTGGAAGACCTTAGTGGTTCCCAGCTCGTTGTCGTTATTTTCATAGCCAGGGTAGAAGCGGAGGTAGTCCAGAAGCATCCGGCGGACCGCCTGGGCGTAGGAGCTGTCGCCGGTGACGGCGTAGCTG
>CAJMLQ010000182.1 GCA_905214265.1 uncultured bacterium
AAACGCCCGGGAGCGCATTGAGATCCACTCCCTGCTGACCTGCGGCACTTTTGCCTCTTGGCAGCGGATGACCTCTCGGCTGGTGCTCCACGGACCGGTGACGCCCCTGGTCCCCAGTTCCATGCTGCAGCTGATGAAGACCCAGGTCTATGTCAGTAATGAAATTGCCGCACCCTTTGAATGCTGGGAAACGGTGAGCTACTAATGAGTGGCTATCTGGCGGTGGACCTAGGCAGCACCAATCTTAAGGTTATCGCTTACAACGAAGAATTTACGCCGCTCCGAAGCCACTCCGAACCGGTCTGCTACCATCGGGAAGGCGAACTGGTGGAATTCGATGCGGAGGAGTGCTTTCAGAGCCTTCTCCGGGGCCTCCGGCTCTGCGGGGAGGCCTTTCCGCCGGAACGCCGCTGTCCGAAAATCATCCTCACCGGACAGGCGGAATCCCTGGTGCTTTCCGACGTAGGGGGGAAACCTGTCCGGCCAGCGATCTCCTGGATGGACGGCCGGGGCGGTCGGGAGGCGGAAGAGATCCAGGCCGCTTTTCCTGGCGAGGAGAGCTGCCGGATAACCGGCCAGCTCTCCGTAAACACCAGCTGGCCCGCCGTCAATCTTTTGTGGTTGCGCCGCCAGGAGCCGGAGGTCCTCCAACGGGCGGACTGGTTTTTCCTGCTCAAGGATTACATGCTCTTCCGGCTGACCGGAAAAGCCGTGGGGGAATATTCCTGCTACAGCTTTTCCTACTATTTTGACTATGTCCGCAAGTGCTACTGGGAACCCATGCTCCGCTTCTGCGGCATCCCCCGGGAAAAGCTGCCGCGGCTGGTCCCGCCCGGGACTGCTGTAGGGACGCTTCTGCCCGAGATTGCCAGGAAGCTGGGCTTTTCCGGTTGTCCCGAAATCAACGCTGGGGCATTGGATCACTTCTGCGGCATGATCGGCTCCGGAAACGTCCGGGAGGGGCTAATCAGCGAATCTACTGGAACGGTGCTGGCCATGGCGGCCCTTTCCAGCGCTCCGGCAAGGGATGGCGTCCGGATTCCCTGCCACTGTGGACCCTTTCCCGGGAGCTATGTTTTTCTCTCCGTCTGTGAAAGCGGCGGTGACAGCCTGGAGTGGTTCCGAAACGCCTTCCTTCCGGAATACAGCTTTGCCGAGCTGGACGAAGCCCTTTCCGGTCGGCAACCGCCGGAAGGGCTCTTTTTCCTACCCTATCTGCAGGGGGTTTCCGCGCCGGAATATGATCCCGGGGCCAGAGGGGTTTTCTATGGGATTCAAAGGGGGCACGACCGGTTGGACTTTGCCTATGCGGTCATGGAGGGAGTCGCACAATTGCTGTGTAAAAACATCCGGCTCTTCCCTTCCTTTGGAGAAGAGACCCGCCTGCTTTCCACCGGCGGCGGCGCCAAATCCGATTTCTGGTCCCAGTTGAAGGCAGACGTCTGCGGCGTACCGGTGGATATTCCGGAAAATGGGGAAGCCGCCTGCTTCGGGGCGGCGCTCCTGGGGGCCGGAACGGCGGAAGCGGCAGACGCACATGTGCGGATCCGGAAATCCTTTGAGCCGGATCCGGTTCGGGCAGAACAGTATGCGGCACGACACCAAGCTTTTTGCCGCATCTATCAAAAATTATTTTAAAAGGGAGGAGATCTCTTTGCCAAAGATTGGGAGTGTCAGTGTAGAGGAACGAAAAGAAAGGATTCTCGAACTTCTTCAAACAGAGGGAAAGGTCCGCTGCGCTGAGTTAAGCCGGCTCTTCTCCATCTCGGAGGTCTCCGTGCGGAACACGCTTTCCGCCATGGAGCAGGAGGGGCTGTTGGAACGGACTCACGGCGGCGCAGTTCTGGCGTCCGCCGCCAAAACCGACCGGCATTATCTGGGGCGAAAGGGCCGTTACACTGAAGAAAAGCACCGGATCGCCAAGCAAATCGCGGGTATGATCCAAAGCGGCGAGACGCTGTTTGTCAACTCAGGAACCACGACCCTGTTTGTCGTGGAAGAGCTACAGAAGCTGTCCGCGCTGACGATTGTGACCAACTCCATCCCCATGGCCATGGAATTCAGCGACCATCCGAATTTCAACATCATCCTTCTGGGCGGGAACATCGATCTGACCCACTCTTTCACCTACGGAGACGACGCCCTGGCACAGCTGCGCAAATACCGGGCGGATAAGCTCATCCTCTCCATTGACGGGATCAGTCTGGAAAAAGGACTTACCACCTATTATTTTCAGGAGGTCGCCATCAACAAGATGATGATGGAGCGGGTGGAAAAAAGCATCGTTGCCGCTGATTTTTCCAAAATTGGGACAGAGAGCTTTTCTTATGTAACGGACATCCGCCAGGTGGACTGCCTGGTGACCAATGCCTCTGCAAATGCCAATGAACTTCAGAAGCTGCGGGAGGCTGGCATTGAAATATGCTTAGCATAAGCCTGCAGTCAATTCACTCAGCTGAAAGCGAGGGACTTTTATGCCTGAAATCAAGCTTCCCCCAGAGGGGATTTTTGTCGGTTCCGGGATCTATCCTACCGACACCGACACGCTGCTCTGCACCATGACGGGCCACTACAGCTGGCAGTGCCAGTATTTCAGCCCCCTGGAGCTGCTGGAAAAGGTTCTCAGCGACAATCAGGGCAATCTCGTACAGTTGTGGGGAATCCCCAGAGGATTTTCTCCGCACCTGGTTGGCGAATGGGTCTACGATCTTCCCGGGGTGGGAATCGATATTCCAGCGCCAGACTGGGATAATTTTAAAAATCTGACGGTTGACGAATATCAAGACGTTTTCGATCGCTACCAAGACCGCAAAGGCGCGGGATTCCTCCGATTCATCCAGGAGGCCAAAAAACGGGGACTCTACACGGCGCTGATCTACACGGACTCCGACAAGCAGTGGATCCCCAAAATGGTGGAGGAGGGCGGCGATCACTACCTCGGCTATGACTTTGGAGAACGGTTTTCCACTGGTCTCAACAGCACCGAACGCCTCCGGGAGGAATGCGGCGGAAAGCTGACTCTCCGCACCCTGGCGAATCATCTGCTGAAGGAAGTCCGGGACCACGCCCAGGGCCGTAAGGAGCAGGGGTGGAAGTTTGTCATGGCCACCTCCAGCGATTTTCATCTGGACTACGAGGTTCTGGGCGGGGCGGATATGCCTGTGGTGGAGGATTTTGCCTTCCCCAGCCTGAATTTTTCCAGTGCACTTTCCCGGGGACTTTACCGGCAGCACAGCCTTCCTATGTGGGGGTCCCACTTAGCTCATGAACACTATGACTGGCAGCCAAACAGCGCGCCCCACCGCTACGATACCCTCCGAGCAGCCTTCTATCTCAAATACATGGCCGGCAGCAAGATGATCATCAACGAATCCGGCAACTGGTTTGTAGAACACACCCTGTCCCCCGATTCCCCGCGGTTGCTTATGCCGCACACCGCCCGGGAACACTGGGGCATCATCGGATGGAACGACGCCCAGCAGATCGTGCGGGAGGAGCCGGAGAAACTCAAGGAATATCTGGACGAAGCCCGGCCCTATTTCCCCACGGCGGATTACCGCTCTCCTGTTTGCCGCAAATATCGGGAGGTCATCTCCGATTTCTGGAACTTCGTCAAAGAAAACGGTACCCCCGAGGGTCAACCGGAAACCACCGTTGCCCTGGCCAAGGGCAACCTGGACCTGACTTCTGCCCGTTATAATCACAGCTATACCATCGGCGGTCTTTACGACGTAGCGGTGCAGAACCCCAGCTGGTTCCAAGGGGCTCCAGAGCGGGGCTGGAAGCTGGCCCGGGAAGTCTTTTTCCCGGAAGTCCCGGTACTCAAGCCCTATGTCAACATCCACCTTTCCGGCACACCTTATGGGCAGGTGGACGTGGTTTCCTTTGCTTACGACGAGATCACGGCGGAGTTCCTGCTCAGCCAATACAAAGCCCTGCTGTTCACCGGCTGGAACACCTGCTCCCAGAAGCAGTATGAGATCCTCAAGGAATATGTGGCAGGCGGCGGAACGCTCTTCATCTCCATTCCCCAGCTGGCCACCGACGAAACTCGAAACTTTGCCTTCACCACAGAGGATCTGGTCAATGGCGGCGACTTCAGCGAGCTGTGCGGCGTCAAGGTGCTGGGCCGGGGGGACAACATCTACTGGGCCATGGTCCCCCAGGGCTCCCATCGGCTGGAATGCGATTTTCCCCGGCGGTTTGGGATTCTGGGCGTGCCCGTGGGCAATATCGAGGCCGTGGACCCGGAGCTGGAGGTGCTCATCACGGATGACGAGATCGGGCGGCCCGTGCTGACTCTCCACCGCTACGGCAAAGGAAAGTGCTATTTCCTAAACACCTGGGCGTATCCCGGCGCTTCGGATCTGGACGAAGGTCCTGGCAGTGTTATGGATTCGGCGGGGATGATCGGCTGCATTTACCGTGCCATTGCCAATGAGAGTCGCGGCTATGTCTACATCACAGACGACCGGAATGCTCCAAGTGAAACCTGCAGATACGTTGCGTTCAGTTACTTCCCAGATGCCGGAAAGATCTGCCTGTACAACATTGATTTTGACCAAGAGAAAACTTTCTGGCTCCATCAGTTCGGCATTGAGGAGCAGGTGACCCTGGCTCCGGGTGAATTCCGCATGATCCCCTCTGTGAGGCTCACAAAATAAGACACAGAGACGGACGCATTATAAAATGCGTCCGTCTTCTATTGAGGCAGCTCGGGATTTTAGACGGCTGTGCTGGTGCGCAGCAGGCATCCTAATGTAATGTATCCTGAATAATAGAAAAAGCCTTGTAGTTCAAGACATAGAAGCCTATT
>CAJMLQ010000183.1 GCA_905214265.1 uncultured bacterium
ATGCGGCCGCTGATCGAACAGGGGCATATCTATTTCGCCCAGCCTCCTCTTTTCCGAGTGGGACGCGGCAAGAAATTCTACTATGCGTTCAGCGAGAAGGAACGGGACAAATATATCGCGGAGCTAAGCAGCGGCGCTGACGTGAAGATCGACGTTCAGCGGTATAAGGGCCTTGGTGAGATGGATCCCTCTCAGCTTTGGGAGACCACCATGGATCCCTCCAACCGGACCATCGTTCGGGTCAATCTGGAGGACGCCGCCCAGGCGGACACCACCTTCACCATTCTGATGGGCGACAAGGTGGAGCCCCGGAAGGAATTTATCGAACGAAACGCCCGATTCGTCAAGAATTTGGATATTTGATCGGCGATAGGAGGATTGCTCCATGAACGAGGAAGAAAAAAAGCTTCCAGAAGAAAGTGCGGAGGGTACCCGGTCTGATCCCTTTGACCAGGCCGTTCCAGAGGAGGATGGACCCGGAATCGAAAAAGACATTGTTCCGGAACAGGGGCTGAATCTGGATAATTACGAGAAAACCGAGCCCTTCGTCAAAGGGGAACGGGTGGAGGATTCCACGACCGGGATCCCCATCGATTATGACCTGACCCCGGATGAAGTGACCCGTGCTTTAAAGTATTTCCAAAAAAAAACGATTTACAAGAAGAACCTGATTTTTACAGTGATTTTGGGAATCATCGTGGTGCTTTACGCCCAGGCTGTGATCACCGATCCGTCCTATGCCCTGGGGTACATCCTTGGATTTCTGGCGCTGACTGTGATAGGCTTCATGTGGTATCTGCCGGCAAAGCACATCAAATCGGTGGCGCAGGCGGTTTCTCTTTCCAGGGAGTCCTACCACCTGGAAATTTGTACCGACGGCCTTCTTCTTCCCCAGAAGGATGGAAAATTTCTGGTAGGGTTTGACGCTCCGGCCATGCATGTGACGGAGTTTCCCGACCTTTTTCTGATCATCGTCAGCCGGGAGAAGATGTTCGCCATCCCCAAACGGTGTGTGGACTCGAAACGGCTGGATGAATTGACGGAAATGATGAAAAACGCTTTGGGCGGACGATATGAAGTCCAGCAGGACGCGCCCTCAAAAGACGCGGCGGAGCCGGAGGATTCCGGCAAGGAGGATTAAACCTTGGAAAATAATTTTGAGAACAACGAAGGCACCAAGATTCTAGAGGTGGAAATCGACGAGGAAATGCGAAAATCCTTCCTGGATTATTCCATGTCCGTTATCGTTTCCCGTGCCCTTCCCGATGTGCGGGACGGTCTGAAGCCGGTCCACCGCCGGATTGTTTATACTATGTATGAGGCAGGGATTACCCCGGATAAACCCTTTAAGAAGTGTGCGGCTACCGTCGGCGATGTGCTTGGCAAATATCACCCCCACGGCGATGCGTCGGTTTACGACGCCTTGGTGCGCATGGGGCAGGATTTTTCCCTGCGCTATCCGCTGGTGGATAAACACGGCAACTTCGGTACCATCGACGGCGACCCGCCTGCGGCTTACCGGTATACCGAGGCCCGGATGAGCAAGATGGCGCTCTACATGGTGGCCGACATCAACAAGGACACCATCGACTATGAGTCGAATTACGATGATTCCCGGAAGGAGCCCAAGGTCCTCCCGTCCCGGTTCCCGGATCTGCTGGTCAACGGCTCCTCCGGCATCGCAGTAGGTATGGCCACCAATATCCCGCCCCACAATCTGACGGAGGTCATCGACGCCTGCATCGCCACCATCCACGACCCGGATATCGGCTTGGAAGGGTTGATGGAATACATCAAGGGCCCGGATTTTCCAACCGGCGGCATCATCATGGGAAAGAGCGGCATTCGCGCCGCTTACGCCACCGGCCGCGGCAAGCTGGTGCTTCGGGCGAAGACCAACATTGAGGAGGACAGCAAGGGCCGCTCCTCCATCGTTGTGACGGAAATCCCCTATATGGTCAACAAGACCCGCATCCTGGAAAATGTGGCCTCGTTGGTTAAGGAAGCCCGAATCCCCGGAATTTCTTACATTCGCGACGAGTCGGACAAGGATGGCCTCCGGATCGTGTTCGAACTCAAGCGGGACGCCATTCCTCAGGTGGTTTTGAACCAGCTGTTCTCTTATTCCTATCTTCAGACGACGGTGGGCGTTATCATGCTGGCTCTGGTCAACAACCAGCCAAAGATTCTCACCCTCAAGGAGTGTATCCGGCATTATCTGGACTTCCAGGGCGAGGTTATTACCCGCCGGACTCGCTATGATCTGCGCAAGGCGCAGGAACGTGCCCATATTTTAGAAGGTCTGAAGCGGGCCATCGATATCGTGGATGAGATCATCGCCACTATCCGGGGCTGCAAGGGCGGCCAGGCTGAGGCCAAAACCGCCATTATGGAGGCTTTTGATTTTGATGATCCCCAGGCGTCTGCTATCGTGGCCTATCGTTTGGGCCAGCTGGCCGGGCTGGAAATTCTCAAGGTCGAGGAGGAGCTAAATGGGCTTCTGGCGAAAATCCATGAGTATGAGGCGATTTTGGCCGATTACAATCTGGTGATGGAAACTGTGGCGAAGGAGCTCACCGAGATCCGCGACAAGTTCGGCGACAAGCGGCGGACGGAAATTCAGGCGGTTTCCGGGGAAATGGATATCGAAGACCTGATCCCGGAAGAGGACGTGGTCATCACCCTCACCGAACGCGGTTACATCAAACGCCAGCCCGCCGACGCCTATAAGACCCAGCGCCGGGGCGGCCGGGGGATTTCCGGCATGAAGCAGCGGGAGGAAGACATCGTACGAGAGATGTTTATCGCCTCCACCCACGACGATATCCTGTTCCTGACGTCCAAGGGCCGGATGTTCAAGCTCAAAGGCTACGAGATCCCTGAGGGCAGCCGCGGCGCCATGGGAATCAATATTGTGAACCTTCTGGCTCTGGAGCCGGAGGAACAGATTAACTCCCTGATGCGCATCGAGCAGTTCGACCCGGAAAAGTCCGTGGTCATGGTGACCCGCCGGGGAATTATCAAGCGCACCAGTCTCAACGCTTATAAAAATCTGCGCAAAAGCGGTTTGATCGCGATTCAGCTGGCAGAAGGAGACGAACTGGTCTCCTCCCGGCTCACCGACGGCGGCTGCCAGCTTCTGGTGGCGACCCGCAACGGCATGGCTATCCGGTTCTCCGAGACGGATGTGCGGGAGATGTCACGGTCTGCCATGGGGGTCAAGGCCATCCGCTTGAAAGCGGGGGATGAGGTCATCGGAATGTCCCGTGTACGGGAAGGCGCCACCGTTATGACTGTGACGGATAAGGGCCTTGGCCGGCGGACAGCGGTGGAGGATTACCCGGTGCAGAGCCGGAACGGTCTTGGCAAACTGAACTACAAGGTTAGCGAACAGCGGGGTCATGTCTGTGGCATCAAAGTCGTGGACGACGGCGACGATTTGATCCTGATTTCCAATGATGGCGTGATCATCCGCATCGCTGTGGCAGACGTCCGGGTGATGAGCCGGTATGCCGGCGGTGTCCGGGTCATGCGGCTGGGCGAAAATGATCGGGTTGTAACTTTTGTTCGTGCCGACCATGCCGAGGATGAGGAAACGGCGAAAGTCAGTGAAGAGCCTGAGGACTCTGCTGAAGACATCTCTCCTGAGGAGCTTGAGAAAGCGCTGGAAGCCGAGGAAGCCAGCCTTCCGGACGAGGAAGAACCGGAGGCTGTGGATATCTCTGACGGGGAATCCGAGCAGTAAGAAAAAAATTAGCGGGCAGGGAACACTCTGCCCGCCTTTTTTGTCCGACTGCGCAACTGTAAGACGAAGAATCAAGGCCGTGCGCAGATCATCGCCAATACCCAAAACATGGACTTTTGTATGCTTATTGTCACAAAGCCTCTTGCCTTTGTGACAGATATCCGATACAATCATTCTGGAGGGTTTTATTTGGGAGGTGTCGAAAATGACGGAAAAAGAAAAATCCTATGCGGAGATGTTGTACCAGCCTGCTGATCCCGAGCTTGTTGCAGATCGCGAGGTCACGGTGAAAAAGCTTTATGAATACAACCGCCTGGATCCCTTGGACCGGGAGGCGCTTCAGGAGGCAATCCGCGGAATTTTCGGAAAAACCGGTGAGAACTGCGTGGTAGAGCAGCCGCTTTTCTGCACCTATGGCTACAATACCACGGTGGGGGATAACTTCTTCTTAAATGTCGACTGCAAGCTGATGGACAGCGGGAAAATCACCATTGGCAACAACGTATTCATCGCCCCGAATGTGTGCATCGTTACAGAAGAACACGCCATGGATGTGGAGCAGCGTCTGGCAGGATTGGAATACACCCATCCTGTCACCATCGGTGACAATGTTTGGATCTGCACCGGCGCGATCATACTGCCGGGCGTAACCATCGGCGCAAACAGTGTGATCGGCGCGGGCAGCGTCGTCACAAAGGATATTCCACCAAGGAGCTTGGCGGTAGGAAATCCCTGTAGGGTCATCCGGACACTGTAACTCTTCCTGTTTTCTGGCCGCAACCGTCCGTTGCGGAACTTCCAGCGCGGTTTGGTGGAACGCAACCGGGGTTTTGTGGTATCTTGAAACCAGAAAAATGGAGGTGGCAATATGACCTTTGGAGAAAAGCTTCAAAAACTGCGCCGGACCGCCGGCATGTCTCAGGAACAGCTGGCGGAACAGCTGGAAGTTTCCCGCCAGGCAGTTTCCAAGTGGGAGCTTGGGGTTTCACATAGTTAAAGAAACCACACCAATCCCACGCTGACTTTTGCTCAACCGATACAGCCGGAGGGCTGGAT
>CAJMLQ010000184.1 GCA_905214265.1 uncultured bacterium
GCCGAAGAGGGCGCGGCTTCCGGTGACATCCAGCCAGGATTCATCGATGCTGAAGGGTTCCACCTGGTCGGTATAGCGCTGGTAAATGGCGTTGACGAGACCGGAGTATCGGACGTATTCCCCGTGACGGGGCGGGACCAGCACCAGCTCCGGGCATTTTTGGCGGGCCTGCCAGACGGTTTCCGCGGTGGCGACGCCGGCTTTTTTGGCCAGTTCATTTTTGGCGAGGATAATGCCGTGGCGGTTTTCCGGATTGCCGCAGACGGCCATGGGGACCTCTTTCAGCTCCGGGCGGAAGACGCACTCCACCGAGGCGTAAAAGCTGTTGCAGTCGCAATGGAGAATGGTGCGGTCCATGGGGGAACCTCCTTCCGAACAAATATTTATGATTTTAGTATACACGATTTTGTGCCGCTTTTCAAGGGGGGAAATGGGATGGAGCTTTGGCAGGAACCGGCGGAAGGCGGCGTTTTCACTTGCCAAAGAGCTGATCGACCGGCAGGAGGATGGGGAAACGGTCGATTACCCGAAGGAATTTTACTGGGCGCGGCGGAAAATTGCGGCGCACATCGGCGAGGATGTCCGGGCGAAGCGGGAAGGCGTGCTGGCGGACGACCGGCTTTATCTGATTCAGGGCCGGAGAGAGTGGGACGGCTTTTTCGTGATGCCTGGATGGGTCTGGACCAGGACCGGTGGCTGCAGGAGGGGGCATGCCACAGCGGCGGCGATCTGGCGCTGTATTTGTCCAAAACCTGGTTGACAGCGTGGTAAAAGAATAGTATCATAAAATTATCTTACGGAGAGGACGTGTTCGGATGCCCCTTT
The DNA here is from genome assembly GCA_905214265.1 of uncultured bacterium. Classification (GTDB taxonomy): domain Bacteria; phylum Bacillota; class Clostridia; order Oscillospirales; family Ruminococcaceae; genus Merdivicinus. The sequence goes on from CAJMLQ010000184.1 coordinate 826, forward strand.
ATCATACACTGACGGAACTGGTCGGCAACACTCCGTTGATGGAACTGACGCAGTATGAGAAAAAACATGGTTTTGCGGGAAAAGTCCTGGCAAAGCTGGAATATTTCAATCCCTTGGGCTCGGCGAAGGACCGGATTGGACTGGCGATGATCGAGGATGCGGAGCGCAGCGGGGCGCTCAAGCCCGGCGGCACTATCATTGAACCCACCAGCGGAAACACCGGCATCGGGCTGGCCTTTGTGGCGGCGGCCCGGGGATACCGGCTGATCTTGACTATGCCGGAGACCATGAGCCTGGAGCGCCGGAAGCTGCTGGCGGCCCTGGGCGCGGAGCTGGTCCTGACCGAGGGGCGGCGGGCCATGTCCGGCGCCATTGAGAAGGCCCAAGAGCTGAAGCGGGAGATTCCCGGCTCCTTTATCCCTCAGCAGTTCGAAAATCCTGCCAATCCCCGGATCCACCGGGAAACTACAGCCCGGGAAATTTTTCGGGATGCGGAAAGAAAGGTGGACTTTTTCGTGGCGGGCGCAGGAACCGGCGGAACCCTGACCGGTGTGGCTCAGGGGTTGCGGGATTTGGGCTCCGATGCGAAAATCATCGCAGTAGAGCCGGCCAATTCCGCGGTGCTTTCCGGCGGAAAGCCGGGGCCCCATGGCCTGCAAGGCATCGGCGCCGGGTTTGTTCCGAAGATTCTCGACACTTCCCTGATTGACCGGGTGGTTCCGGTCACCGATGAGGAAGCCTACACGGCTGCCCGGGAGCTGGCAAAAACAGAGGGGCTGCTGGTGGGCATCACTTCCGGTGCTGCCCTTCACGCCGCAGCCGGGCTGGCGGCGCAGCCAGAAAATGCCGGAAAAAATATTATTGTGCTGTTTCCGGACAGTGGAGAGCGGTATCTGTCCACTCCGCTTTTTGACGGAGAGTGAGGAGAATAGATGGAACCGGTTCTTGTTTTGTTTCAAACGACGCCTGCCCATCGGGAAAAGCTTGCTGCTGCGGCTTCGGATGCAGAGTTTTATTACGGTGCCGGAGAAATTCCAGAGGAGATGTTGGGCCGGGTTCGGGTAGTGCTTGGAAATCCTCCGGCAGAGCTTTTGAAAAGGCTGCCCGCGCTGGAACTGCTTCAGCTCAGCTCGGCAGGCGTGGGGATTTACACCAAGTCTGACGTACTGCCGGAAAAGGTGACGCTGGCCAACGCATCCGGGGCTTACGGGCCGGGAATCGCCGAGCATATGCTGGGGATGGCGCTGGCCCTTTTGAAAAAGCTTCACCGGTACCGGGACAATCAGCGAGAGGGCTGCTGGAAGGATGAAGGAACGGTTTGCTCGATTCTGGGCGCGACGGTCCTAGCTGTCGGGTTGGGGGATATCGGCGGAGAATTCGCCAGGAGGGTCCGCGCCATGGGGGCGTATGTCATCGGCGTCAAACGGACCTTAGGTCTTAGGCCGGATTTTGCGGATGAGTTGTACACTCCTGAAAAACTGGACGAATGTCTTCCCCGGGCGGACATCGTCTTTCTGAGCCTGCCGGAAACACCGGCTACCCGGGGACTATTCGGGGCGGAGCGGCTGTCACGGATGAAGGAAGGCGCGATCCTGCTCAACGCTGGGCGGGGAAGCGCGGTGGACATTGATGCGCTCTGTGACGCAGTGGAGTCCGGGCATCTGCGGGGTGCGGGGCTGGATGTCACCAATCCGGAGCCGTTGCCGGAGGGGCACCGGGCCTGGACTGTTCGAGATATCCTTATTACGCCGCATGTTTCCGGGGGCTTTCATCTGCCATACACCCATGACCGCGTTGTGGAAATCTGCGGGGAGAATCTTCGCCGTTTCCGGGCGGGAGAGCCGCTGCTGCACCTGGTGGATCGAAAGGAAGGGTATTGATGACCGAAAAGGAGAAAATGCTGGCGGGGCAGCTGTATGATCCCGGAGAAGAGGCCCTTTGCCGGGAACGGCAGGAAGCGAAAGGGCTCTGTTTCGAGTTTAACCGGCTCCATCCGGATGACCGGGAGGTTCAGACGGCTATTTTGAAGCGGCTGCTGGGAGGGACCGGAGAGCGGCTCCGCCTGGAAGCGCCCTTTTTCTGCGATTACGGCCGTTATATCCGGGTGGGGGAGAGTTTTTACGCCAACCACAACTGCGTAATTTTGGATGGCGGCGGCGTGGAGATCGGCGACAACGTGCTTTTTGCGCCCAATGTCGGTGTGTACACAGCGGGGCATCCCCTGGATACGGAGCGCCGGAACGCCGGGCTGGAATACGCCTATCCGGTGAAGATCGGAAACAACGTCTGGATCGGAGCGGACGTCTCCATCCTCCCGGGGGTGGAGATCGGTGACAACACCGTGGTGGGCGCGGGAAGCGTGGTCAACCGGAGCCTCCCGGCTAATGTGCTGGCTGCGGGGAACCCCTGCCGGGTCATCCGGGAGATCACGGATGCGGACCGGGAAAAGTATCGTTAAAATGGCGGGGCCTGCCGCCGGGAGGGGTATGTATGATGGAAAAGGAAGCGTTGATCCGGGCGTTCAATGAGCTGAAGATCCCGGATATGGAGACGGTTTCCCAGCTGTATGAACTGAAGGGAAGCTTTGTCAATTTGGAGCACACGCTGCCCAGCGGGCAGAAGGTGAAGCTCTGGGATGATGGGAAGACCTATTACGGTGCAGAACTCTGCAAAAAAGGCAGCGACCGCTGCTATGGGCTGACAGCTGGAGATGGGTATCTGCTGGTCTGCGAGTACGGCGATAAGGGGTCGGACGCGGAGATCGTGGTTTTCAAGCGGCTGTGAAGCCAGTGCGGCTTTTCAAAAATGTTCTTGACAGAACGACAAAAACTGCGTATAATAAAAGCAATAAGAGGAATTACCCTCGCGCCTTCTGCGACTGACGGATGAGTGGAGCGATACCACGTGGAGCAGTGGGCGAAGATATGCCGACCGTCTGGGCAGCCATCGGGAAACCGGGCTGCCTTTTTGTTTTCTCCGGAAAGCAGGGCAGCCTCCCGGGGCGGGATTGAAAGGCAGGATGACGATGATGAATTTTGAGCAATGGAACGGGTTTGCGGGCGGCGTGTGGCAGGACGGGATCAACGTTCGGGATTTTATCCAGAAGAACTATCGGCCCTATGACGGCGGGGCGGAATTTCTCTGCGGCGCTACGGAGCGGACGGACCATCTGATGGGGAAGCTGAACCGGCTATTTGAATTGGAGAGGGAGTTTGGCGGCGTGCTCAGCGTGGACACCGAGACGGTTTCCTCCCTGACCAGCTATGCGCCGGGATATCTGGACAAGGACAATGAGCTGATCGTGGGGCTTCAGACCAGGCATCCCCTGGAGCGGGGGGTTAATCCTTTCGGGGGCATCCGTATGGCCCGCAGCGCCTGTGAGGCATACGGTTACCATCTCTCTCACAAGGTGGAGGAGGAGTTCACCTACCGCACTACCCACAATGACGGCGTTTTCCGCGCTTATACCGAGGAAATGCGCAAGGCGCGCCATGCGGGGATCATCACAGGTCTTCCAGACGCCTATGGCCGCGGACGGATCATCGGCGATTACCGACGGGTCGCCCTCTACGGTGTAGACGCTCTCATTGCGGAGAAAAAGGCGGATAAGGCCAGAATCGGCGAGGGGCTTATGGATGCGGACACCATCCGCCAGGCGGAGGAGCTGTTCCAGCAGATCGCCTTTCTGGGCAAGCTGAAGGAAATGGCCCAGATGTACGGATTTGATATTTCCGGGCCAGCGGATACAGCAAAAGAGGCAATTCAGTGGCTGTATTTCGCCTATCTGGC
>CAJMLQ010000185.1 GCA_905214265.1 uncultured bacterium
GCGTCAGCCCATGTCCCCGAAAACCACCCGCACTGCGGGCGGAAGTGACTGCCTGGGCGCCATAAAAGCGCCAGGGCTTTCTCCTGTTTTTTCGTCCTCCGCAGAGCCTCAAAATCGGCCCAAATCCGTCCAAAATCCCCGGGAGGAGCTGGGATCTTACTGGGGCCCAAACCGCTCTACAAAGGGCTTTGCTGGGCTCACGGGCTTTCCCTTGCTATCCTTTGTTTTGCTGATACACTTCCTCCACAACATCTCCTGTGGTGGATTTCCTGCTTGCACGATGCCCTGCGGTGGAAAGCGCAGGCAGCGGCAGGATGTAGTAGTGGTTGTTGCTCTGCCGCCAACTTCCGTCGCGGCGCATCAGCTTGTTGGTTGCCGCCTTGCGGATGAATCCGCGATCCACTAATTGCCTGACTGCGTCCCTCGCAACGTTTTCCGAACAGCTGCAGTGCGATGGTCTTGATGCTGGGCCAGCAAAGTTCTTTCTGCCCGGCGCAGCAGACCAGATAGCTGTATACCGCCAGCGGGATCGGTTTCAGGTCATAGCAGAAGATGGCATTGCTTATTTGATAGAATCGTTCACCGAGAATCGGCATAGAGTACCTCCGTGTTCTTTTCGAAATTCAGAGAACAAAATCTTGCGTTCCGGAAGCCTCTCTGTTAGACTGTCTGCAGATGGAATCTGCGTTTTTCGGAACGCGGCGTGCCGGCGGACTGTTGCAGCAGTTTCGGCGGCTTTCCTTTTGCTGCGGACCTTGTACGCTGATCACACGCACCTCCTTTACAAAAATTCGTGGGCCGCACGCCGTACCGGTTCCTACTCTGCGGCCTTGTTTGTCACGCACGGCGTTTCCTTTCGCCTTAGTGGGCGCGCCTGTTGCTTGACAGCAGAGTTCTGGCGGCACTCTTTCCGGCAAGTATCGGCTTTGGTGGTGGGTATGCAGTTATCGAGGTACAATCGCGGCCAGATAGAATTCTTGATTTTTCTAACTGTCTAATCCAGACTTGGTTTTAAAGGCATTATTCTATTGCTCGCCTAACCCGGGCGTAACAAACCACACTCTTTGCGTCAAGACCAATTAATGAACAGTTTGTAAATTAGTCTGGGGTGGGGCACATTGCTTTGATGAGGTACACATTCAAAACCTATATCGCCCATGAGCAGGAGCACTATCTTTACAGCGAGTAGACACTTGGCGAAGCGGTCACGTTTTCTGAGACAGTCCCGTTCCCGGAAAGCTTGATGTCGCTGCTCTATATGGACCTGGACCCCATAGACGCCATTATTCAAAAGTTGAATGACGAGTTCTGGAAACTGGCAGCAACGAAAGAAGAGCAACATCACCAGAACGCGCTTGCGCTGCTGGATGACTTGGCTTCGCGCCACATCTATTTTCAGCAGTTTCGGCTGGATATGAATTGCCGTCTTACCCATGCCAAGCTATTCAATAGCTATACAGAGGACGTGCTGCCCCGGGCGTATCTGTATCATCTGCCGGAGAAGCTTCGGCAGATGCAAGCTCAGATCCTGGAGCTGATCCAACATGTATTGGATACGGATCAGGAGTCCGAGGAAACGGTACCGCAGAAAATGGTCTCCTACTACAAGGCAGCAGGAGACCGTGCCTTTCGGTTCTGTGTGCAGCCGGTTGGCTTTGAGCTCATCGACGATGAAGTGTTTGCATAGGTTTTGGAGCCGGAGGTGGTCTATGACCTCATTGACTACCACCTCCGGGAGTGCATCAAGCGGGAAGTGAAGATGCGGGTGTGCAAAAACTGCGGGAGATACTTTGCCCTGACGGGCCGTACCAACACCGAATATTGTAGCCGGCCTTTTGACGAGAAAGGCCGCACCTGCCGGGAAGTGGGCGCCATTGCCCTGTGGACGAAACGGAAGAGCAGGGATGCCTTGTTTCAGGACTATCGCAGAGAATACAAGAATCGCTTTGCTCGCATGAAGGCGGGAAAGCTGGAGCCGGAGGAGCTCTACGCGTGGGACGAACGTGCCAGAGAGAAAAAAGCGGAGTGCGAAGCGGGGAGGCTGTCCCCGGAAGACTACGCTGCCTGGCTGCGGGAATCATGATAAAGAAGGAAAAATTAAGCGGCGCAGACTGTATGCAGTCTACGCCGTTTAGTTTTAGGTATGAACCAATTTTTTTACAGAAGATGGGGTATAAACGCACTTCAAGTCAAGGCATACGGCCCGACGTGGAAATGCTCGGAGCCGATACAGCCATAGAAGCCAAAAGCATTCATGACGGAGTTTTGCAGAATTTTTACGATTCCATTTTTTGTGCTTCCCCTTGCCCTTCCTTTTGTTGGAGAAGTTTTCCTTGTCACGATTCGTTGTGTTAAATACTTTTTGCTCGTTATGAGGATGTTGCTCCATGAAGACAATTCTTTTCTCCTGAAAAACATGAAATGTGAGATATAAAGGCAAGCACTTTACAGAGAACCCCGCATTTGATAAAATAGCAATAAATATATCATGGAAATTTTGCGGAATTGGGCATTTTTGCCATATTATAATGATTTGTCGGTAGAACCGATGCAGCTGCGAGTATATAAAAGGAGATACGCCGTGATTGATAGCAATGCCTTGATTGAAATGATGGAATCCTCTTTTGATGGTGTTTGGATTACCGATGGAGAAGGCAAAGTGCTCTTTGCAAATTCAGCCAATGCCTCGCTCCTGGGGGTCAGCAAAGCGGAACTGGAGGGCAGAACGACGCAACAGCTTCTGGATGAAAAGATTTTTTCCAATTCTGTCATTCTGGAGGTTATCCGGCAAAAAAAGCAGATTTCAAAAATCAGCTACAATTATCACACGCGGCTGACGGTTCTGGCTACGGCCACACCCATTTTCGATGATGTCGGAAATGTCAAATATGTATTTAACAATGTCCGGGATATCACAGCCCTCAATGAACTCCAGAACAGTCTGAAGAGCAAGGATACGATTATCCAGCAGCAGTCCCGCCAACTGGAGAGCATGCGGATCCGCCTGGGTGAGGGGACCATTATTGCAAACAGCAAGGCGTTCAACGAAGTTATTACATTGGCACAGCGGGTGGCCGCATTTGATGGAGCCACCGTACTGATTCTGGGTGAATCCGGAACGGGAAAGGAAATTATTTCTGAACTGATTGTAAACAACAGCCCCCGGAAAGACTGGCCGTATCTGCAGGTAAACTGTGGGGCCATTCCAGAAAATCTCATAGAGTCTGAGCTGTTTGGCTATGAGAAGGGGGCATTTACCGGGGCGGACAACAAGGGACACAAGGGCCTGTTTGAGGCCGCCAACGGAGGGACGGTCTTTTTGGACGAGATCGGCGATCTGCCCCTGCATATGCAGGTAAAGCTTCTGCGTGTCTTACAGCAAAAAAAAGTGACCCGTGTGGGCGGGACAGAACCCATTGCCTTGGATGTAAGAGTGATTGCGGCGACAAATCGCAATCTGGAACAGATGGTCAGAGAGGGAACGTTCCGGGAGGATCTATATTACCGACTGAATGTGGTTTCAATTTTCATTCCGCCGCTGCGGGAGCGCCGGGAGGATATCATTCCGCTGATTAACCATTTCCTCATGGTGGAAAACCAGAAATACCACACCAATAAATCTATCTATTCAGACACGATCGATGCGTTTGAAGGATATTGCTGGCCGGGAAATGTCCGGGAGTTGGAAAATCTGCTGGAAAATTTGGTGATTACCACTCCGGGCGACATTATTCGGCGGGAGAACTTGCCACTGAAGCTTCGGCGGCCTCAGCAAGTATCTGCGGAGGAAGAAGAGGAAACGGTTTCATTGAAAAGCGTAGTAGAACGGGCGGAATATGCGGCAATTGAACGCGCCATCGAAAAATACGGATCCATTCGCAAGGCCGCTGCAGCGCTGGATGTCAATCCGTCCACTATTACCCGGAAAATGCAGCTTTATAAGGACATGTCTTCCAGAAAACAAAATAAGTAAATGGTTCGAAAGAGAGATGACGGGGAGAGGGAAACCTTTCTCCGTCATCTCGTATGCAAAATAGCAACGCTGATGCAATTTTGCGCACATGAAGAGTGCGGTTGTCTGTAATATGCATTGTTTTTGCACGAATATATGCGGCATTTATAGCCAATATGCACAATTTCGTCCCAGACTTTTGTGTGAACCTCACGAAAAAATTCGTTTTCGGCAGAATTATCACTTTGGCATAAATATTGCTTAATAACAGGGCGGACAGCAACCGCAGGAGGCGGGAGAAACTTAGACAAGGTGGCTGACAGAAAACGGATGCACTGCTGCGCGACAGCAATGTCCCTATTCAGCAGAATCTTTTTCTGGTGAAGGCGGCGGCTTTTCTAGAGTAAGACACCGAACGCGCTGCCCCGAAATCCGGCCTCGCCCCGGAACCTGTAATTTACACAAAAGGAAGTCATACAAATGCGCAAGAATATGCTCAAGGAGAAGATTCGCAATGGCGAGAGTGCCATCGGCACCTTTGTGAAGCTGACGGACCCTGCGGTTCCGGAGCTGCTGG
>CAJMLQ010000186.1 GCA_905214265.1 uncultured bacterium
GTCCACATAGAGGCCCTTGCGCCAGGGCCGGGGATTTCGCTCCAGCTCCAGCAGCGTCTCCATTGCCTTGTCATCTCCCTGCATAGCAAGGCAACTCATCAGGTTGGAGGCCTCGCTGGAATATTCCGCGGACAACAGCGCATGAATCAGGCCATCCCGCACATCGGCGGGAGCGTGATAATAGATCTCACAGGGCCAGAACACCTCTGCGGCCAGTGCCGCCCGCTGGATCTCCGGGGCGATGGCATCCCGGTCCCCCAGCAGCTGCCAGAAGTCGGTGAACTCCGGGTCCTCCATCTCCGCCAGCCTCTGGATGTTCTGAATGAGATTTTTCTGCTTTTCGCCAATTTGTTCCGGCGTCCAGGCAAGAGCAGCTTGCCGATCCTGCTCGCACTTACATTTCCAGCACAATCCCTCATAGCCCAAAGAGGTCCCACAGCCGGGGCAGGCGTATTTCAGGCTCATATTCGTTGACTCCTTTCCAAAGACAGAAAGACGCCCCGCGACACCCTGTCACTTGGACAGGCTGACGCAGGGCGTGAAAAGGCCGCAAGAAAGAAGCCACATCTACCCCCAGATGTGGTTTCCTCCACAGGCAAAATCCATTTTTTATATAGAATCAAAGTTATCTTTAACTGATTCGTGTGCATCTCCAAAAACTTCCGCCTACATCACGCATGATTCCACGCGTATAGTGTAAGTTGCTTGTGATACTTTTATATGGTTAGTTGCTTCTCTTCAAACCACAAGGTCGGATGGTTCTTTTCCATCATACCTAATTACATGGAAATTATCAACTAAAACTTGCATCGATAAAATCCCAGAAACCGCTCTCTGTTAGGAAAACACATAGATGATGGCTGACAACTGCAACAGGCTCTGCAAAGGCTATGCCCAGCCCTGCAAACTAAGCTTTCAGGCTGTGGCGGTGTTTCCCTCCATTTTCAAAAGCATAGGAATTAGGATTCAAAATGGATAGAGGAACTGTTTGTGGCACTCTTTCTTTATAGGGCAGCAGAAGACTTCCATGCGGAGCAGCAGGGTGTTTCCGCATAGAAAAATGCCGAATTTAAATCTTTGAGCAGGTAAATTGAGAACACCACAATCGAATTAGAGCAATTCGATTGCGGTGCTCTTTTTTGTTAATTACAGGTTAAAAAAGAATTTTTTCTTGCGTTCTTGTCAGCAGGGCCATTGTTGATGATATAATAAAAAGCAATATACACCACACCTGTTAAAATTAAGAATTTCCGATATCTGCTTTGCTATATAGCAATAAGGATCAGTTAATAACAGATGTATGGAGAAATTCAAAGGAGCAAAGTATGCGCAACCTTTTTGTCATTGGAAACAGATTTGATCTTGCGCACAATATAAAACGGGATTCAACCATTTTAGAGACTACTTAAGTGCAAACTACTCGATACTTCACAATATGCGCCATATGTACCAGAAGCAATAACAGAGCCATTACGGAAAAGAACTGCAAGACACTACAGAGATCGTTGGCTTAATCGCATATCTTTTAGACGAGGCTGCCGCAGACACAGGAAAATGTTTTGATAATGTTGAACCTCAATACGATAAAGAAGGAGACCGTATCTATTCTTGGGAATACGAAATGCAGAATCTATATGCGGGAATATGGCATGAACAATTCCATATATTACTGAACTTTCCATGGTAAAATTCAAACTTCCCTTTTGGTAGACAGCTTGATATTTTATTCAAAGAGGTGCATTTGCGATGGATATTTCTGTCCTTTATATTATTCCGAATGACCGGATTATTGAAACTGTCCAACGGGTTATGCAGCGTTGTGATGTTAACTATCCGGTATATTATGGAACCATGTCCGGAGCTTTGGAAATTGCGAAGCGGATGATCGCTCAGGGGAGCCGGGTGATTGTCAGCACCGGACTGACGGCTCTGTATTTGCGCAAGCATCTTTCTGTGCCTGTTCTGGAACTGCTTTTTACAAATACGGAGTTTGCCAGAGCCATTCAGGAGGGACTTGCTTTTTCCGATAAGATTCTCATAGTTGCCAGTACCTATGTTAATTATTTTGTCCAGCGCAGTCTGGAGTTGTTTCAAAATCCAACCCATTCTATTCAGGCGGCTGTGCTGTCTCTCGACCGCCCCTTTGAAGAGCAGGTTCAAGAATATCTTGACCAAGGCGATTTTGACGTGGTCATTTCGTCCACGCCTGGCGTGAAGCAGGCGCGAATCAACGGGAAAATCGGGATTTTGTTTGACGTTGATGAAAAAATGGTTGAGTTTTCCATACAGACTGCGCGTTCTTTGCTGGATTTTGTAGTACACCGCGCGGAAAACGATCAGCTAATACACGCTGTTATGAATTATACGCAAGAAGGGCTTATTATTACGGACCGCGACGGGATCATTTCACAGCTCAACGCCTCTGCAGAGCGCATTATTGGCACTGTAAATGAGGAAGCCTGCGGGCAGAATGCCGACCAGCTGCTGGCGAATCGTCATATTGTAGATTCTCTTACCAATGAAAGTGGTCTGGCTGATCCGGAGGCCCATCCGGTCGTTTTGCAGCGCAACACGATCCAACTGGATGGAAAATCTGTTGGCATATTACTCTCCATTCACGACATGGCGGATATTCGGATGCTGGAACGCTCTGCCAAACGCATTCATGAGTTGAACGGCCATGTTGCCACATGGCGCCTTTCCAATATTATTGGCAAATCGGAGGCTATTTCTCAGGCCCGGCAAATGGCGCGCCGCTTTTCTCAGTACAACAGCACGGTTTTGATCCTGGGAGAGACGGGCACCGGGAAAGAGTTGTTTGCCCAGGGGATCCACAATGCGAGTCCTCGCCGCAACGAACCTTTTCTGGCGATTAACTGTGCTGCCTTACCGGAACAGTTGCTGGAAAGTGAGCTGTTCGGCTATGTAAAAGGTGCATTTACAGGCGCCCGCAGCAACGGGAAAACCGGTTTATTTGAAGCAGCAAATGGAGGTACTATTTTCTTGGATGAAATCAGTGAGATCCCACCCAACATGCAGGCGCGTCTGCTTCGGGTGATCCAAGAACGTCAGGTAGTCCGGATCGGTGATGACAAAGTGATACCCGTTGATATTCGGATCCTTGCTGCCAGCAATCGGGATCTGAGGACTCTTGTGCAGCAGGGGGCATTCCGGGCAGACCTCTATTACCGGCTGAGCGTACTGGAATTAAAGGTTCCGCCTTTGTCCTGGCGCAGAGAGGATATTCCGCTACTGGCACAGTCCCTTTTACAGAACAAGAACAAGGCCCTGAATACACACGTTACGGGATTTGCTCCTGAGGCGCTGGAAGTTCTCCAAAGCCTAGAATGGCCGGGGAATATTCGTCAGCTGTCCAACTTTATTGAACGCCTGATGATTTTGTCTGATCCGCCGCTTATTACGGGGGAGAACGCCCGCGCCCTTGCGCAGAATGAGGCCACAAAAGAGCTGCCTGTTTCTAGGGAGGGCCATTTCCCTACCCTGGAGGAAGCGGAATCCAATCTGATTCGAAAGGCATTGGATCAGACGGGAGGCAGCCGTACAGCTGCTGCGCAGCTGCTGGGTATTCACCCCTCAACTTTGTGGCGGAAACTACGGGATTTTGATACAGAAATTCCTCTTTGATGATTGCATAATGCACAGTCCCCATTGCATGATGCAACTGTTCCAGCCGATTTTTGCCTTTTTTCGGTAGAAATCGGCTGGATTTTCTTATATGGATATGGCATGTAAATTGCTTTATACTTGTTTAAAGCGATTGTGAATTGCTTTGAAGAAAAGGGGGAATTTTCATGGTATCCGTTGGTTGCAGAATCCACACGCATCCCGCACGTACAGATCCCGGTCTGGTGGAACGGTTTCGCAATATCCCGGTTGCGAATCTTGACGACTGCATGGGACGTACAGCAGCGCTCTCCTCCGCCATCAGGCCCTATGGCCCGCGCCGGCTGTTAGGGCAGGCATTTACTGTAAGAGTCCCGGCGGGGGACAATCTGATGTTCCATAAGGCCATGGATATGGCTCAGCCAGGAGACGTTTTTGTGATTGATGCTTTCGGCTGCGAAGAACGCTCTATATTGGGGGAGCTGATGGTAAGTTACTGTAAAATACGGGGTGCTTCCGGCATTGTGGTGGACGGCTGTATCCGGGACGCAGACGCCATTCGGGCGATGAATTTCCCCATATATGCAAGGGGAGTTACGCCCAATGGCCCCTACAAGAACGGGCCAGGTGAAATCGGTGGAGCAGTTGTTGTAGGTGGACAGGTTATTCGTCCTGGTGATATTCTTGCAGGAGACGGCGACGGAATTGTTGTAATACGTCCGGAGGATGCGGAGGAGATTTTGGAGCAGGTCGAAAAGCTCATGGCCAACGAGTCCCGCACTCTCAGTGAGATGAAGCAGCATAGTACATATAT
>CAJMLQ010000187.1 GCA_905214265.1 uncultured bacterium
AGTGGGACGCGGCCTCGGCTCTGTTCTGCCGGAAGCGGTAAAGGCTGCGGGTGCAGCGGGAGTTATGCTTAATCACGCCGAAAAGCCCATGACCGTCTCCGATCTGCGCCGGGCCATCCAGCGGGCTGACGAGGTGGGGCTGATGACTATCGTTTGCGCCGACTCGCTGCAGGAAGCCGCTGCCATCGCCCATTTCTCCCCCAACATCATTGTCGCCGAACCCACGGAACTCATCGGCACGGGGCAGGCGGCTGATGAAGAGTATGTCCGGGCAGCCATTGATGCGGTCAAATCTGTAAACCCCGCCATTCAGGTGCTCCCTGCCGCCGGAATCAAGGACGGGCGGGACGTCTATCGCATGATCCGGGCCGGGGCCGACGCCACCGGTTCCACCAGCGGCATTCTCAAGGCGCCGGACCCCGCGGCTATGATTGATGAGATGCTGGCTGCCGTCCGTCGGGCGTGGGATGAACGCCACGCTTGAGAAATTCCGGGTGCTTTCCTATTTTTCTATGGGTTTTCATTATCATTTTTATATTCAGGAGGTCTTTATCATGCCAGTTTATCGCGAATGCATTGAGCTTCAATCCCGGGGTCTGAACCCCACCTTCCATGACGTCACCATCCCGGTGAAGGAAGTCATCGCCCGCAGCGGAATTAAAAACGGCATCTGCGTAGTCTATTCCCAGCACACCACCTGCAGCGTCATGATTCAGGAATGCTCCCACGACAAGACCTATTTCGGGCAGGAGTATTTGCAGGCCGACCTCTGCGGCATCATGGAGAAGCTCATCCCCACCTGCCGGGTGGAAGGGCAGTACATGCACCCCGGCCCCAAACACATCGACTTTGCCATGAACGTCGCCAAGGAAGTGGGCGAATGGACCAGCCTGAACACCGACGCCCATCTGCGCTCCTGCTTCTTCGGCCGGTCGGAGACCATCGTTCTGGCTGACGGCGACCTCCAGCTGGGGGAATTCGGCTATGTCTATTTCATTGATTGGGACCAGGTCCGGGCCCGCAAACGGATCTGCCAGGTCCAGATCATCGGCGAATAAGCAAGGGGGGATACCGTTGCGCATTGGATTAAAACGCGTGGACATCACGCCGGACGCGGCACTGCCCATGGGGGGAAACGCCCATGCCGACTCGGTGGCCCGGGCGGTCCATGACCCGCTTTACGCCAACATCATCGTCCTCCAGGGAGAGAAGGAGCGAGTGGTCCTCATTGAGGTGGATCTGTTGGGGGTGCCGGAAACCTTTTCGCTGCGGATCAAGGAAGCCGCGGCCGTCAACGCCGGGGTCAGGCCGGAGAACATTCTGCTGAACGCCATCCACACCCACTCCGCTCCGGACGTCAATCTGCTTTCGGCGGAAATTCTGGATTATGCGGAAAAAATCTCCCACGCCATTGGGAAAGGCGTCCGAGAAGCTTGTGACAGTCTGTTCGATGGACGGGTGGGCTTTGGTTCCGCCCGGCTGGACAGCGTCAGCTACGTGCGGCGCATCTGGATGAAGGATGGCAGCCTGCGGATGAACTGGGAAGAGCTTCCTGTGGAAGAAATCGCCGGGACCGACGGCGTCATCGACCCGGAGATCGGCATTATGAAACTGACGGACGCTGATGGAAAGCTCCGGGGAGTTTATGTGAACTTCGCCCTTCATCCAGCCGTTTTGGTGGGGTATGGGAACGCTTATTCAAAGGATTGGGTCTGGGGACTGGACGAGGAACTCCGCAAACGTTTTGGGGAGGATGTTCTGGTCTTTTTCGCCAACGGCGCAGAGGGGAATATCAACCACATCAATCTCTGGGATTCCCAGCAGGGACGGGATTTTGATGAAGCCTACCGCATTGGCAAGGAGGTGGCCGGGCAGGTCTCTGCGGCGCTGCCGGATATTTCCACGGCGGATACCAGGGATGTGCGCATAGCCTACCACCAGGTCAGCATCGCACGCCGGCCTCTGAGTCCGGAAACGGAAGCCTGGGCCGATGAACTGGTGGAACGCTGCGGCGGAATCATCCCGGACCAGCTGGACGGGCTGCCTGACGAATACTACGCCATGGACTATCAAAAATACAAAAATCTGGCGGAATACATCAATGTAGACCTTCAGGTGCTTCGAGTGGGGGATGCACTTTTCTACACCATTCCGGGGGAGGGGTTCTGCCAAATGGGCCTGCGGCTCAAGCGGAAAACCCCGGGGCGGCCCTGCTTTGTGGTAGGGCTGGCCAACAATTACGCAGGATATATCCCAACCCTGGACGCATTTGATAACGGCGGGTACGAGATCCGCATGGCCATGAGCAGCCAATTTGCGGTCACGGCCGCCTATGAGATCACTCAGCGGCTGCTGGAGCTTTCGGAGAAAGTTCGCTGACAAAGGGGGCTTTTCTGTGCGCGCAATTACCAACGTCAACCTGGTGCTGGCCGACTGCATCCTGCCCGACGCTGTCCTGCTGCTGGACGGCGGGCAGATTGCGGATTTTGGGCCTGCACGGAAGCTGCCCATCCCGAATGAGGCGGAGGTTCTCGACGGAAAGAGGCTTTTTCTGGGGCCAGGGCTCATCGACATCCACACCCATGCCGCCAATGGCGTCTGGATCTGGCAGGACCCGGACTCCGCTTCGGACACTCTCCTTCGTCACGGGGTCACCTCCGTCCTTCCGGCGCTGTACATCAACATGGACGCCCGGGAACAGATGGAAGCCCTGGACCGGCTGCGGACGGCCTCCCGGAAAGGCGCCGGCCGCATTATCCGCGGTGCTTATATGGAGGGGACCTATTTGAATCCCAAGTTCGGCTGTGATTTGGAGAGTAACCGCTGGGCCGGCCCCATCCGCCGGGAGGATTACCTCCCCTTGGTGGAAGCCGCCGGGGATTTCGCCAAGGTCTGGTGCCTGGCCCCGGAACGGGAAGGCATTCCGGAGTTTGTCCGGGACCTGAAGGAGCGCATTCCCTCGGTGGTGCTGTCGGTGGCCCACAGTGAGGCCACGCCGCAGGAGGTGGAACGGTATATTCCTGATGGGCTCCGGCTAGCCACCCATCACACTAACGCCACCGGAACCCTGGACAAATACCCGGAATGCCGGGGCGTCTGCGTGGATGAAGCCGTCAACTACAACGACGACATCTATGCCGAGCTCATCTGCGATTCCGTAGGAATCCATGTGGACCCCTACATGCTCCGGCTGGTGGTTAAGATCAAGGGAAGGAATCGGGTGATCCTGGTCTCCGACGCCTGCGTCTTTGATGGGCCGATACCGGAGGGGTACGACGGCGTCACCGATATCAATTTCGATTTTGACGGACAGATTGCTGGGTCCAAGCTCACGCTGGACGCTGCCTGCCGCAACATGATGAAGCACACCGGCTGCGGACTGGCGGATGTGTTCCGCTATGCTTCCCGAAATCCCGCACAGCTCCTTGCCATGAAGGAACGGGGGGAGATCGGCCGAGGGAAAGCTGCCGACCTGGTCCTAGTGGATCAACAAATGAACGTAAAACAGGTCTTTCTGGACGGAGAGCCTGTACTTGACTTTTGACAAAGGAGAATGACAGATGGCTGTGAATTTTTTTGACCCGCCTGCACCCTGGAACTTTACTCCCGCCGATTTTGTGCCCTTCAAGGATCGGGAACTCTGTGAACGACTGCGAAAAATCAGCGGAAAAGACCTGGAAAAACACCCCAACCCCGACTTCAAGATCAAGGTCATGCTCAACCCTCATCCGGTGGTCATCGGTGACATCTTCACCCGCATCAAGGAATCCGACGACCTGAACCGGAAGCTCACTTTGATCCTGGGCAATCCTGAGCCGGAGACCTACATCCCCGTGGCCCAGCTCATCAACTACCACCGGGTCAACTGCCGCAACGTCCACATCTTCGCTATGGACGAATGGGCCGACGAAAACGGCAACATCGCGCCGGTGACCTATCAGGCCGGGTTCGCCCACTCCCTGCTCAAGTACCTGGTCTACCAGATCGACGAGGACCTGCGGATGCCCTTGGAGAACGTCCACTACCCCACCAACCAAAACATCAAGGACTACTCTAAAATGATCACAGACTGCGGCGAGGGCGGTGCCGACGTTTGCTACTCCAGCCCCGGCTGGACCGGCCACATGGCCTTTATCGACCCGGTGGAGGAGTTTATCTGCCCCACCATGGAGGAATACCTCCAGCAGGAGGCCCGCATCCTCAAGCTGCACCCGCTGACCATCGCCCAGAACTCCCTTCACGGCGTCTTCGGCCAGTCCGGCTATGTCGCCGATGTGCCGCCCTGCGCCGCCACTATCGGGCCGGTGGACGTGAAAAACGCCCGGGAGCGCATTGAGATCCACTCCCTGCTGACCTGCGGCACTTTTGCC
>CAJMLQ010000188.1 GCA_905214265.1 uncultured bacterium
GAAGCCGGCCGCTGATCTGAAGGTAAAAGAGGATGAGCATGAGAAGCAAGTTGACTGGATATGACGTGGGAGCACTGCTCTACTGCCCTGCCAACGCCCACGGGTCGATTGTGGGCGCGATTGTGGAGCAGCGGTTTCCAACGCCGTATTCTCTGGCGTTCTGCCTGGAGGACACGGTGCGGGAGGACGCCGTGGCGGACGCGGAGCGGATGCTGCGGGGGACGCTGTCCCGGATCGCGTCCGCTGCGGAGGGCGGCTCCTTTTTTCTGCCGCCCATTTTTGTCCGGGTCCGGTCACCGGAGCAGCTGCTGCGGCTGGCGGAGGAGTACGCCCCGTTTTCCTCCATTCTCCGCGGATTCATCCTGCCCAAGTTTTTCCTGGAGAACTGCGGGGCCTATCTTGCAGCCATCCGCTCCATCGGCCGGACGGAGGAGTACTTCTATATGCCGGTGTTTGAGTCTGCGGCCATGATTCCCCCGCAGACTCGCCGGGAGGCTCTGACGGAGGTGCGGGCCCAGCTGGACACCGTGTCTGGCTCCATTTTAAACATCCGGGTGGGGGGGAACGACCTCTCCCACGCCTTCGGCCTGCGCCGTCCGGCAAATCGGACCATCTACGACCTGCGCCCGGTGGCGGATATCCTCATCGACATCGTGGCGGCTTTCGGCACTCAATACGTGGTGTCCGGCCCGGTATGGGAGTATTACTCCGGCGAGGGATGGGAAGAGGGGCTGCGCCGGGAGATGGAGCTGGATCTGCTGAATGGCTTCACCGGCAAGACCGTCATCCATCCCAATCAGATCCCCGTGGTGAACGAAATGCTCCGCGTCTCCCAGCGGGATTACGCGGACGCCCGGGCTATCCTGAACTGGGATACCGGCAGCGGCAGTCTGGTCTCTGCCAGTGAGGACGGCGGCCGGATGAACGAGTACAACACCCATAGCCGCTGGGCCCGGCGGATCGTCCTGCGTGCGGAGCGGTACGGCGTCAGGGCGTGAGAAAAAGGACTTGAATTTCGCTCCGACCTCCTGTATAATAAACCAGTATCCACCGGCCAGTGTGATGGAATTGGTAGACGTGACGGACTCAAAATCCGTTGGTGGCGACACCGTGTGGGTTCGAGTCCCACCACTGGCACCAGTTGAAAATACTCAGGTTTTTCATGAATTGAAAACCTGAGTATTTTCTTTTTGAAGCCCGGTTCTCTCCCCGAGTTCTCTCCTCCGGCTTAAATCGCGGCTGAGATGCCAGGGGTGATGCTGACTGTCTGGTTCATTTTCGTTGCAGGCTGTTTCTTGGAATCCGTGTCCAGGTGCGCGTAGATATTGGCGGTTGTAGCGTAGCTGCAGTGTCCCAGCCAATCCTGAATATCCTTCACCGCGACTCCGTTTTTCAGAAGCAGGGATGCGCACGTATATCTGAAATCGTGGAAACGAATCGGACGAAGGCCGTGCTGCTTCAGGACCCGTTTGAAATGGTCGGACACAAAATTAGGCTTATATGGGATACCCAGCTCGTTGACATAGATGTACTCCGACTCCGTGTAGCAGTTTCCGCAGAACTCTTTACAAGCGGCTTTCCGTTCCTGCATCCGCAACAGAAGTTCCCGGTACTGGGGAACCGGCGGCATCGTTCTGCAGCTGGATTTGTTTTTCATCCGGTTCTTGCCATCGGAACGATACTGGACCACAGTATGGTCGACCGTGAGAGTATTTCCCTCAAAGTCGATTGCGCTCCACCGCAGTCCCATAACCCCACTTCTACGCAGGCCGTAGAACGCAGCCATCAGGACCGGAAATTCTACCGGATCTCCTTACATAAAATGTCCATCAAAAATGACCAAATAAATAAAATGGTTGTCTTAATGCATGTGTATTCGCTCCATACGGAGCCGGCCTGCAAAAGTAAGTATGCGCTCGTGTTACATTTTTGTTTCTCCCAAAAGGGAAAACCGTTCACATCTTCAAATGGATCATTTGATAGAAAAGTCACACGGGTGTGGAGGAATTCGTATGCCTAAGATATTTTCAGATTGAGCATTTTCCCTTTTCTGAAAAAGAGCAGGCCCATAACCACCATGTAGCCCTCCTTGAGCACCATAAGACCAAACAGGACCCACATCTGGGGATAGCGGAAGGCCAGACAAAGAGCCAATGCACCGTGTGTCAGTTTGTCCGCGATCGGGTCAAGCGCCTTGCCCAAATTTGTGATCATGTTGAACTTTCTTGCGATCATCCCATCAAACAGATCCGTGAGACTGGAGAGGAGGACAACACCTGCGGCCCAATGGTACGCTTCTTTTGCCAGATAGAGGTAACAGAATACCGGAATGAGGAGGAGCCGAAAATATCCCATCAGGTTCGGAATAGAGAATCTCTCTTTTGTGTTGAATGGCTTCATTGAGGTTCTTCTCCATCTCCTATATGCAGACAAGTCATGCGGAAGCAGAAGACTGGAAAAATTGCGACAACGCGTTTACAGCTTCGGCTTCGTCAGGGCCGTCTGCAGCGACCTGTACCTGCTGTCCCTGACGAAAGCCGAAGGAGACGACCCCGAGAAGACTTTTCGCATTGATGCTTCGCTCACCGGCGATTATGCGGATGGTGCTCTGAAAGACATTGACATGGCTTACAAACAGTGCGGCTGTATGTGTGGTGAAATCTTCCTCCAACTGCAATGAAAGGGTCCGCGTTGTCATGGGAATCGTCCTCCCAATGATAGATTTTCATTTATAAATGCTCGATCCAGGGGCTTCGGAACATGTGCGCTTATGATGCGCGATATTTGCGCTCTCCTTTGCACAGCCAGCCCTTTCTTCTCCAACTTCGAAATTCCCAGCGGGCCAGCAGCAGGCAGAGCAGGAACGCAAGAGCATCGGCTATCGGTGCGGCCAGAAGTGCGCCGTCTAGCCCGAAGGAGCGGGATAGCAGAAGCGCCAGAGGGATCAGGAAGCAGCCCTGCCGGGCCAGAGGAATCAGCAGGGACTTACCAGGCCGGCCGATCCCCTGGAAGAAGGAGGCTGAGGTCATGTGAAGGCCATACAGGAAAAAGGCCAGCATATAGAGCCGGAAGCAGTGCTGTGCGCAATCCAGATAGAGCGCATTGTCCGATACAAAGCAGCTTGCGATCTGCCGCGGGAACACCATGAAAATGAGAAACCACACCACTGAAATGCCTACTGCAATAAGAGAAGCTATATGGAATGTCTTTTGGACCCGCGCATAGTGGTTGGCGCCGAAATTATAGCCGTTGATGGGCTGGATGGCAGAGGACACCCCGACGAACATGGAGTGAGCGATCTGGTAGACCTTCATCATCATGCCGTAGACGGATAAGGCAATGTCACTGCCATAGACTGTGGCGGCTCCATAGGCCCGCATCAGATTGTTCAGGGTAATCTGCACCAGAGCGGAGAGCATCTGCGTAAGCAAGCTGGGGAGGCCCAGTGCCAGAATACGACAGGTCAGCTTCCGTGTAGGGCGCAGGTCCTCCCGCCGGATATGAACGGTTTTGAGGCGGCGCAGGTAGAGCAGGGCCAGGCATCCAGCAGCCACCTGCCCGATCACCGTGGCGATCCCGGCGCCCACAACGCCCATCTTCAGCGGAAAGATAAAGATAGGGTCCAGGATCAGATTGATGACCGCCCCTGTCATCATGCACTTCATCATGTACTGCGGGGAGCCGTCTGCCCGGATAATGGCGGTGAAGGCGGGACAAAGGAGCTGGAACGGGATCCCCCATGCGATGGCGCGCATATAGGACAGAGACTCTGCATAGGCAGTCGACGTCGCGCCGAAAAGGACTACGATCTGCGGGGCGAAGATGCCGCAGGCCAGAGCGGCCAGCAGACCGCTGGCCAAGATCAGGGTGAGGGCGTGACTGATGGTGCTGTCCGCCTCCCGCTGCTCTTTCCGACCCAGGCACAGACTGATATTGGCGGCACATCCGTCTCCCAGCATCAATGCCACAGCATTGACCAGAATGGTCAGCGGGAACGCGATATTAGTGGCTGCCATTCCTGTAATGCCCACGCCCTGTCCGACAAAGATCTGATCCACGATGTTATAGAGGTAGTTGACCATCAGTGTCAGTGAGGTGGGAACGGCGTATCGAACGATCAGTTTGGGTATGGGATCCGTTTCCAATGGGTTTGGCTGCAGGTTTGGCTCCATAGCAAGGCTCCTTCCGTATTCATACTGGACGCTTCCGAGGGAGAAGCCGCCGGAAATAAAAAATCCCGGCGCCATTTCCCTGACGCAGAGAGATGGCTGTACCGGGTGCTTAGAGTATACACTTTTGCTTGAGGAGGATGGGCATCCGGCACGGCACCAGAAAGCCTTCTT
>CAJMLQ010000189.1 GCA_905214265.1 uncultured bacterium
GGTCTTGCCTGTTTGTGACTTCTGTTGGATCTGCTGGCATATTCCCAGATATCGCTTTCCTTTCTTCATATTGCAGGGATCAATGGGAAAGTCTCCTGCACCGCCATGACGGCGGCGGTTCTGCACTCCGCCGGCTACCGCACCGGCATGTACATTTCCCCTTACGTGGTCGAATTCCGGGAGAGATTCCAGATAAACGGCGAGTGGATTCCCAAAGAGGACTTTGTCCGTCTGGTTGAATGGGTTCGGAAAGAGGTCCTCGCTCTGGAGGGAGAGGGCCTTCTGATCACAGAATTCGAATTCAATACCGCGCTGGCGTTCCTCTGGTTTGCGGAGGAGCGGTGCGACGTTGTGGTCCTGGAAGTGGGCCTGGGCGGCCGATTTGACGCCACCAATGTCATTCCATGCCCGCTGGTGTCGGTTATCATGGCCATTTCTTTGGATCATACCGCTATTTTGGGCGGCACTGTGGAAAAGATCGCCTTCGAGAAGGCTGGAATTATCAAAGGCGGGAAAACCGTCCTTTACCCCCTTCAAGACCCGGAAACTGTGGCGGTTATCATGGAAAAATGCGCGGAAACCGGCTCCACACTGCTGTTCCCAAATGCTGCATCAGTGGAAATTCTTTCGTCCGGCGCAGAAGGTTCTGTTTTCCGCTGGAACGGTCAGGAGTATTGTTTAGGCTTGGCTGGACGCCATCAGGTGTACAACGCTGTGACTGCCCTGGAAGCGCTCCGGGCAATTTCCGGGCAGTTTCCGGTCTCTCTCCGGGATATTCGGAAGGGCCTGGCAGAGATCCGCTTTCCGGCCCGGTTTGAAATCCTGCGAGAGAAGCCGCTGGTAGTGCTGGACGGCGCGCATAATCCTCAGGGGATCGCCGCTTTGGCGAATGCGCTGCGAATCATCTCCAATACTCCGAAAATCGGCATCATCGGAATGCTGGCAGACAAAGACTGGAAACATTCCGTCGGAACGCTGTCCGCCTGCTTTGACAAGGTTATTGCCTTGTCAGTGGACAATCCTCGCTCTGCTGTGCCGGAGAATATCGCCGCCGTTGCACAGGGAACCTGTCCGGATATCCGCTGTGCGTCTGGGCCGGAGGAAGCTTACTGGGAAGCCTGCTCTCTAGCAGGGAAGGAGGGGATGATCTGCATTGCCGGTTCCCTTTATTTGGCCGGTGAAATGCGCCCGTTAGTGCAGAACCTCCAATGAATTCCTTTGCGATTCGGTACGGTTCGCACTTTCCGTCCTGGAAAATCTGTGGTATAATAATCGCAAGGCCTTTCCTGAAGCGAAGAAAGGCTTCCAAAACGGTGCGAAACGTTGCCTGTAGTCAAGCCGCAATCTGCCAGGAGAAACGGGGCTGGGAATGAAACGCTTTTTTCGGGAAAATTTAGAACTTCTGCGGCATGGCCGGAGCTTTTTTCAGTTCGAGCTTCTTTACAAACTGATTGGAGCCGCCGTCGTGACGCCGGCCCTGTTGGTACTTTTCCGGCTTTCCATTCGTGCAGCCGGCCTTTCCTATCTCACCAATGACAACCTGGGAATTTACCTCCGCAATCCGCTGGCCGCCTTGGGGACGGCCGCCATCCTTTTTGTCCTCGCGTATTTTGTCTTGGTGGAAATGGCCGCAATGTCTTTGTACTTTCATTTGAAACGATTCGGGAAATCTCCGCGTCCGATGCAGCTTTTTGCATCCTCTCTTCGCTGTGCCGGAAGGATTTTCCGTCCTCGGAACCTATTGATGGTTCCGTTTTTGGTGTTGATTATTCCGCTTACCAACTTCGCCCTAGTTTCTGGCTACCTTACAACGATCCGCGTGCCGGATTTCGTCGTGCAGTATATCATCCACCGTCGGGTCCTATTTCTGAGCTGCCTGGCATTCCTGGCGGTTTTCTTTTTTCTGGCGGCCCGCTGGGTCTTCAGTATCCACTATTTTGTCTTGGAACGCAAGCCGTTCCGGGAATCCTGCCGCGCCAGCTCCCGGCTGATCCGTGGGCACTATCTTGCAGCCCTTGGCAGGATTCTGCTTTGGGAGGGGGCGGCGCACGGGGGCCTACTTCTTCTCTATCTGATTTTTTGGGGAACGGCTTTCCTAATATCCAGGATTTTCGTCCCCGGAAGTATGGGAATAACGGTTTTCCTGGAGGCGTTTCATTGGATCAATATCCTGCTCCTGATCGTCGGGTCCTGCTTGACCATTCCCATCGCCTTTACCGCCGTCAGCAGCGAGTTTTACAGGCTCAAGGAGCAGAAACAGGAGCGGAGTCCTGCACCCCGGGAGCTGGGCCTTCCATCCCGAACAGCTCATCTTCACCGGAAATGGGGAATTGCGGTTACTGCGCTTTTGTTGATCTCCGTGATGAGCGTCAATTACATTTTGCCGGAAATCGAAAGCGGACGGTTTGGGACCCTGGAAGCCTTGCAGCAGCCGCGCATCACAGCCCATCGAGGAAATTCCGCCCGTGCGCCGGAGAACACCATGGCGGCCTTCCAGGCGGCGGTGGACGCGCAGGCGGACTGCATCGAACTGGACGTCCAGCAGCTGGCCGATGGGACCATTATCATTCTCCACGACAGCAATTTCCGTCGGACCGCCGGTGTGAATCGGAACGTCTGGGATGCTGTCTGGGAGGAGGTACAGGACTACGATGTTGGCAGCTGGTTTTCCCCGGAATTTGCTGGTGAAAAAGTTCCCACCCTGGAAGAAACCGTCCAATTTGCAGACGGCAAAGCTTTTCTGAACATTGAACTGAAATCTACCGGCCGCGAGCGGAACCTGGAGGAGGAGGTCGTCCGGATTGTCCGTGAGAACCATTTTGAAAGTCAGTGTGTCATAACCTCCCAGCAGTACAGCGTCCTTCGGAAGGTCAAGGAGCTTGCGCCGGAGCTGCAGACCGGATATGTCCTTTCGGTGGCTTACGGAAGATTCTACGATATGGAGGACGTGGATCTGTTCAGCATCCGTTCGGACTTTATCACGGCCGCCATGGTTCGCGAGCTTCATAACCGTGGCAAGCTGATCTACGCATGGACAGTTAATGACAGAGACCGGCTGCAGAAGCTCAATGAAATGCGGGTGGATGACCTGATCACCGATGATCCAAAAACGGCTCGAACTGTGGTATCCGCGGAAAATACCGGTGCGACCTTCCTTGAAATCTTCGAAAAGCTTTTTTCTGAAAGCAGCTTTTCCACAGCAGCCAAGACCTTGTGGAAAGCGGCTTTCGGAAAATAGCAGAAAAGCCCAATATTGTCGATATCACCAGCGTTGCAGACACTATGGATGCCGATTAGCCGATTATAAGGCTTATAGACATCTGGCGCAGGACAGTGAAAAACCCGCAGGATAAAAGCAGACTCGCCGTCCATTTGGGACGGCGAGTTTTTATGTGTTTTCAAAGGGAATGGCATCTTCGCGGTTTCTTACGAGTCCGATTTTTGTTCCGAGAAATGTGCAGCGAAAAACTCTGCCCATTCTTCCATGGGAATGGTGTAGTCCGCAGTTTGATAAAACGTAATCCGTAGGATCCGGCGGTCCTTCTGCAGAAGGATCGTTGGAAAATATTCCAGATAAGCCGCCGACCAATCCGTACCTAGCTCCTCCAAAAAGATTTCTTTGTAATGCTTGCTGCTTTTGGCTTCTGCCAGGTACTCTCGTCCGATTTCTCGTGCAAGCCAGGGAGCGGTTGTCTCGTAATACTCAATGGTCAGGCCTCCCTGGAACTGTTCTCCGGCTTCCGTTTTTCCGGAGCCGTGTTCCCGGTATTCGATGATCACCGGCGCCAGCCAGTCTGAGCGTCGTTCCACCCGGTTGCTGTGGTAGGAATCCTCCTGCCGGTATGTTCCGTCGGCGGCCAGATCCGCCAGGGTTGCGAAAGGATAGGGCTCGGAATCCTCCACTAGAGATCGGATGTTGGTTTCCATAACGTCTGCTTTCCACGCGCTCAGCATGCAGATCACCCATGCGGTAGCCTGCACCAGAAAGAGAAACAGCCCCAGCTGGTGCCGTCTGGCATTCCGTTTCCAATTTTTCCGGTGGTTTAGGGATTCTCCGGCGGCCAGCTTTTTTCGCAGCCGCCGCAGAGAAACCATCGCAGCCGCAGACGTCCATACCGCCCAGAGTACCAACACTGCGGCCCAAAGAAATCTCCACGTCCCGATTTTAGTCATTGTCAGCAGCACTCCTCCACGAAGGAGCAGAAGGGGATAGACCAGCAGCCAGAAAAGCGTGGAAAAAAGGCTCCCACGCTCTCGCCTGCGCACCAGATCCAACGCCAGCGCTTGGACGGCAGGGTCAGTATTCAGCTCCCGCGCATCAGGT
>CAJMLQ010000190.1 GCA_905214265.1 uncultured bacterium
CTTTTGCGGCTTTTATGTGATTATGGATTTTCCCTATTACCCAAAAAAACTTTGCGGTTGTGGTGCTTTTCTACGATTTCGATATCAAACTGACCGCCCAGTACAGCGGTGGCCTTTTTCGCCAGTTCCGCCAGCAGGTTGATGCCCAGCGACATGTTGAAAGTAAAGAAAATAGGGATTTGTTTCGCGGCCTCGTGGATTCGTCCGATCTGCGCGTCGCTGTAGCCTGTGGTGGCAATGACCAGGGGCGTCCGGTGGGAGAGTGCGTATTCCAGCAGCCCGTCCAGGGAATTCGGGTGGGAGTAGTCCAAAATGACGTCAACAGTTTCCAAGCTGTCCGCAGGGGTCTTGTATACGGGAAAATTCCTTTTTTCTTCGGTATTCAGGTCAATGCCCGCCACAATCTGGCAATCTTTGCGGGCATTGACGCATTCCTCAATGACATGCCCCATTTTTCCCTGGCATCCGCAAAGCATGAGTTTCAGCATAATTTCACATTCCTTTTCCTTAAAAATGCGGGGCGGACCGGAATCCGCCCCGCGCAGTTATTTCAGCAAGCCGTGGTTTTTCATGGCGGCGATCAGGATTTCCCGGTCCGCATCGCTCATGGGATACAGTGGCATCCGGCATGGACCGGCTGAAAATCCCATCAGATTGACAGCCTCTTTGACCGGAATGGGATTGACGTCGATAAAGAGCGCGTGGATCAAATCCATGTACTCTAATTGGAGCTTGGTGCTTTCCGTGACTTTTCCGTCAAAATAAAGCTGGCAGATATCGTGGGTCACCTTTGGAGCCACGTGGGAAAGCACAGAGATCACGCCGATACCTCCCAGAGACAGGATCGGCAGGATCTGGTCATCATTTCCGGAGTACAGATCCAGTTCGTCCCCGCAGAGGTATTTGGTCTCCGCGATCTGGGAGATGTTCCCACAGGCTTCCTTTACCGCCACGATATTGGGGTGCTTCGAAAGCTCCCGGAAGGTTTTGGGAGCGATTGTAACGCCGGTGCGGCTGGGGATGTGGTAGACGATCATAGGAAGATCCGTAGCGTCCGCGATTCTGTTGTAATGGGCAATCAGGCCGCGCTGGGAAGTTTTATTGTAATAAGGAGTTACGACCAGAAGTCCGTCTACGCCCACTTGCTTGGACTCTTTGGCAAGATTGACCGCATAGGCAGTATCATTGGAGCCAGCCCCTGCGATGACGGGAACTCGTCCCGCGACGCGTTCTTTGGTAAAGCGGATCGCCTCCAGATGCTCCTCGTCGGTCATGGTGGAGGATTCGCCTGTGGTTCCGCACACAATAATAGCATCGGTGGAATTTTCAATCTGCCAGTCAATAATTCGGCCGAGCTCCGGCCAGTTGATACCGCCATCCGGAAGCATCGGGGTAATGATCGCGATACCGGCGCCGGTAAAGATTCTCTTCTTCAAAATAGTTTCCTCCCAATTTCGTGCGTTAATCCAAATAGCCCTTTGCCGCCAGCAACTCCGCCATCAGGACTGCGCCGCCAGCAGCGCCGCGCAGCGTGTTGTGAGAAAGACAGACAAATTTGATATCGTATTGACTGTCCGGGCGCAGACGACCGATAGAAACTGCCATGCCGTTTTCCAGGTTGCGGTCTAGTTTGGCCTGGGGACGATCGTTTTCCTCAAAGTAGTGCAGGAACTGTTTCGGAGCAGAGGGAAGGGCTAGACGCTGCGCTTCGCCCTGGAATTCCGCCCAAACCCGCTTGATCTCCTCCAGATCCGGTTTTTTCTCGAAAGAAGCGAACACTGCGGCGGTGTGGCCGTCGCTTACTGGTACGCGGAGGCATTGCGTTGTGATGCTCGGGGAGTGAGCATTGACGATTCTGCCGTTTTCCACCGTACCCCAGATTTTCAGCGGCTCCAGTTCGCTTTTTTCCTCCTCGCCGCCGATATAGGGAATAACGTTGTCGACGATATCCGGGAAGGTTTCAAAGGTTTTCCCCGCGCCGGAAATCGCCTGATAAGTGCAGGCAAGTACGCGGGTGAGGCCGTAGAGGTCCTTCAGCGGATGAAGGGCCGGCACATAGCTTTGGAGGGAGCAGTTGGACTTTACGGCGATAAAGCCACGCTTCGTTCCCAGGCGCTTCCGCTGGGTGTCAATGACGGCAATATGACCAGCGTTCAGCTCCGGCACCACCATAGGGACGTCGTCCAGTCCGCGGTTGGCAGAATTGTTGGAGACAACCGGAATTTCCGCCTTGGCGTAGGCCTCCTCCAGTGCCTTTGTCTCCGCCTTGCTCATATTGACGGCACAGAAAACAAAGTCTACCAGCTGCTTCATTTTTTCGATGTCTTCTGCTGCGTTCAGCAGGACCATGCCGGCCATTTGAGCAGGAATCGGATTTTTCATGACCCAGCGGCCATTTAAAGCTTCCATATATGTCTTTCCAGCGCTTTTTCCAGAGGCCGCCAGGGCTGTTACCTTGAACCAAGGATGA
This sequence comes from uncultured bacterium, assembly GCA_905214265.1. Classification (GTDB taxonomy): domain Bacteria; phylum Bacillota; class Clostridia; order Oscillospirales; family Ruminococcaceae; genus Merdivicinus. The sequence continues at coordinate 2,471 of CAJMLQ010000190.1, forward strand.
TTTTCCAGCAAAGTGGCAAAACGCTGGCCGACCATTCCCGTTGCGCCGATAATCCCAACTCGATACGTTTTCATTACCATACCCATCCTTTTGTCGTCGTTCTGAAACCCCGTTTTGCGGAGCACAGTCTGCCTATTTCCAGTGTATGAGGCGTTTTCACCGAATAGTATGAAAAAAACCGGTTGAAAACCGGTTCATCATGGATTATAATAGATACTGCGTTCGGATGTGCCCGCAGAAATGCGTCTGCGAGATTCCCATCCGGCATCAGCTCTCCACCACACCCGTGATGACAACCCGGCGCTTCTTCAACGCAGGGTCAGGCAGATCCATACCCGACGAATCCCCTTCGGCGGCTTTCCCTTTGGGCTGTGTTCTGCGGTTTCGGGAAACCTCCGACAGCTTACTCTTAAAATCCGCTCCTCTGACCGGAATATTGACTTGGCTGAATCTATCATACCATTTTGCCATACGGGTGTCAATTAGTTTTTGAAAAAGATTCCGTAATTTCCATTGGGATTCCATGAATCTTTCCTCGTTGGGAACGGGTGCAGCGCGCTTCTCAAAATATATGCCGTTGTTTCACGGCAGAACGGATGAACAAAAGCATGGATATGTTAAAAAAAAGTGATTTTTTCTTCGAGCTCCCTCCGGAGCTGATTGCCCAGACTCCCGTAGAGCCACGGGACGCCTCCCGTCTGATGTGCATGGATCGCGAAACCGGCGCCATTGCCCATCATCATTTCCGCGACTTGACAAAGCTACTCCGCAAGGGTGATCTGCTGGTCGTGAATGATTCCCGGGTCCTTCCGGCACGCCTTTATGGCGTTAAAGAGGACACCGACGCCAACATGGAATTTCTTCTGCTGGAACAGAAGGAGCAGAATCGCTGGGAGGTTTTAGTGAAGCCGGGCCGCCGCGCAAAGATAGGCTCCCGCTTTCTTTTTGGGGACGGGCTGTTGAAGGCGACCGTTCTTGATGTGGTGGACGGTGGAAACCGTCTGGTGGAGTTTGACTGTAAAGAAAATATCTTTACAGTTCTGGATAAGATCGGACAAATGCCGCTGCCTCCTTATATCACCGAAAAACTGGAGGATAAAGAGCGGTATCAGACGGTTTATTCCCATGAACTTGGTTCCGCTGCGGCCCCTACGGCCGGCCTGCATTTCACCAGGGAACTGATGGCGGAGTTGGAGGCTATGGGCGTCCGGATTGCCAAAGTGACCCTTCATGTCGGCCTGGGAACCTTCCGCCCGGTGAAGGAAGAAAATATCCTGGAGCACAAGATGCATTCAGAGCATTACCACCTTCCTAAGGAAACCGCAGATCTGATCAATGAGACGAAGCGATCGGGCGGCAGGGTCATCGCGGTTGGGACTACCAGCTGCCGTACTTTGGAAAGTGTTGCGACGTATTGCGGCGAAATCCGGGAAGCGGAGGGATGGACGAATATTTTCATTTACCCCTCCTATCAATTTAAAGTGCTCGACGGGCTGATTACCAATTTTCATCTGCCGGAAAGTACTCTGATCATGCTGGTTTCAGCCTTTGCTGGCCACGACAATGTCATGAACGCTTACCGCACGGCTGTTGCGGAGCGTTATCGCTTTTTCAGCTTTGGGGACGCTATGTTTATCAAATAAACTGGAGCCTCCAAAGAGCGTTGAACAAATTTCGCTGCTGAACACTTGAAAAAGCAGGTGAAAAGGGTATAATGAGGAAAGAGGCGGCACATTATTTTTCCCTGTACCCGATACCGTTTCTACCA
>CAJMLQ010000191.1 GCA_905214265.1 uncultured bacterium
CTTAAGAGGCCGGGGTCGGCTCCGCAGATAAAGGACAACACTACAGCTAGTTATGGCACTGGCACGGACGATAACTGCCTTGTGGCACCAAGCCACATCGCCAAAGGGAATGAATATCGTCCCCATCCAGGGCTGCCGGACGATCATCCAGTTTTCTGTAAACAAAGGATATGCCACCCGGCTCCGGGAAAGCTCTGCCTCCAGGGCAGCGGCAACCTCGACCGGAGGGCCATATACCGCCAGGCTTTTCCATGCCGGCGAAAACCGCAGTTCTGCCCGTCCCAAAAGCATCCACAGACCCAGCAGCTCCAGTGTCAGCCCGGCCAGCAGGAAAAGAAAATCCTCCAACCAAAGGCTCCGCGCCGGGGCGGGTTCCAGCACGATGGAAAGAAACTCATTTTCCGAAAATCCATACTCCGCCTGCAGGGTGTCCACAATCTCCTGCTCCAGGGCCCGATTTTTCATCCAGCGGAAATTCCCATGATGGCCGTCCATCATCCCATACCAATCCATTTGGTCATAGACGGCGGTATCCGTTAAAATCGGGAACCAGACGCCATCCCGGGAGGCCAGACAGATCGCCAGCGCGCCACTGCCTTCTCCCAATTCATAGCCGGTGGCATACAGGGAGAGCTCTTCCATTTGCATATAGACACTCCGCCGCAACCCGCTGCTCCGGACGGCGGCCTCCATCCGGAAAACATCCGGATTCTTCATCGGCCTCCACGGCCCGTTTGCCGGAAAAATATCCAACGCCGCCGTCCAGGCAGTGATGGCGAGCCCCAGCAGCAGCGCTGTCACTGCCGCCAGGACGCGCTTTCCGCCACCGCGGACTGCCTGCTTTTTGACCTGCTCCAACATGGATGTCCTCCCCTTGCGTCTAACTGAAAATGCTCCCCTGTGCCGTGCTTTCCTCCACCCGGGAAAAGATCAACGGCCGAGACGCAGGCGGTTCCTCCCCGATGGAAAGCGCCGCCTGAAACCGAACCGCGGCCTCTTCCAGCCGGGATTCCGACGAGGTGTACAGCTCCGCCAAGGGCTCCCCTGCCCGGACGGCGTCGCCGGTCCGCAGGAACAGTCGCATTCCCGCGCCCAAGTCGATGGGATCGTCCTTCCGGCTCCGTCCCGCACCCAAAACAACCGCCGTCTCTCCGATCTCCTCGGTATCCATGGCGGTAATGAAGCCGCTCCGCTTCGCGCAGATTTCCATCCGGCAGGCTGCCCGGGGAAAGGGGCGCTCCAAAACGGCCGGATTCCCGCCCTGGGCCTCCGTCATCCGCTGAAACAGAGCGAAAGCCCGGCCGCTGTCCAATGCCTCCTCGGCCATTTTCCTGCTGGAAATCCTGTCTCCCAGCCCAGCCAGCCGGATCATCTCTGCCGCCAGGGAAAGGGACAGCTCCCGCAGATCGGCGGGGCCACCTCCCCGGAGGGTCTCCATGGCTTCTTCCACCTCAATGGCATTGCCCACGGCGCAGCCCAGGGGCCGGTCCATGTCCGTAATCAGCGCGGAGGCCCGCATCCCGGCCCGCCCGCCAATGGAAACCATGGCCTCTGCCAGCTCTCCGGAGTCTTCATAAAGGCGCCGCTGCCAGCCTTGACATCCAGCACCACCCCGTCGCAGCCGGAGGCCAGCTTCTTGCTCATCACCGAGGAGGCGATCAGCGGCAAGCTGTCCACCGTGCCGGTCACGTCCCGCAGGGCATAGAGCTTCTTGTCGGCGGGGGCGATGCTCCCGGTCTGGGTGATGAGGCTCATCCCCACCGTATTGACCGTGCGAAAAAATTCTTCTTTGGAAAGGGTGGTGCGGAAGCCGGGAATGGTAGTCCGCTCTTTTTTACTCATCCACAACAGAAGAATTTTGTAAATTCCCGTCACCATCATAGTCTTCGCTGCCCAGATAATTTCCGGCAGCATCGTATTTATGCAGGGTATACGATGTCAATTGTCCATCACTGTCATAGCGACTGATCTTGCTCGCATTTTCATTTTCGTCGTATTCTATCTCAGTATAGGCCACCAAAGTGCCATCCTCAAGGTATTGGCTGTCTCTGACCAATCTCCCGGCTGCGTCATATGTACAGGTGCTGTAGTCCATCAAAGCGCCATCCAGGTCGTAGTATTCACTTTTAACGCACTTGTGCTCGGAATCATAGTAGTTGCGGCCATAACTGTCGATATTTCCGTCCCGATCATAATAGGTCTGTGATTCCTCCGAGCTGCCGTCATCATGAGTCGTGAATTCTGAAACGACCTTCTGGAGCCAGACGGCATCCTCCTCAATGTACTCCATATAAGAGGTTTCCTGACTGATGTTCCCCATATCGGTCCGCGTGTTTTCCCCGTAGTCGACCTGATTTCCGGCAGCGTCATAGGCGGTCACAGTTTTCCGCCAGCCCTCATTGTCATAGGTGTAAGTAAAATAGCCGATCAGCGCGCCGATGCCGTTATAGTGGCTGCGGCGGCGGATATTGCCGGAGGAATCGGTAATGCTGCCGCTTTCGAGCTCCGCTATCTTTTCGGCGATAGACGGATCGTTCCCGGTCTTGTCCAGGGCCTCACGCAGCACCTCCAGGGCCATGTCGTACTCGCCCATACGGATATACACGTCCGCAAGGCCCAGCCAGGCGTCCACATTGGTTTCGTCCAGCTCAACGGCCTTTTCATAGTCGGCGAGGGCGGAGCGCAGGGTTTCCTCCGTTTCGCCGGAGAAAATGTATGCACTGGCGCGTCCGAGGTAGGTTTCCGCGTTCTTGGGGTCGATTTTGATTGCCGCCGTAAAGGCGATGATGGCTTCCTCGTAATTCAGCTCCGTCAGGAACTTCATGCCGGTATCATACTGCTCCTGCCACTTTTCCGCCGTGCTTTTCCCGCAGGCGAAGAGGGACAGGGCCAGGACCAGGGCTGTAATTGCTGCAAAAAATCGTTTCATGTTGTTTCTCCTTACTTTTTATTCTGTGTAGGGGCTGCCGTCAGCATGACTGCTGAGGGCGGCGCACTGTGGCTCCTCGATGCGGACGTGCTGTTTTACTTTTTTTCTGATTGACGACGGCCATGATTTCCAGCTCCGCCCGGGCCAGGGCGAGTTTTTCCTTTCCGTCCATCAAATCAGCTCCAATGCCGTTTCCACCATAGCGGTGAAAGCGTTCTGCCGTTCTTCGGCGGTGGTGGCTGTTCCCTTGAAGGGACAGTCGGAAATGGTAAGGATGCCCAGCGCCCTTTTCCCGGCCCGAGCCGCGTTGGCATACAGGGCCGCCGTCTCCATTTCCACCGCCAGTACCCCCATCCGCTGCCACTTTTTCAGTGCTTCGGCATCGTCATCATAGAAGGTGTCGCTGGACAGAACGTTCCCGGCTATGCAGCGGAAACCCTTTTTTCGGGCAGTCTCCACGGCCCGAACGGCCAGTTCAAAGTCCCCCAGCGGCGCAAAAGCCCCCGGCGTCCCAAACTGGTCCAGATACCGGGTAAAGGAGGAGCATCCTGCCGCCACAACCAGATCGCCGATTTTCAAAGAATTCTGAAGCGCCCCGGCGGAGCCCACACGAATGATCGTCTCCACGCCGTAAAAGTGAAACAGCTCGTAGGAATAAATGCCCATGGAGGGCATCCCCATGCCGCTGCCCTGGACCGAAACGAGCTTTCCCTGGTATCTGCCGGTGTAGCCCAACATTCCCCGGACCTGATTGTAGCAGACCGGTTCCTCCAAGTAGGTTTCTGCGATCATTTTCGCTCGAAGAGGGTCGCCGGGCATGAGCACGGTCCGGGCGATCTCTCCGCCAGCCGCGCCAATATGAGGGGTGGGTACGGACATAAAAATTCCTCCTTTTTTCGCAGAGCTTGCGTTCTCTGGAGCGATAACACAAGAAAAACTTTTGAGGTTATTATAACACGCCTTCCCCCAGCTTACAACTGCAAAAAAAGAAAACCCCGCGGCATCGGCGATGCACGCGGGATTTCCAAGTCCCTGCTCAGGCAGCGGTGGTCTTCTTTTTCCAGTTCAGGCGGACGCTGACCGGAACCCGGACGATCTTCTCCACCGGCTTCCAAATCAGGATGGAAAGGACAAAGTCCACAATGTGATGGGCCAGAGTCCCCACGCCCACCAACAGCACGATGGTCACGAAAAAACCCTTGCTCTGGTCGATGCTGCCCCCAAAATAAAACCAGCTGGAAATCAGGGCCTCCGCCACGCCGTGAAGCA
>CAJMLQ010000192.1 GCA_905214265.1 uncultured bacterium
GCAGAATGCTGCCCATCCCATCGAAAAGAATGGGATGGACGGCATTTCAATGATTTCGTTTTCCTTTATTCTTATAAATGTGTGCCCCGGGACACTGCCTGATGGAATTTCTCCAGCACATCGGCGGGCCGGACACCTGTAAGCCTTCTATGAGAAATTTCAAACAGCAGCGGCCCATCATATCCGGTGCTCTCCAGATCATCCATCAAGCTGACCCAGTTGATTTTTCCATCTCCTGGCAGCCAGTGACATTCATCCTGAAAATCGTAATCCGAAAGATGGAGCGTCTGCACCCGGCTGCCCAATGAGCTTAAAAAGTCAGCATGGCTCTCCATAAGCAGATGGTTCACATCGAAGCAGACGGATGCTCCGCTGCTTCCCAGAATCTCCCGTAGTTCTCCGGAACAGTTGCCCAGACATGACCGCGGAAGGTCTTCTATCGCTAAAAAGAGCCCCATTCTCTCAGCTTCCTCCGCCAGGAAAGCCGTGGACTCCCGAGCGCACTCCAGGCGGATTTCACGCTGCGCCGCATCGAGAGGAACCGGTTCATAACTTCCGTGGAGCACTGCCCCTTTTGCCCCCCACCGGGCGGATTCCTCCAGTACGGCGCGAATCCGCCCGCAGTTTTCCATGCGTTCCGCCTGATCTGCCACGGAGGGGTCCCATTGCGGCCCATAAGGGATGTGAACCGTCCATAGGAGCAGCCCGGCCTCCTGAATGTCAGTGGCAACCTTCCCGCCAATCCGAAAGCAGTCCTCCGGACAAATGCAGGGACCATGAGAGCTCACGGATAATTCCGCCGCCCGGAAACCTGCTTTCCGGCTCTCTTCCCAATCTGCCGGCAAAGGCGCTGGAAACAGAGCGCTGGAAAGCCCAAAATACGATCGATTCATTTTTTCTCCCCATTTTCCTTGCTTTGCTTTATTTTCTCCCGGTATTCCGTAATGGAAATTCCTTCATAACGCTGGAATGTCCGCCGCAGGGAATACTCATTCTCATATCCCACCTGGCTGCAGAGGGTCCGCACGGAAAACTCCCCCTCTGCCATCAGGCGCTTTACCTTTTCCATCCGTAGGCGACAGGTATAGTCGTAAAAGTTCATCTGCGTCACGTTTTTAAAAGCCTTTGAAGCAGTGGACAGGGCAATTCCCAGCTCCTGAGCAATCTCTTTCAGCGACAGATTTGCAGACTCGAAATTTTGCTGGACGTACGCGAGAATCTGTCTTCCCACATCCTGATCCTTTTCCTTGCGTTGCTTCATCCGCTGGCAAAGCCGCTCCAGGCAGTCTCCCACCCACGTCCAGCCGGCGGCAGCTCCTCCCCACTCCGGACGGGGCGACGCGCATATTTCCTGTTCATTGAGCTCTGTTGCCAGCCGGATAACAGTGTCCTCCAGAGAGGTGAACAACGCAATCTGAGCAGTTTTATCCAGGTGACGGTTTTCATTTTCCTGCCGCAGCTCTTTCAAGATTTTCGCGACCAGGTCCATGCTGCCGGCCTTAACGCCGTTGATCAGCTGGATTTCCCAATCGGTAGGATAGTAGAAGCTGGAAAAAGGACCCTCCCGCGTTTGAGACGTGAGAGGAACTGGATCCGCAGCGGCAAAGCGCTGCTCCCTTGCAGCATGATAGGACTTGCTGATGCCGATGATCCGCGGTTCGATCTGTCCGCGCCAGATCTCCAACGAGAATGCGGTAGAATGTTTCAGCTCGTTCAGGTAATCATCCAGAGCGGCATCCTCCAGAGGCGCTTTCTGATCGGAAAGAATAACGACTGCATCCTCGTCCAAGACCTGGATCATGCGGCTCTGATACGGGCCCTCTTCCAATATCTGGCGAAGCAGCAAAGTCGCCATCATGCGACTGTCCATGCCGCTCTTGGAATCTTCCGCTACCCCCAGGTCGGCCACTGTGACGATCAATACGCAGAACCGGTTGTCTTCCGTATAATCGATGCCGTAATAGGCAAGCTCCCGGGACACCTCGCTCCGGTCGAAATACCCTTTCAGAAGCCGCATTGACAGGTCATGCTGGACGAACTCCCGATATTCGGAGACCTGCAGCTTCATGTTGGAATTGTCCTCGGTGAGCCGCATAAACGTATCTTCCAGCACACGATACTCATTGGAAGAATCCTGGGTTCCGCTCTGTCCGATTTTCTCCATAAGCGTTTGAATGGGCCGGCAGCTGCAATAGGTCAAAAACCAGGCGGCAAACGGCCCCACCAGCATGGCAATGGCAAACACCCAGACCCATTGAAAAAAATTGTCCAATGGGACTTCCAGCAGCATCGGATCATAAGAAATCTCATAATACCAGCCAAAGCTTTCTGCCGGAATAGTGGTGGTGCGAATATGGGAGAGCGCCGTCTCGTTCCTGGGGCCGGACATCTTGACCAAAGGCGTCCCCTCTGCGCTGTACAGCGTAAAGGAGTGCAAACGGCTGAAAGAGATCTCCGAAACCCAATTGGCCAGGATATTCTTATCAAAGCTGAAAGCCAGCTGAATTCGCGGCGAAGAGGCGTAATCCAGGGTATCCAGCATCCAGATGACTGGATTTTTGTCCATCGCCTCACGGTCCAGGTAAACCACGTCAAAATCGCGGCGGAGATGGAGTGCCTCACGCAATTGCGGCAAATCGCTCTTGACCATAGAAAGGTACCGGTCGATGGCAAACCATCCTTTTGAAGACACGGCGACGTCCTTGAGAGGAAAAAAGACTGTCAGATTCTGAAGCAGGTTGTCATTCTCCGCGACAATCTGCAGATCGCTTACAATTTCTCTGCGGCGGATCGGAAGAAACTGATCCTCAAAAGAATCTTTCGTGACGCTGAAGCTCCAAACCCAGGGAAATTGAGAGAGCTTCAGAGCGGTAGACTGAATCCGTGAAAAATTCTGATCAATGGAAAACGCCATGGCCTTAGCCGACCGAAGGCAGTCGCTCTCAACCTCCTCCTGTGCCTTCTTTTTAACATCCCGAAAGGTAAAAATGGCTAAAGCGAACAGGAATACGTACAACAGTGCCATATAGGACACAAAGGTTTTTCTAATCAACCGGCTGTGAAGCCATTTCATCGCAATCCCCCGCTTTCTGTCAAGAAATCCTGCAGCGTATGGAGCGGGCTGCCGCCGCGGCGTAGGGGCGAAGAGCCGCGCTGCCGTATTGGAGAAGCTTTTCCAGTTCCGGAAGATCTTCCGCTTCTCCAAGCCTCCGCAGCAGACACAGGGCTGAGCAAACCGCCCATTCGTCCTGCTCCCCACCCTCTCCATGAGAAAAGGCCAATTTTCGCAAGTCCGGCAATGCCTCGGAAAGTCCCAGCAGTCCCATTCCCAGAATGCAGTTTCTGTGAAGCTCCCAATGGTCCTCTCGGCTCCAACGCCGCAGCAGCTCCGCGCCCTGCGCGCCCAGCCGGCGGCAGGAAAGAAGCGCCAGCCCTGGCTCCCCGGATACAAGGCCTTCCCGAATCGCCCGCGGGTCTGTCAGCCACTCCACGGCTGGATTCCGCTCATCGTCCCGGGAAAGGGCACGTTTCATTTTCACCGGCTCCCGTTCCAGGCAGCCGCTCTCCTCCAACAGAGGCCGGAGCCGCCTGTAATCCACTTCCCGCAGGGAACAGCCGCTGAAAATCGCCTCTGCTGCGACCAAGGCAGCCGCCTCCCCACATTTCTGCATATCCCGCTTCATGCGGACAGCGGAGGCCATGTCGTGATCCACAGCCAGATGGCGCCCTGCCGCCAACAAACCGTCATATCCTTTGGGGATCAGCGCCCCCAATGGCACCGGGATGGCAAGGTTGATCCCCCACAATCCCCCGATATACGACCATTCCTGCATCTCCAGGCTCTCCTGGCCGTAATCGGAACCATGCTTGTCAAGATTGGCATAGGCGTAAAACAGTGGCTCCTGAGGGAGGTCATCCGCCAGATAGTCACGCAGCTGCAGATTTTCCTCCCCAACGATGCGCCTTCCCTCCCGAATCCCCAGGACCGGGGAGTAAGCAACGACCCGGTCGATGGGCTCAAAAGGGTCCCGCAGATACATGGGGCCAGTCATGGTC
>CAJMLQ010000193.1 GCA_905214265.1 uncultured bacterium
GAAACGTTGATGACAGCAGGCAGCAGCTCGCCAGCCATCTTGTACATATGGGGGATCATCAGCAGCAGGCCCTGAGAAGCCGTAAAAGTGGTGGTCAGAGCGCCGGCGGCCAAAGAGCCGTGAACGGTACCGGACGCACCGGCTTCGGACTGCATCTCAACGACGCGGACCTTTTCGCCGAAAATGTTCTTCTTGTCTTCGGAAGCCCATTTGTCGGTGACTTCCGCCATAACGGAAGAAGGCGTAATGGGGTAGATTGCGGCAAGGTCGGTATACGCATAGGAAACGTGAGCAGCAGCGTTGTTACCGTCCATGGTTTTCATTTTTCTTGCCATTTTATATCCTCCTTGAAATTTTGGTGCACAGCTTGTCAGCGAAAAACCCACACATGCAAACAAAGGTCTGTATCCACAGGCCTTGCGACGGTTTCGTATTCATGACATTCTGCCGGCGAAAGCCGCCGTCAATTGCGCCGGAGGCCGTCCTTACAGAGGCGGTTCCCGGTTCAATCATCCTTTCTCATTTTAGCACGCCTACTGTGAAAAGTAAAGGGCAAAATCCCAAAATTGTCGCCCTTTTCCCGGGGATTTCCCGAACTTTTTGTAAACAAAATGACGAAGAAAATCCCAGGGACGTGAGTCACGGCGCTACTGCCCGGAACGGTTTCCCCGCCGCTCCCGCAGAAACTTCAGCCCCATCGCCGCCAGCAGGACCACGCAGAACCCCAGCGCCTCAATCCAGACGGCGCGGTAGCCCCAGATTCCCTCCTGGCTGATCCGGCCGCTCCAAAAGCTCTCCAAAAGCCGCCAAAGAGCTACGCCAGCGCCCCCGGCGATAGCCAACGCCGGCGCCGCGCGGGAATCCCCCGGCTGAAAATAGACGTCCGCCCAAATGCAGCGGACAAGATAATACCCGCCCGCCAAACAGAGCGCACCCAGTGTCCGAGGAAAGGAATCTTTCCAGTTCCAGATCATCGCCAACGTTTCACCCAAAATCAGGACGGCGGTCAGCATCAAAAACGCCTGGCATCCATACTGATCCCGCAGCTGGCGACGTCGGTCTGCGCTTGCCGGATCCTTCATTTCCAACCTCTCCCCATCCGTTTTTATCTTAATTATAAATGCCCCCCGCCGCGTTGTCAAGCGAACGGGAGGCTGGAATCAGAGGAGCTTTTTATCCGTCAGCCGCTGCACATAGGCCTGCATTTCCGCCTTGGAGCGGATGTCGTGGGTTCCGGCGATGACCTGCTCCTGCTGCTCCCGGGACAGAGCCGCAAAGGCATCCAGGGCGGGCCGGTTCTGCGCCAACGCCATTCCCAGCCCCATGGGAACGTCCGGAGAATTGACATAGTTTTCCATACTTTTCCTTCTTTCCGGGGAAGTCTCCCTTTTGCAGTATGCCCCAAAAAGAAACCGCCCCGCGAAATTCGCAGGGCGGAAACAATTCGTTGATTAAAGTGCCAGCGTGACAAAACGCGCGATAAAGAGTACCGCTGCAATCCACATGACCGGATGAACTTCCTTGATCTTGCCGCAGCAGACCTTGAGGATGACCCAGAAAAGCATGCCAAACATAATGCCGTTGGCGATGGAGTAGGTAAAGGGCATCATGATGATCGCCAGGAAGCCGCCGAGGTTGTCAGCAATATCACCCTCAAAGGTCATATTCTTCACAGAGCTCATCATCAGCAGGCCTACAAAGACCAGTGCTGGAGCAGTGGCAAAACCGGGAATCGCAATGAAAATCGGCCAAAGGAAAATGGCGAGGATAAACATTACCGCAGTCGTCAGAGCGGTCAGACCGGTACGGCCGCCTTCTGCAACGCCGGCAGAGCTTTCCACATAGCTGGTTACCGTAGAGGTGCCCAGGCAGGCGCCGACAACGGTTCCGACTGCGTCGGCCATCAGCGCACCGCCGGCACGGGGCAGTTTGCCGTCCTTATCCAGGAGGCCGCCCTTGCTGGCAACACCGACCAGCGTACCTACGGTGTCAAAAATATCGACAAACAGGAAAGAGAATACGATGATGATGAAATCGAGAAGATGCGCCGCCGCCCAGCTGAAATCGAACTGGAAGATAGTGGACTCCTTGATCTGGGGGAACAGCGTCCAGCCGGAGAAATCAGGGATCAGAGAGGTGCCGGTGTACCAGCCGCAGAGCTGGGCAATGATGCCTAAGACCCAAGTGCCCAGGATGCCCCAAAGAATTGCGCCTTTGATGTGAAAGTGCCACATAATGCCGATCAGCAGCAGGCCGACCAGGGCCAAAACCGCCTCGGGGCTGCTCATTTTGCCCATGTCCACCAAAGTGGATTCGCTGCCGACGACAACGCCCGCGCCTTTCAAGCCGATGATGGAGATAAACAAGCCGATACCTGCCGTAATACCATATTTCAGGTTAGCGGGGATGGAGTTGACCAGGGTCTCGCGGAATTTAAAAATTGAAAGAATAATAAAGATGATGCCTTCGCACAGGATCGCCGTCAGCGCAACCTTCCAGCTCACGCCCATGCCCAAGCAGACCGAATAGGTAAAATACGCATTGAGCCCCATACCAGAGGCCAGCGCCACCGGATAGTTAGCGAAAAACGCCATGCAGAGCGTGGCAATTGCGGCAGAAAGAGCCGTCGCAAGAAAAACCGCGCCGTAATCCATCAGCTGAACACCTGCATCAGCACCCGACAGCATCAGCGGGTTGACGATGAGAATGTAGGCCATTGCCAGGAACGTGGTCAAACCGGCGATTATTTCTGTTTTTACGTCGGTTCCGTTTTCTTTGAGCTTGAATAACTTTTCCATTTAGAAAACTCCTCCTGTTTTTTGTATACCGCAGAAGCTCCCCTTCTGCGCTTTGAAAGACAATTTTATTATATCTTAACAAAGACGCAACTTCAAGCAAAATTCCCAATTTATTTTTAAAACATTCATAAATAATCGTTTCACACAACCACTTTTCTATTTTTTTATCGTTCTTTGTCGAAAATGCTTACAAACTGCCGAACACAATCCATAAAAACGGGCGTGGGAGAATATCCCACGCCCACTGCCGCGCTATCGCCGAAGCTCCTGACAGGTTACATTCCCCCCGATTTCGCCGCAGGTCACGATTTCCGCCCGGGCATCGCCTTCAATGGTGTCTGCCGTTACGTTTGCTCCGGCTTTCACATCGCCTTTCACATCACCGCATGCCACATCGCCGCATACAGAGGCCGACTCCCCCACGTCCCCGCAGTTCACGCTTCCTCCTGCGGAAACAGAACCGCCGACATCCCCGCACTCGACCTTGCCCCCGGCGCTGACCGGCCCGGCAACATCTCCGCACTGAACAAAGCCCCCGGCGGAAACCGGGCCGGAAATATCCCCGCACTCCACAGTTTCCAAAGCGTTGACAAATCCCGTAACATTCCCGCACTCCACCCGGAAAGCGGACAATAGCCCGTGATCCAGATCCTTTTGCCAGCAGATGCTGCCTTTCCCTTCCACCGGGACCGTCACCAGGGTCTTCCCCCAGAACAGCACCGCGCGGTAAACGCCGTCGTCCTCCCAGGGGAGCCCGTCAATGGCAACGCCCTGTCCCGATTCCCGCCGGGAGCCGGAACAGCCATCTTTCCCAAAAAACCACGCATTTTTACCGCCGGCGTCCACCGCGGCGGAAATCTCACCCTCCACCTGCCGGGAAATTTCCCGCTCAAAATCAAATTCCCCTAAATTTCCCAAGCCCTTCAGTGCCCTCCGGACCCGCCGGGAAATCATTTCCCCAAGGGAGGCTCCAAAATCCGCCGGGGGCTGTTCCTCCGCCGCGTCCGCCTTCTCTGCGGGCTCCGGGGCGGCCGCTTCCTCCGGCTCAGGAGACTCCTTTTCCACCGGTTCCTCCGGGGAAATGGGCCGGAACAGGTCGTCCACTGTCACTCCAAAAATTTCAGCGATCTGAGGAAGAAGGGTAATATCCGGGCAGGAAAGGCCGGTATCACATAGTTAAAGATATTGGTGTCATTCAATCAATTTTGCCGATGAAG
>CAJMLQ010000194.1 GCA_905214265.1 uncultured bacterium
GAGCCTTTCGGAATTTAATCATCAATGCCTTTGTGCATGGTGAAGCGGATACCGAAGTTACCCTGCGTGTATCAGCATCAAATGCCATGCTAAAAATTTCTGTTGCGGATAACGGAAAGGGCATAGAACCAGAAGTGGCAGAGCATCTTTTTGACCGTTATTACCGAGGGACGAGTACACAACAGCCAGAGGGAAGCGGCCTGGGGCTGGCGATTGCCAAGAGCGTTATTGAGTTGCATGGGGGTACGATTTCTGTTTCCACAGCACCGAATATGGGGACAGCTTTTCACATTGAATTTCCATACAGTTAAGGTTAATTAAGGTTGCCTGAAAGCTGGATTAAGGTTGGCAGACTATCATTGTTTTCGTGATAGCTGCCAGCCTTTTTCTTGTATGGGAGGGGGTGAACGAATGAAAGAAAAGGTGAAAAAAGCGATTCCCTGCCTGCTGACGGCAGCCGCTACGGTCTGTGCCTGTTTTCTTTTTGTGGCGGTGCTGCTCCGTCCACAGCCGCTGCACATTGGCACGGTTGACCTTGATATCGTTGCGGACGGTGCGTACATCGGCGTATGCCAAAACAAAATCCTCTTTGCCGTAGTAAAAGTCGAAGTACAAAATCATCAAATTACCAGCATTGAGATTGTGGAGCATAAGGACGCTTATATGGAGCAGGCGAAACAGATCGCCGGGGCCGTTTGCTCCGAGCAATCGTTAGAGGTCGATGCGGTATCCGGCGCTACACTTACCAGTGACACCGTATTGAAGGCAATCGAGAACGCATTGGAGGATGCCGCCTCCAATAGAAAGTAGGTGCATTTTGAAAATTATATGGAAGTACATCTTCACAAACGTCAAAGAGCGGAAAATGCGAACCGCCGTTATGCTGCTGTCCATCTTACTCTCCACGACTTTGCTGTTTGTATCATTTTCTATCGGCACATCGTACGAAAGCGCCCAACGGAAAATGGCACGGGGTATGGCTGGTAGCGCAACGCTCTCTATCACAGCGGCAGAGGGGACAATACGTGCCGACATTCTGCCAAAATCCGCTTCCATCCGCGCCAGCGTTGGAATATTGGAGGGGGCGGCGCTCTACCATGAGAACGGCTACTACGAAACGGTGGATCTGATTGCGGCCGATTTGAACGGGCTGAATGAGATCAATCCGCCCCGGCTGGCAAACGATGGGGAGATCACAGAGTTTGCCGGAAACCAAGTGATCCTGCCAGACCGCTTTACCTCAAAATATGGAATCAAGCAGGGCGACACGATTACATTACGAATTGGTGGACAGCCGGTTTCGTTAGAAGTGGCTGAAATTGCCGCCTATGATACGGTTTTTCTGCGGCATACGAGAGGTGCGACCGCCCTCTTGCCGGTTGCAACGCTGTCCGGCTTGCTGGGCCAGACGGACGGATATACAAAAATTTTGGTGGAGCCTGCCGGCGGCGTTTCCACCTCCGCGCTAAAAAATGAGCTGACAGCCGCCTTGCCTGACGGTCAATACCGGGTGTCCGAGGTGGTGAATGAGGCGCAGATCGCCGCAGACGCCCGGCAAAAGTCTATGCCGTTTTTCCTGATTAGCTTCTTTTCTCTGACCATGAGCGTTTTTATCATTTACAGCAGCTATCAGGTCATTACATTAGACCGTCTGCCGGTGATTGGCACATTCCGCAGTATTGGAGCAACACAGAAAACCGTCACTCGTATTCTTCTTCTGGAAAGCGCCCTGTATGGCGTGATGGGTGGATTGGCCGGTATTCCGGTGGGTACGCTGGTCTTGAAACTGATTTTGCGGGGAATGGGGCAATCTCTCTCCCAGGGGATTGAAATTCCGGTTGTCATTTCCCCATTCAGCATGATTTCTTCCTTTGCTGTCGCGCTGGGAGTATCTCTGCTCTCCGCATGGCTTCCAGTAAGGAGGGCGAGCCGCTTGCCGATCAAGGATGTGGTGCTTGGCAGCGTGGAGGAAAAGCACATTCCCCGGCGCTTTATCATCGGGGCTGGTGTTCTGCTTTTTGTTGTTTCGCTGGTTCTTCCAAAGCTGGCATCCGGGAATATGCTGTATCTGGCCGGCGGATTCTCTTTGCTGGGGCTGATTGCCGCATCCATCCTGATTGTTCCCCTGCTGACAAATCTGCTTTCTATGGGCTTGGAACATCTTTACGGCATATTCCTGGGAAACGAGGGGCGGCTTGCCGCCCGGAATATGCGGGATAATAAAAATATCGCTCAAAATATTACGCTGCTGTTTATCAGTATTTCCGCCGTCATCGCCATTACCGTTGTAGGCGATTTTGTGACCACCTATGTCAGCGATGTGTTCAACGGGGCCGAATTACAGGGGTTTGCGGATGGACCCATGGAGCCGGAATTTGTGGAACAGGTCAGGGATATGGACGGCATTGAAAAGGTGCTGCCAATCTATGTGTACCAAAATCAAATGCAGGCCAACGGTATCACCCTTAGCCGCTTGGAGGCAACCGACAATCTGGAATGGTACAGCTCCATGCTGGCGCTCCACTATACGGAAAGCAGTATGAAAGAGCAGGCAATCTCGGCTTTTGCTGGGGAAAGAGCGGTTCTATTAAGTGAGAGCTGCATAGAACGCACCGGCTTTTCGGTAGGCGATACGCTGACTTTGACGAATGGCGCCGGGAATTACGGCTATTTGGTAGCAGGCAGCTTTAAGTCACGGGCCACGGATGTAGAAGCAATTATTCCAGCCTCCTATGCAGTTTCCGATTGTGGGGCTTCGGTCTATCATTTCCTTGCCTATACCGCCGCAGACCCGGATGCTATCATGGTGCAGCTTCGTGATCTGTTCGGTGAAACCTCAAATTGGAGCCGTACAGTAGAAGAATTTCATGCGGATGCTCTGTCCACTGTGGGTGCTTTCTTACAGCCCATGCACAGTATGACCTGGTTTATTTTGCTGCTTGCGGCAGTTGGCGTAATCAATAATCTGCTAATTCACTATCTGCAAAAGCGGCGGAGCATTGCGATGTATAAATCTGTTGGACTTTCTAACCGTCAAAACATGAAAATGACACTGATTGAGGGCTTTTCTTCCGGTTTAGCCGGCGCTGTGATCGCGGTTTTCGTTTCCTGCATGGAAATTCAAACGATATTCCTTGTCGCTGGCCCAAAAATCTCAACAGTGCCAGAATTAAACGCCAGTACATTCCTGGCCGCTGGCGGTATGGGGATTCTTGTCACGTTGCTTGGTTCGGTTGTCCCGATTTTTAAGAGCCGCAATATGAAGCTGGTAGAGGAAATCAAATTTGAATAGGAGGATATGTAAATGAAGCAATCAACAGGCGGGATTGCCGTGGAGGGCAGACATATTATCAAAAATTTTCGTGTCGGGAACACAGCGACAGAGGTTTTGAAAGACATTTCCTTACAGGTTATGCAGGGGGAATTTGTGTCCATCATGGGGCCGTCAGGTTCCGGGAAAAGCACGTTGTTGTATATTCTCGGCGGCTTGGATGCCCCGACCAGCGGCCATGTTCTGCTGAACGGCACGGACATCTCCCGCTTCGGAGATGAAAAAATGAGCCGCATCCGGCGGCAGAAAATCGGCTTTGTCTTTCAGTTTTACAACCTCATTCCAAACCTGAATGTAGAGGAAAACATCATGCTCCCCCTGCTGCTGGACGGGAAAAAGGTGGGTGGATATAAAAAGCAGTTGGAACAGATTTTGGAGATTGTAGGGTTATCTGACCGCCGGAGGCATACGCCCCGTGAATTGTCTGGAGGGCAGCAGCAGCGTGTAGCTATCGCCCGCGCCTTGATTGGCAATCCTGAAATTCTCTTTGCTGACGAGCCTACGGGTAATCTGGACAGTAAAACCGGGGCCGAGATCATGGACTTGCTCCGGGAGATCAACCGAACCAGCGGACAGACAATCATCATGGTAACACATTCCCCGGAAGCGGCAAAAGGTAGTAGTCGTATGATTAACGTACAAGACGGTATCATCATCTAAAGTTGATAAAAAAACGATCTAT
>CAJMLQ010000195.1 GCA_905214265.1 uncultured bacterium
CCGTTCCCTAGCATGGTGGCTATTTTCAAATCCTTCCATCCTTCCATGGGAGGTGATCGGGATGCTTAATCATATCCGCCGGATCCTCTACTACATCGTCCTGGTTCTGGTTCTGTCCTGCGTCCTCGGCTTCTTCACCCTGGGCGTGTGGTCTATCTATGGCCGGACGATTGCTTTCTGGGCTATGGCAGCTTTGTGCGTGGGGCTGGTGGCTCTGGCGCTCCGCAGCGGAAAACCCAAAGACGAGTGATGAGTTAAGAGTCCGTCCGCACTGCGGCGGGCTTGCGGCATTGAAGGAGGATGGGCATGACCCCGGAAAACGAAGCGAAAAAGCAATATCTTCTGCGGTACCGCCAGGCGGAACGGGAGGTCCGGCTGCTGATGGAAGAAAAAGAACGGCTCCTGGCGCTGGCCACAAAGGTCACGCCGTCCTATTCCGGCGAGACCCACGGTTCCGGCTCCGGCAGCCGGGTGGAATCTGCCATGGAGAAAATCGACGCTTGCAAGGCGGAGATCGACCAGGCCCTTCTGGCCCAAATGGACATCCGCCGGGAAATTACCGCCAAAATCCGTGGCATCCCCGGTCAGGCCTTGCGGGAAGTGCTCCGCCGGTACTACATTCTGGGCATGACCTGGGAGGAAGTGGCCGTCAGCATGCACTACAGCTACATGCAGGTGTGCCGCCTCCACGGCCAGGCCCTGGCACAGATGATGTTATAGAATGTTATACTCCATCTGTGTTATGATTAAACTGCCGGGATATGGAGGGAGACATTGCCCCATCGTTCATCCAGGCCGTCCGGAGGAGCCCCGCGTCAGTGCGGCCAACGATTGCGGGGACGACCCGCAAGGTTAATCAGCCCCTTTCCGCTGATCCGCCCATCGATCCGGGCCCAGAGCTTGGGAGGGGCTTTGCTTATGGAGGACAAAATGCAAATCACATATATCGATGCCAAAAAGCTAAAGCCATACGAGAAAAACGCAAAAAAACATGACGCTCGACAAATCCAAAACGTGGCAGAAAGTATTAAGCAGTATGGATTTGTGCAGCCGGTCGTGATCGACAAGGATGGCGTGATCATCATCGGCCATTGCCGCACGCTTGCTGCCCAGAAGCTGGGAATGAAGGAAATTCCTTGCGTATGCGTTGAAGACCTGACCCCGGATCAGATCAAGGCACTACGGCTGGTGGACAACAAGTCCAACGAGAGCGAGTGGGATATGGATTTGCTGGCGGAAGAGCTGCCAGGTCTGGACTTGTCCGCTTTTGACTTCGACTGGGGCTTGAGAGACGAGATCAGCGATATTGTAGTGGAGGACGACTATGATCCCGTCTTACCGGAAGAGCCCAAAAGCAAGCTTGGCGATGTCTATCAGCTTGGCAGGCATCGGCTTATGTGTGGAGACAGCACGTCTTTGAATGACGTACAGAAGTTATCGGGGGGGCACAAATGGATCTTTTGCTCACCGATCCCCCGTATAACGTCGACTATCAGGGCGCCGCCGGAAAGATCAAAAATGACAGCATGGAAGACACTGCTTTCAGAAGATTTTTGACGGACGCCTTTTCCAACGCCGTGGCAGTGATGAAACCGGGCGCCCCGTTTTACATCTGGCATGCGGACAGCGAAGGATATAATTTTCGGGGAGCGTGCAGAGATTCGTTGCTGCAGGTGCGCCAGTGCTTGATCTGGGTAAAAAACAGCCTGGTCATGGGACGGCAGGACTTCCAGTGGAAGCATGAGCCTTGTCTCTATGGAGAGAGCGAGGTAGAAGAGGACGAGCACGAGCCTTGCTTGTACGGCTGGAAAGGCGGACATTCTCACTACTTTTTCAAAAATCGCCGGCAGACCACGGTACTG
The DNA here is from genome assembly GCA_905214265.1 of uncultured bacterium. Lineage (GTDB taxonomy): Bacteria > Bacillota > Clostridia > Oscillospirales > Ruminococcaceae > Merdivicinus. The sequence goes on from CAJMLQ010000195.1 coordinate 1,863, forward strand.
AACTTTGATAAGCCTTCTAAGTCTGTGGAGCACCCTACCATGAAGCCGATAAAACTCTTTGATTATCAGATGCAGTGCTCGTCAAAGCCCGACGAGTGTGTCCTTGATCTTTTTGCCGGCTCCGGGACGACCATTATGGCGGCCGAGCAAAACGGCCGACGGTCATTTTGTATGGAGTTTGACCCGAAATATGCCGATGTGATCATTGACCGTTGGGAGAAGTTTACCGGACAGAAGGCGGTGCTTTTAAGTGACGATTAAAGAGGCGCAGGAGATTGCCGAAAAGACCAGCAGCCCGTATCTAAAGCGTGACATGGAAAAGTTCATTCAAAGGCAAAAGAGAAAGGAGGGCGTACATGGCAAGGCCAAGAAAAGAAGTCGATCAAAAGCAGTTCGAAAATCTGTGCGCCCTGCAATGCACCCGTGAAGAGGTTTGCGGGTGGTTTGATATCTCCGAAAAAACGCTTGACGCATGGTGCAAACGCACTTATGGGATGAGTTTCTCCCTAGTATTTGCCCAAAAAAGAGGAAACGGGAAAGTTTCACTGCGGCGTATGCAGTGGAGGCTCGCAGAAAAAAGTGCTCCGATGGCGATTTTCCTCGGGAAGCAGTATCTAGGGCAGCATGATAAAGACGACGCCGGCGATTCAAAGGACGGAGGTGTGCAGATCATTGACGATGTGTAAGCTGTCGGAGCTGATCTCTCCGGCGTTCTACGAAATCCATCGGGAGGTCAAGACCGGAGCCGTTGCCGAGCTCATCTGCAAGGGCGGCCGTGGCTCCACCAAATCCAGCTATGTGTCGGTGGAGCTGCTCCTGCTGCTTTTGAAGCACCCGGACTGCCATGCCGTAGTCCTGCGGAAGGTGGGCAATACCCTCCGCACCACGGTCTATACCCAGGTCTGCTGGGCCATTGCGGAGCTGGGGCTTTCCCGGTACTTCCGCTGTACGGTGTCGCCTATGGAATGCACCTACCTCCCAACCGGGCAGAAAATCCTTTTTCTGGGTCTGGATGACCCGGGGAAAATCAAGTCCATCAAGTTCCAGTTCGGCTACGTGGGCTTTGCCTGGTTTGAGGAGCTGGACCAGTTCGCCGGGGCCGAGGAAATCCGAACCGTGGAGCAGTCTCTTTTTAGAGGCGGCTCCTTTTCTATTGCCTTCAAGAGCTTCAACCCCCCGGCCATGGCCCGGAACTGGGCCAATCAGTACGTTCTGGATCGGAAGCCCGGAAAAGTCATCCACCACAGCACCTACCTGACCACCCCGGAAAGGTGGCTGGGTCCCCGGTTTCTGGCCGATGCGGAGCATCTGAAGGAGACCAACGAAACCGCCTACCGCCACGAGTACTTAGGCGAGGTGGTGGGCTCTGGGACCCAGGTCTTTGAGAATCTCCGGATGGAGGTCATCCCGGAGAAGCAGATTCAGCAGTTTGACGGCATCGTGTCCGGCGTAGACTGGGGCTGGTACCCAGATCCCTGGGCCTGGAACCGGATGCAGTACGACCCGGCCAGGCGAACCCTCTACCTGTTCGACGAGCTGACCCGCCGGAGGACCGGCAACCGGGAGACCGCCGACCTGCTGAAAGAGCGGATTCCCGCCGACGAGCTCATCACTGCCGACAGTGCCGAGGAAAAGAGCGTCAGCGACTACCGTGCCTTCGGGCTCCGGTGCCGGGGAGCGGAAAAAGGCCCCGGGAGCGTAAAGTACTCCATGAAGTGGCTCCAATCTCTGGCGGCCATCGTCATTGACCCGGAAAGATGTCCGGATACGGCCAAGGAGTTCTCCGAGTACGAATACGAACGGGACAAAAAGACCGGTGAGGTCCTGCCGGACTACCCGGATGTCAATAACCATCACATCGATGCGGTACGCTACGGAACAAACCGCATCTGGAAACGGAGAGGAAACTAGTGAGAAAATTCAAGGCGTGGCTCTACGACCGATTTCTTCCAGCGTACTGTCAGGACGGGATAAAGGAGGAAAACCGGCGCCTGGCCGGTGCCGTTGCAGAGCTGAAACAGGAAAACGAGACCCTTCGAGCATACATTGACGGACTTCGGGACGCGATGAAGTATATCCGCAAGGTTCAGATAACGGTGGGAGGTGATTCCAGTGAGCGTATTGTCCGCACTGCTCAGTCGGCAGAAA
>CAJMLQ010000196.1 GCA_905214265.1 uncultured bacterium
TGCTGGTGGCCGTTCAATATGTCCTCATCCCCATCAAGGTGGATAAGAACTCCATCGAGGGCTATGACGTCATGCTGGAGACCATCCAGTCCGTCCGTGAGATCGCCAACCCGGACATCCGGGCCTTGGGCATCTTCATGACCGCCGTGGAGACCGGCTCCAGCCTTGACCGGGAAATGATCGCCAACTTCCCCGCCATGCTGCCGGGTCTGGCCTTCCAGACGTACATCCGCAAGAATATCGACGTGAAGAAGGCCCCGCTGGCCCTCCAGCCCCTGTGCTTCTTCTCCCCCCGCTGCACCGCCACCGGCGATTACGCCGCCCTGTGCGACGAAATGCTGGCAAGAATGGAGGGCTGATCCATGGCAGGTAAAAAAAGCCCCTCCATCTTCTCCACCCTGCAAAAGACCACGGAAAACGCCAGCGCCGTCAACGGTGAGCTGACCCGTCAGCTGCCCGTGGCGTCTCTAATGGATAACCCCATGAACCGTTTCTCCATGGCGGAGGACGATGAGTTCCTCTCCACCATGCGCTCCGTGGAGCAGGACGGCTTTTTGGAGGACATCGTGGTCACGCCCGACGGCGAGAACACATGGCGCATCATCAGCGGACACCGCCGGGTGATGGCCGCCCGGAAGCTGGGCAAGACCGCCGTCCCCTGCAAAGTCCGCCGGTATCCGGACAAGCTCTCCGAACTGCGGGCGCTGATGGGCGCCAATGTCCACCGGCGCAGCCTCTCCCCCTTCGACATGGCCCGCCAGCTGGAAACGCTGCGGGAAGTCCTCTCGGAAAGCGGACAGCTCCCCGAGGGCACCAAGGAGCAGGCGGAACTGATGGCCGCCCAGAGCGATCTGAGCCGGGCCACGGTGGAGCGGTATCTGGATCTTCTGAATCTGGACGAGACCATGACCGGCTGGGCCGAGCAGGGCGAGATGACCATGACGGACGCCTATGAAATGGCCCGCCGGAAGAACGTCCACCTCCAAGCCGCCGTGGAAGAATATGTCGCTCACAACAACGCCAACGGGGACTTCCCCGGCCTTGTCCACCGGGCCATCGCCTGGGCGAAAGCCGCCGAACTGCCCCCGCCTCCGCCCAAGCCCGCCCCTGCCGCCAATCCTCTGCGGACGGTGGACTCCCTCGGCCGGGCCGCCCGGCGCCCCACCGCCCAGCTGAAGGCGCTGGATCCCTCAGCCGATGTGGACCGCACCACTGCCCGGAAAAAGCTGGACACCTGCCTTGCCAATCTGGAGGAACTGCGGCGAACGGTGGAGGCCCTGAAAGCCGGTCTGGACGGCTGACCCCCTCCCCTGCCCCGCACTGTACGCGCCGCGCAAAACCGCATAGAAAACGACCGTGCCCGATGCGATTTCGCACCGGGCACTTTTCCTCTTTTTTTAATTTTTTCAGAGCGCTCCGGCGGGCTTTTCCTTCTCCATTCGTTCATTTCACACACAGCGTCCACCCTTCGCAGCCGCAGGCGGACGCAAGCGCCTCCGTCACCTGCGCAAGCGAACTTGCTGGGGCAAGCTGCAAGAGCAGGACCGGGTGCGTATCATCCACCAAAATGTCTAAGCGTGTCTTTTCTTTGAGTGCGGAGACGGTCGCATCCTCCGCGTCCACGTGCTCCAACACGCTGTACTGCGCATAAACTTCCTCCCCGCACCCATGCTCCGCCATCCACCAGTAAACGTCCCGCAGGAACGAACCCGGCATGTCTGAAAACACGAACGCTGCATCGTCCAACGAAATGTGCAGGAATTGATACTTATTGTCCTTGTCTCTGCGGACTGCTGTATAGTGCGTATAACGCAAAGATCAGAACAGACAGATCGCATGGAAACTAAATTGTCCATCCATACGGTGGAAATGCAAAATGCAAATATTTCGCATATAACTGGATATATTATTGACACAGTAGTCATAAACATGTTAATTTATAATTGAATTGCAGGAATTTTGCAAATGGAGGTTTTTAAAATGCTGCTTGACTTCAAAATCAGCAACTATAAGTCGTTTTTTGAGCAAGCCGACTTCTTCATGATGCCGGCACCTCGACAGACCGGTCTTGATTTTAGTATTCAGAAGCAAAAAGTTGGAGCAAAGACCTATCGTGCCCTTTCTTCTGCGGTCATTTACGGTCCAAACGCTTCCGGAAAAACAAACCTGATTGGTGCTATGGACACGATGCGAGCAATTGTCCTCCGGGGCCATATCAAAGATGCTGACCCCACTGTGACAGCAAACCCAGCTTCTGCCATGTTAGAACTGATTCCAAATCGGGGCATTGCCCCGGCGCCAACCAGCTTTTATGTTCGTTTTCTTGAGAACGGACTTGTGGTAGAGTATTCCTTGTCACTTCAGTTAGGAGAATTTCTTGACAAAGATTTCAAGCGTAGAATTATTGAAGAGAAGCTTTCGGTCAACGAGCGCCCCGTCTTTATTCGCACGAATCATTTGGAATTGGAAACTTCATCCGCTACTGAACAATATCTAAATCCGTCTGTCATGGGAAATTTGAGTACTGCAATCAAAATTGCAGAGAGCGGTCTAAATGACGAGGAATTATTCCTGTGCAACGGATATAAAACAATATTTTCTAAAGAACTTGTCTCGATGATCCTCAATTGGTTCGAGAATAAGTTTATAGTGATCTACCGATCTGATTCGCTTAAGGCAATGCGTAAATTTGCCGATCCGAAGGACAATACTGTTTATGTGGATAAAACGCTGACGTTAGCCGCCAAAGAATTCGGTATTACCGCAAATGCTTTGGGATATCGAATCGATGGAGAACGCGCCGAGCTTTGTTCTATTATAGATGACCACGGAAAAAAAGCGGCTATTCCTGCGGAGCTTTTTGAGTCCTATGGTACACTTCGTTTCGTAAATGAATTTCCCCTTATTATTCGTGCGCTGCTAAATGGAGCTACATTGGTTATGGACGAATTTGATGCTTCGATTCATCCTATGGCTCTTATGAACATCATCAGTGTCTTTCATAACGACGAGATCAATAAGAAACATGCTCAGTTGATTTTTAACACTCACAATCCTATCTTTCTGGATGCGTCGTTATTCCGCAGGGATGAAATCAAATTTGTGGAGAGAGACGAAACAACAAATTGCAGTGTTCATTATGCGCTTTCGGATTTCAAAACGGCAAATGGTGTGCGAAAAGGCGAAGCCTATATGAACAATTACTTTGTTAATCGCTACGGTGCTATCAAAGATGTGGACTTTTCTTCTATCCTCAAAAAGATCATCGATGCAAGTGAGGTGAAGAAAGATGGCTGACCGCAAGGAAAATATCTCCTATACGTTTACTGTCGAAGGTGATACCGAAAAGTGGTATTTGGACTGGCTTGAAAAGCAGATCAATGCTTGCAGTGATGCGGCTTATAGCGTCTCTATTTCTTCAAAAAAAGAACCAAATCCGATGAGTTATGCAAAAACAGTCAACCGTATGACAAAGCCGAAGGTCATCCATCTGTGTGACGTTGAAAGCAACGATCCAGATGAAGTAAAACGCTTCCAAGCTGTCCTCTCTGAACTAAATGAGGCAAAAAAAGAAAAGAAAATTCGGTATGCCTTAGGGTACAGTAATTTCACCTTTGAACTTTGGATGATTCTTCATAAAAGCGCCTGTAACCGGGTCTTGACCCACAAAAAGCAGTATCTCGATTTGCTTAATCGGGCATACGGAATGAGCTTTTCATCTTTGGATCAATACAAAGAAAAGAAAGAGTTTGCTAAGTGTCTGAAAATGCTGACACTGAAGGATGTTTGTGACGCAGTTCTTCGTGCGGACAAACTTATGGCCACAAATAAACGAGACGAAAAAGCAAAGACTCAGTACAAGGGCTTTTCCTACTACACAGACAATCCATCCCTTACGATCTGGGAGCCGATCCGAGACATACTCAAAGAGTGCAGACTTCTAGGCTGATCTCCCCAAAGGTTT
>CAJMLQ010000197.1 GCA_905214265.1 uncultured bacterium
GTTCTTCCTTCAGAGCCTCCGCCTTCTGCAGGTTCAAAACCGATTCATAGAAACCGCTGCCCGCATTGCCAACGTCGCCGGTGCCATGGCCGGGATCGATCACGATCCGGGCGCCCTCCAGGCTGTCTACAGGATTCAGGAAGGTCAGGACCAGGTCTCCGACAGCATTGTATTTCGCATATGCGCCGTAATATCCGCCTTTCTGGGAAAGCTCCAGCGTCAGCTGCAGCTGCGGGATCCCATTGGTGGTCACCAGCTTCCAGGAAGCGCCGTCAAATGCGCTGCCCCTTGGGAAAGAGATACGGGAAGGGGTAAAAGCCGTCGTATAGTCAAACGTCAGGACTACCGCCGTAGGCACGCAGCTGGTCACCGTGTTGCTGGAGGAACTGGCGTAGGTCAGGGGCGTCGGCGTCAGGTTAAAGGGAACGTTCCAGCTCTGCTTGATGGTCAGCGTTGTAAAGGTCCCATCGTTTTTCACCGTGACGCTGGAAACCGTGTTGTTGCCCTTGGTCCCGGAACCAAGGCTGGTGACGTTAGTCTTGGCGATGCGCCGGCCGGATTTCAGGATGTAGCTGGCCGAAGTGCTGCCGACCACATAGTCAATGGTGCCCTTGGGAAGGTTGAAATAATAAGGGGCTGCATATTCCTCACCCCGATCCACTGAACTGAAAATATCGGCATAGTCCGGCTTGACCACCACTATATCGCCGTTGGCCGGCTCAATATTGGAATCCATCGGGGGAGCCACCACTACCGTGACGTTCTTTTTCGCGATGGACAGCGTGCCACCGATGCGACTCTCCGAACGGCTGCCGAGGCTCGCCGTAAAGCGGATTTCGCCGAGGCTCGTCCCCTCCGCTGCCTTGGGGACCGTATAAACCCCCTCGTACCAGAACGCGCTGTCTTCCTTTTCAGACGTCGCGGTCAGGGTCACGGTCTGGCCGTTTATCTCCGCCGTAACCGTACTCCCGGAGGCCGCCAGGGCCCGCAGGACCACCTCCTGGCCCACCCGCACGTTGACGCCGCCTTTGGGCGAAATGTCCTGCAAGAGCTGTACCATCGCCGTGCCGGCCGCTGAAGCCGGCATAGCGGCAAATAAGATTGCAATCACTGATAGAAGGGACACGATCCCAAGCTTCATTTTTTTTTGCATGTCTTTTTATCCTTTTCAACGTCGCAGTTTTGCCGCTTTTTGCGGCTCTCTCTTTTTTGCCGGTTATCCGGCTGGGTCTGCCTTCTCCGAAAACAGCGGCAGAAAGCTCTCAAGCGCCTTTTCCATAGAGGATTGGTGCTCTGCGTCCGGCTGAAAAATGCTTCCATATCGAAACAGCATCACCCCGCCGTAAGCGGACAGCTTCCGGGACTCCGCGATCTGATTCGCCAGCAGATCCGGATCCTCTATCCATTCGGACGCCCCTTCCCCGGCATAGGAATCCAGACTGCCAATCTTGTACGCTGCCAGACCGATGATCAGGCGAACGCCGCTGTCCTCTGCCAGCCGGTTCCACTCCTCCGCCGTATCCGCAAAGGGGGCCGCCGTGTTGCGGAAACCATAATAGAGCTGCGGAGCCAGATAATCCAGGCATTCGGGCTCTTTGGCCCACCGCTCCAAGTCGATGAACAGGTCATCGGTATTCTGGGACATCTTTCCTCTGGGACTTACGCCGAACTGTGCCGACGGATTTGCCTTTTTCACAGCGGCGCTCAGTTCCCGGACCATTTGGAAGGTGTTTTCCCTTCGCCAGTCTGCCTGGTCAAGGGTCCCGCCTGCCCCGCAATAACTCTCGTAAGAGGCAGCGTCAATGGAAAGATCCAGAGACGGCGGATAGAAATAGTCGTCGATATGGACACCGTCGATGGCGTAATTGGCCGCCAGCTCCGCAGCCCCATCCGCAATGAGTTTCCGCGCTTCCGCCGACGCCGGATTCAGATAAATCCGTCCATCCAACAGGATCAGATGCTCTGTCCGGAACACCGGGTCGTCATACCACTGACGGAGAAGGAATTCCTGCGGCACAGCGGCCGCTTCCGCTTCGGTCATGGCCCGCATTGGATTGATCCAGGCGTGGAAAGACAGTCCGTTCTCTGCGGCTTCCGCAGTCATAATCTCCATAGGGTCATAGGAAAGCGCACCGCCCACCAGATTTGACCATGGAAAATACGCCGAAGGATAAAAACTGTCCCCAAAAGGCCGCGCCTGGACAATCACTGTGTTGAAGCCCGCCGTCCGACAGTTTTCCGCCATAGCGGAAAAGCCTTCTGAAAACTCCGCCTCCGTTTTTCCGCGGAGCAGCGGTGCAAGGTCCAGATAGGCGATCCAGACCGCCCGCATTTCCTCCGGTTCTTCCGCAGAGGCAGACGATTCCCCCTCCCGCAGGCCGCTTAAAATCTTTGCCAGTGCGCCGGGCCCCTGATCCCTTGAAATGCTGCTTTCCGCCGCCGGAGCGCTTCCAACCGCCGGAAAGGAACAGGCGCTCAGGGTCAGTGCAGCTGCCAGAGCCGCAGTCAGCTGTCTCCATTTTTTTTTCACACGTTCCACCCCGTATCCGCAAGCGTTTGCCGCGGAGCGGAAATTCACCCCGTTACAACAGTGCCGTTTTTCCAGCGCGCTGTTGCAGGGAGGATTTGGAAATGTTTACCGGTCCGGGGCAACAGTAATATCTATTCGATACCCGTCCGTTTTAACACGGATTTCCCGCGGACCGGAAAGAGGAAACTGCGCGGCCTCCTCCCCATCGAGGGTCAAACGCAAAACCGGTGGCGCGGAAGAGGGGGCGTCCGGAATGATGACCCGTTCCAATCCCGAGGATTCCTTCTGCCGGACAATGGGGTTGAAGTCCAATGCGCTGTATTTATCGGAAAGACTGTCCGGCGAAACGTCCTCATCCGGCTCCCCGGTATCCCGGGAAGCGCGGGAAGCATCCCCGCCGGCCATCTCCCGCCGAAGCGGCGATTGATAAGGCCGTGCGCGGCCGTCACCGGTAAAATCGGCCGTCACATCGATAAAATTCTCCCGCCGGTCGTCGGCGGCATGAGAAGTGAGCTTTCTTCGCAGCCCCTGCGGCCCTTGATCCGCCGTGCGGACGGAGCCGGAACGCGCATAGTGGATCAACTGAAGCAACTCGACCAGGAAAAACAACAGACAGGGAACGACAATCACACAGAGAAGGCCTTTTCCCGTCATCAGAAAATCCCAAAACGAACCCAGGAGCGGAATAGACCCTGCCGCCCGAAATCCGATTTCCTGAATAGAAAGCTCCTGCGGATCCGGCACGCGGTCCATTTTGACCAGCACGGTGGAGACTCCGTCCTTTTCCATGATATTGACGATCCGGGAAAGGGTTCCCCCCTTCCCGTCCGCGCGGCCGTAAACCACTGCGTCGCCGGAGCGCAGGCTCTGGGAAGTAACTTCGCTGAGGAGGAGCAGGCTTCCATCGACGAATTCCGGCTCCATATCCGTGCCGTGCACCACCATAAGCTCATATCCGAGCACCCGGGTTGGGATACCGCGGTCACGGTTGTGCCACAGCCACCAGCAGAGCCCGGCAAACAGCAGCATCACCGTGACAAAAATCGTGATTACCGCCAATCCGCCTGAGCGGCCTGCCCGCTTGGATTTTCCCATACCCACACCTCCATGGTTCCCCTTTTTCACCGGATTCCGGGGGAGTTTGACAAAAAACTACACTTCTTATTATCATACAGATTACCCATCTTGTCAAGAATAGAAAAAAGAAAACTTCCCGCGTACTACTCCCCCGCCTTGTAATCGTTGATCTCTCCCAACAGTTCCTGATCATCTGTTAATACGTGCGTATAGCTATCGGGAACGCTGCCGACCAGTACGGTTTCCGCCAGGACATATTCCGTCGGCACCTCCACATCCACCCGGTACTGCGAGAGGATCGCGCCGGCTTGGACCTCC
>CAJMLQ010000198.1 GCA_905214265.1 uncultured bacterium
GGGATGCCGCTGTATGCGGGTACGGCGACAGCGGAGGTGATTCCCGGTACGACCTCAAAAGGCACCTGGTTTTCGGCAAGCAGCTCCAACTCTTCCCCGCCCCGCCCAAAGACGAAGGGGTCACCGCCTTTAAGGCGCACCACCCGCATCCCCGCCATCGCTTTCTCCAGCAGGATCTCATTGATCCGCTGCTGGGAGACCGGATGATCGCCGGACCGCTTTCCAACATCAATGGCCTCCGCCGCTTTTGGAATGCGCGCTAAAATTCCGGGGCCAACCAAACGGTCATAAACCACAACCTCTGCCTTTTCCAATACAGCCTGCCCTTTTACGGTTAAAAGGCCCGGGTCGCCTGGACCGGCTCCCACTAGCCAAACTTTCCCCGTTGCTTCTACATTTTCAAATTCGCGGGCCAGTTGCATACCGAGCTGTTCCGAATCGTCTGGATCTCCCCAAATACTCTTGATAACTGCCGCTCCGGTCACAGGATGCGGATATAGCCCGGTAAGCTGAAGCCGTTCACCTGAAATTCTTGCATATGCGGCAACCGGGGAACTACACCCGCCGTTCAATTCACGGATAAAAGCTCGTTCTGCCAGGGCACAGTTACGGGCCTCCGGATCATCCGCCGCCTCCAGAAAGGGGTATGCGTTCCCCTTCCGACCTTGTACCGCCAAAATTCCCTGTCCTGCAGCGGGAATCATCTCCCAGGTTTCAAAGTACCGGTTGACCCGACAGGAGAGCCCCATTCGTTCCAATCCAGTAGCCGCCAGCACCAGCGCATCGTATTCTCCGGCGTCCAGCTTTGCGAGCCGCGTCAGGATATTGCCCCGGACAGGCTTGATCTCGCACTGCGGATACAGTGTTTTCAGCTGAAGTGTGCGGCGGGCGCTGGAACAACCGATGACGCCGCCAGTCTGCAGGCCTCCGCCGCCGCTTCGGAGAACGAGAGCATCCCGTGGATCCCCTCTTTTGGCGAAGGCGAGGAGCGGCAGATCATCCGGCACCTCAACCGGCACATCTTTCAAACTGTGAATGGTAAGGTCTACCTTTCCTTCCTGCAGTGCCCGGTCGAGTTCTTTAACAAAAAGCCCCTTTCCGCCAACCTTGTCCAAGGTCTGGTCCAGAATTTTATCGCCGGTCGTTTTCATCGTGACGAGTTCGAATTCGATTTCGGGATGCTTTTCCCGTATTCCATTTAAAACGAGCCAGGTCTGTGCTACCGCAAGAGCGCTTTCCCTGCTGCCAACTCGGACAATCCGCTTTTCCACTGTAATCCTCCGCCTTTATGACGTCCCGCAGCTCCAAAAGACCAACCAATTTACCCGCAGGACGCCGACTCTGTTCCCATTATACTAAATTTAACGCCTTTAGGCAATCCTGCAAAAGTTCAGGTGGCAAGGTTTCCCGCAGCCCAAATAGTAAATGCGCCACGGTTTTCTCTGCGTGGTGGCCAATTTCTTCCCGCAGTTTATCCTTTTGCTCTGGCGAAAGGGATAATGTATGCACACACTTTTCCATGCGCCGCGTCATATCTTCTGCCGACTTTCCGCTGATCTGCCGCACCAAAGGAACCACCTCTCGGAAACAGTACCAACTATAGTACTCCTTCCAATACTCCTCCAGTATTGCCATTGCATGTTCTGAGGCAACCTTCTCACCCGCATCAGGTCCGACCGCTCCCAACCGGTCAATGTCCCATAGTTTTGCCCCAGCAGCATCCCCCACCTTCGGATCAATATCCCGGGGAACCGCCAGGTCAATAAAAATCCTGGAACGGCGGGAAAGTCCGGTAACCGCATCATATCGAATCGTATAATGAGGGCTGGCGGTGGCACTCACAACGATATCCGCATTCTCCATGGCAGAAAACCGTTCATCATAGGATATTGCCATACATCCATCCGGAATCCGGGGACTCCCGGATTTATATTGCCGGAGCGTCATAACGACTTTTGTACCGGACGCCAACAGCTTTTCAGCAGTCAATTGTCCCATGGCTCCGTTCCCGATCACCAGCGCATATTTCCCGGAAAGGGAATCCAGCTCTCTATGAAGCAGCTCCATGGTGCTCTCCGCAGCAGACCGATGAACCGCCGTAAGGCGCACTTCGGTTTTTACGCGTTTGGCAGCTGTGACGGCAGTTCGAAAGAGTGTATCCAATACCGTATCGCTTCCGCCGCATTCCCTGGCCAAATCACCTGCGTCTCTAACTTGGGTAATGATCTGATCCTCTCCAAAAAGCTGAGAATTCATGCCGCAGGCTGTCCGTAATAAATGCCGCACCGCCTCTTCTCCCCTGCGGACCGTAAAAAAGCTATGGCAAAGGTCGGGACTTTCTTCTTTGATTTTGCATAGAAGCACAGCTGGGTCGGCGTTCCCTGCTCCGCTGAGCCAAAATTCCGTGCGGTTACAGGTCGACAGGATCACACAGCCCTCTGCTTCTGCCTGCTCCCGCATCAAAATCATCGCTTCCTTCGCCGCCGCCTTGGTAAAGGAAAAGCGTTCCCTCATTTCCAGTCCAGCTTTATTATGGTCGATTCCCGCCATCGCAATATCCAAAAGGAAAGCCCCCTGTAACTTGATTTGTTTATCCGAAAACAACGTTGGTTTATCTCATTGCTTTCTGTCCAGTATAACATGAACGCCGCCGAATGTCGAGTAGGCTGGATTTCTCCGCTCATATATTTCGATTTTCCGCAGCGCCTTCTTCCAACTCCGAAATTGCATCTCGTATATGATCCAAATACCGAACGCGCACTTCCGAATATTCGCCCAATCCCCGCATCACCGTCTCAACCTCATAACCATCCGATTTCAACAGGGATTTCCAGCTATCCGGTCCGTCTCCAGCCATATCGTTTATAGCATGTCCCCCTGCTGTCAGCAACAGAGGGGCGAGGGTAACTTTCCGGACAGCAGACCGCTTCAGCTCTCTCCGGACAACGCTGATATCGGGATATCCTTCCGTCACGCCTATGAAAATCCGGTCAAACCCCATCTCCAAAAATAGATAACCCATCGCCGGATAGACCGCGTTGGCAAAATATGTGGTCCCATGCCCCATCAAAACCAGGGCCTCTCCCTCTTTTCTGGGAAATTCCCTAGCGCAGAAACGGCAGATTTTCCGCATGTCTTCCGTAGAAGAAAGCAACGGCCGGCCGACAGCCAACTGCGCAAAATGCATCCGGTACGTCTCTGCCAGAGATCGCAGCTTTTCATATTCCTCTCCGCAGATCACATAAGTCGGCTGAATGATAACGCGTCGACAGCCTTCTGCCTTAAGCGCATTCAGCGCTTCCGGGACCTGCTGTAGCTGAATACCGTGCTTCTGAAGAATTTGAAGAAGGACTCTGTTCGTAAATGCTCCCCGGACCTCCCAGCCCGGATAGGCGGCACGGGTTTCCCGTTCAACTGCCCAGACAACCCTTTCCAAAGCGTCCATGCGGCTTGTGCCAAAATGCACAAGAAGAATTGCCTGTTTCCCCATAGAACGCCTCCTTTTCCACGAAAAGTTTTCCCCATTTTCCATAACTTCTTTCATTTTAATCAAAACCCCCAGAAAAATCAATACCCTTCTGGCGGCTCCAAAAGTTTTGTCTTCGCACCGCCATCCTTTTTTCAAGCATGAAATGATTTTTCACGCATATAAATTGGGATGATAGGAGGAGTGTAATAGTGTTTCATGCAATTATCCATGGAAAGGCAGGATGGGAAAGACAAACGGCAAAAGCCCTCGCAGAATGCAGAACAGACCTTGTCATTCGTCTTCTGGATGCAATGGATTTCTCCAGAAATACCACGCAGATTTTGGAAGAGATTCGCGATTCCCTCAAAAAAGACAGCAGCTGATGGATGAACCGCTCCCCGTCAAGAGGACAGTGAAAAAATATAAAATTTTCCCGGCCA
>CAJMLQ010000199.1 GCA_905214265.1 uncultured bacterium
TGCTGACATTGCAGGCAGAAGAAAAAAGAATCTATGGAGAAGAAAGTTTTATTCCAGCTCTGCTTGGGCGATGAGGGCCGCCTTCTGCTGTCGGGCGTAATCGTCCTTGACCCGGGGCATGACCTTGGAGAGCAAAATTCCGCCATAGCCGATAGCCGCGAAGAAATCATCCACGTTTTCCCGGTGGTACCGCTTGACCAGGGAATCCAGCAGCGCCTGGTATTCGTCCCCCTCGTAATGGATATAATTCCGCTTCAGCTCCCGCTCGAATTCCGCCTTGCCCTCAGCGATATTTTCTTCCTTCCGCTCCTTTTTGAACCAGGCGCGGATCTTGTTCCGGGCTTCGCTTGTTTTGGCGATGGTCAGCCAGTTGCGGTTGGGCCCGCCCTCGAACTTAGAGGTGAGGATCTCCACGATCTCCCCGGTCTTTACCTGGTAATCCAGCGGCACGATCCGCCCGTCCACCTTGGCGCCGGTCATTCGGTTTCCCACCGCCGTATGGATGGCGTAGGCGAAGTCCACGATGGTAGACCCCACCGGCAGGCTCTTGACGTCCCCCTTGGGGGTGAAAACAAAGACGTCGTCCACTGCCAGATCGTTTTTGATGTTCTTGACGATATCCTCGGCGCCCTCAGCCTCCTGCTGGTTCTCGATCATCTGCCGTATCCAGGCCAGCCGTTCCTCCAGCTTGTCCTTGCCCTGGATGCCGGCCTTGTACTTCCAGTGGGCGGCGATGCCGAATTCTGCGGTATAATGCATGTCCCAGGTCCGAATCTGGATCTCAAAGGGAATCCCCTTTTTATCGATGACCGTGGTGTGAAGGGACTGGTACATGTTGGGCTTGGGGGTGGAAATATAGTCTTTGAACCGGTTGGGGATGGGCTGAAACAGGTCGTGGATAATGCCCAGGATGTTGTAGCACTCGATGACCGTGTTGACGATGACCCGGACAGCGTAAACATCGTACAGTTCCTCAAAACTCTTCCCCATCATATAGACCTTGCGGTAAATGCCGTAAATGCTCTTGACCCGGCCTTCGATGTGGGGCTCGATGCCGTATTCTTTCAGCCGTTCAGCGATCCGGGCCTTGATGTCCACGATAAAAGCTTCCCGCTCCGGCTTTTTCAGAGCCAGCGTGTCCTCGATCTCCTTATATCCCACCGGGTCCAGATACCGCAGCGCCAGGTCTTCCAGCTCTTCTTTTACCCCCCGGATGCCCAGCCGGTGGGCGATGGGAGCATAGATCTCCATGGTCTCCAGGGAGATCTCCCGCTGCTTCTTCTCGTTTTTAAAGGAAAGGGTCCGCATGTTGTGCAGCCGGTCCGCCAGTTTGATGATGATGACCCGGATGTCCTCACTCATGGCCAGCAGCATCTTCCGGACGTTCTCTGACTGCTGTTCTTCCTTGGTCGTCAGCGGGATCTGCCCCAGCTTGGTGACTCCGTTGACCATGAGGGCCACATCTGACCCGAACTGGCGGCTGATCCCCTCCAATGTCGCGTCGGTGTCCTCCACAACGTCGTGGAGCAGCGCAGCGCAGAGGCAATCGGTATCCATCCCCAGTCCCACCAGAATGATGGCCACGGAAACCGGATGGGAGATATAGGGCTCTCCGGACTGGCGCATCTGCCCGTCGTGGAAGCTGGAAGCGCATTGATAGGCACGTCTGATTTTTTCAATATCATAGGTTTTGTCGCTCTGCTTGAGCGCCGCCAGCAATTCTTCAAAAGTTCCCGCCATATCCCAAACCTCCTCTCAGGCTCCCGCGGATGCGCCCTGTCGCAGCCCGCGCAGAATTTCCGATTGCTCCAGATTTACCTTCCCGACCGCCTTCATCTGGATGGAAGAGCCGTCCGGCGCCGCCGAAATCAGCCCCAGCTCCTCGAAAATGTCCAAGATCAGCCGGTATTTGCAGTAATTCATTTTAGCCGAAACCGCTTCCAGATAGAACAGATCGATGTGGTTCTGGCAACCGCCCCGGGAACGGAGCAGCTTGTACATTCCCCGCAGTTCTTCCAGCGACGGCGTGGAAATCGCTAAAATTTTCGCCTGCACCGGCTCTCCCCGCCGGATCTTCTGGTAGAAATGCCAGGCGTTGCCGAATTTTTCATCGCTGAAGTTTGACGGCCGGATATCCTTGAGCCGCACCGCGATGGAAACATTTTCCCGAAAGGTATTCAGTTCCAGATTGGCCAAAATGTCCACCGACGCCCCCACTGGATAGATGAATCGGTCTGTGCTCATCTTAAAATACAGCACGAAAATAGATTTTCCTTCAAAATTGACCTTTAATTTTAAATGTTTGTTCTCCGACATGGGGAGAATCGCTTCTATCACGCAGTTTTTCAGCAGGAACAGCGGTTGGGGATTCTGTTCTCCGAAAGGCTCCAGCATCTGCAGCGCGGACACATCATTGAGGTTAATATCCCCCGCATGAAGCACTTTATCAATCTTCATGCTGACCACCGGCATCCGGTCGTGATACTCAGCGGCATAAGCGTTAACCGCTCGGTCGAATTCCGGGATCCGTTCCGTCCGCAAGCTCATCCCCGCCGCCATAGCATGGCCGCCGAATTTGTCCAGCAGCCCGGCGCAGGAGTTGATTGCCTTAAACATGGAAAAAAATTCCACGCTCCGGGCCGACCCAGTGGCAGTATCCCCGTCCACTGACAAAATGATGTTGGGCTTGCCGTAAAGGTTCAGGAGCTTCGCCGAGACGATCCCCACCACGCCGTGATTGAGCCCCTCCGACGGGACCACCATGACCCGGTTGAGCTTGATCTCCGGATGTTCGGCGATCCGCTGCTCCACCTTGGCGAGGATGACCTCTTCTTCCTCCTGCCGCTTTAGATTGAGGCTATTCAACTCCTCCGCCAGGGCCGTGGCTTCCTCCGGGTCCTCGCTGAGGAACAGCCGCACCGCCAGTTTCGCGCTCCCCATCCGCCCGGCGGCGTTGATCCGCGGGGCCAGCCCAAAGGCGATCTTCTGGGAGGTCACCGGCTTTCCCTTCATTCCCGCTGCTTCCAGCAGAGCCTGCAGCCCCAGATTCTCGTTATACTCCAGCAGCTCCAGTCCTTTCCGGACCAAATACCGGTTCTCCCCGGTCAGGGGCACAATGTCGCCCACCGTCCCGATAGCGGCCAGGGCGCCGAAGCTCTCCATGGCCTGATCGTACTCGCCGCCCTCTAGGGCCGCCACCAGCTTGAAAGCCACTCCGGCCCCGCACAGGTCGGGAAATCCCCCCTCATAATCCCGCCGGTGTGGGTTCACCACCGCCGCCGCAGCCGGAAGTGTATCCCCCACCTGATGGTGATCCGTCACCACGACCTCCATCCCGATGGAATAGGCGTACGCCACCTCCCTGGCGGCGGAGATTCCATTATCCACTGTGATCAGCAGCTTGGTTCCCCAGCTCCGGATCTCGTCCAGAGCGGTGGTGTTCAGCCCGTACCCCTCATCCAGCCGCTCCGGGATGTACCAGGTGACGTCCGCCCCCATGGACTGCAGATAGCTGTACAGGATCACCGTCGCCGTGACTCCGTCGCAGTCATAATCGCCATAAATGGCAATCCGCTCGTTGGAGTCCAGCGCTTTCTCGATCCGTGCCACGGCCTCTCTCATATCCGGCAGCAGAAAGGGATCCTCCAGTTCCAGCTCCTCCCCCAAAATTTCCATTGTCTGAGAAGCCGTCAGGCCGCGGGCGGCTAGAATGTCGGCAACAATGGCCGGCACTCCGTATTCCCGCTGAATCAGCGCGCTGATTTTCCGGTCCGGCGTGGGCAGATTCCACTTGGTAAATAGCATGGGCGGGCCTCCGTCTGTCAAAAAATTGCAGGATATGACCTAAAAATAT
>CAJMLQ010000200.1 GCA_905214265.1 uncultured bacterium
GGATTTGGCACCTTTGAAGTCCGTGACCGCGCTGCCCGCGAAGGTAAGAACCCCGCCACCGGCGAGACCATCAAGATCGATGCGACCAAGGTTCCTGCGTTCAAGGCTGGCAAGGCTCTGAAAGACGCGGTTGCGAAATAAGACGTTTGGTTTTTGGAAGGGGCTTTCCCGGCAGGTGGTTTTGGAATCGCCGTTGGGAAAGCCCCTTTTTGGAGTTTGCAGGCGGAGAATACATCGCTGCATCCCTCTTAGCTTCGATGCCGGTGGTCAAAAACGACGCATGGAGCGGGAGAATAGCGTTGTTTTGCTCGGCGCGAAAATCGGCATTGGTAGGATTTTGAGCCGAAAAGTTGACCGGATTCCTGCTGATACCCTGCGATGGGACTGGCCTGGGCGAGACAAAAGGTCAGGGAAATGCTGGAGAAAGAGAGTCTCCGGGAATCGGGAAAGAAAAAAACATCTATGAGCTGCCCGGGAAGGGAGAAAAGGAGAAATCATGAGACTGGATAAGTATTTGAAGATCAGTCGGCTGGTCAAACGCCGCACGGTTGCCAATGACGCATGTGACGCCGGAAAGGTTTTGGTCAACGGCAAACCTGCCCGCGCTTCTTACGAGGTGAAGGTGGGGGACGTGATCGAGGTTCAGATCGGCGCAAAGCCGCTGAAAGCGAGAATTTTAAGCATTGCGGAATTTGCAAACAAGGAAAATGCTTCGGGCCTGTATGAACTGATCAGCTGAGGGAGGCATATCCGCACGTCCGCCGGAATAAGAATAGAATGAGAACCGGGACCGTCTGCCGAGATGCTGGGACGGCCCCTTTTTTCAGGAAATTCCGGAAAGGGTGCGTTGAAATGCCAGAAGTCAAATCGTTGAAGCTGCCCCACAACATGATTCTGGAGGACCGGAAAAAACTGACAGTTTCCGGCGTGCAGGATGTGGATTGTTTTGATGAGTCCATGGTGGTGCTGTTCACAAACATGGGAAAGTTGGTTGTGCGCGGCGGAAACCTCCACGTCAATTCCTTCGATGTGGGCAGCGGGGATTTTTCCATGGAGGGGGATATCGCCGCGCTGGAATATTCGGATGAGGTGAAGGGTAAATCCTCCTTCCTGTCCAGGCTCTTCCGGTAGAAACCGGAGATTTCGGGGGGAGGGATTTCATGGGGATTACCCGGGAGGCACTGAGTTTTCTGTATGCGTGTTTGCTGGGAGCTGGCCTTGGCGTTTTATATGATGTGTTTCGGCTTCTGCGGCTGCTGCTGTTTAAGAACCGCGTAGTGATTTTTCTGGAGGATCTGTTGTTTTCCGCCATGTGCACGCTGGTGACTCTGGCTTTTTTGGTGGAGTTCTGCAGCGGGAGAGTGCGGGTATATGCGCTGCTGGGGGAACTGCTGGGTTTTTTTCTGTATCATTTTACGGTCGGGGAACTGGTGATCCGGGTGCTGAAGGGACTGATCGCCCTGGTTAAGGCTGTCCTGCATGGGATTTACCGAGTTTTCGTTTTCCCAATTTGGAGAATTGTTGGTTGGATTGCACGAAAAATTGCGAGGATTTTTAGTATGTTATTACAATATTTAAAAAGACTGCCATTTCTCAAAAACTTTCACTTGCAAGAGTACGCTAGAATGTTGTATAATAAACATAATAAGCACGTGCGTCAAAATAAGGGTGGTGCAGAGCTGGATGAAAGCTAAGAAAAGCAAAGTAAACCGCATCGTAAATGTTGCGATTATCGCTTTGATTTGCTACGTCGCGGTCTCTCTCCTAGTGCTTCAAGCCGATATTTCTTCTTACCGCCGGCAGCTCGCTTCTTTGGAGGCCCAATGCGAGGAGCAGCAGATTCGGAACGATGAAATGGACAGCCTGATCCAGCGCGGCTCGGATTTTGATTATATTGTGAAAATGGCGCGGGAAAAGTTGGGATTGATTTTTCCGGAGGAACGGGTTTTTTACGACGCCGCCGGAAACCAGTAGCTTTTTGGGAAATTATGCCGCACCCGGAATGGGGCGGCAACCTGTTAAGGAGGATCATCAGACATTTATGCAGCTTGAAGTAGGGAAAATTTATGAAGGGAAAGTCACCGGGATTACCAAATTCGGGGCTTTCATTGACCTTGGTGAGAACAAAACCGGTATGGTTCACATCTCAGAGGTTGCACCGACGTTCGTGAAGGAGATCACGGATTTTATTACTATGGGCGAAACGGTCAAGGTCCGTGTCCTGAATATCGGTGATGACGGCAAGATCAGCCTTTCTATCAAACGGGCAGCCGATACCCCGCCTCCCTCCCAGCAGCGTCCACAGCAGTCCCAGCAGCGCCCGCGGCAGTCTTTTAACGGCGGCGGAAATCGCGGACCACGCGATTTTTCTCAGCCCCGCCAACAGGAAGGCAGCAAGGGCTTTGAAGACATGCTCAGCAAATTTATGCAGCGCAGCGATGAGAAAATTTCCGACCTGCGGAAGTCAGTGGATGGAAAACGCGGTTCTTATCAGAAACGCTCTCACTGACACTGCTTTCGGATAACATGGAACGAATGGGCCCTGCGGCGACGGATATTTCTGTTGCCGCAGGTATCTTTTTACACAAAGGGAAGGAGGAATTTCGATGAAAATTCAGGAGTCCGGGGAAAACTATCTGGAAGCTATCCTGCTTTTGGAGGATGAAAGGCATCGGGTCCGGGCAGTGGACATTGCAAACGCCTTAGGGGTATCCAAACCTAGCGTAACCCGCGCCATGGGCGTGCTGAAAAAGGCAGGATATATCGTCCAGGAGAGTTACGGGGATATCTCTCTGACCGAGGAGGGCCGCAGACGGGCCGGAGACGTCCTGAGCCGTCATCGTTTGATTCAGGAATTCCTCATGCTGTCTGTGGGGGTGGATGCTGAAACGGCCGGACAGGACGCCTGCCGGATCGAGCACGTCATCAGCGTGGAAACGGCGGAAGGCATGCAGCGGTATGTCGCCGCCCATCGTGACCAAAAGCGATAAAAAGGCGCTGCGCGTTTATTCCGCGCCAGCGCCTTTTGGATTGGTGGAGCCCGTCTCTCCGATGCCGATGTCATTGTTGAGGATGCGGCCGAAGGAAACCGCCTGTTTTCCATAGCGGTCCCGGACACGGTCCAGGGCCTGTTCCAGGCGCTCTCGCTTTTCCGGATCCTGCTGGGCTTTCACGGGCTGGAGTAAAGAGAGCTGCTCACCGCCGGATTCATGAAAGCGGCTGGCGGTGATGGTGATGGAGCGGATGGGGTCGGCAGGATTCCAGCAGGAGCGGATCAGTTCCAAAGCGGTTTCGGCAATGGTTTTGGCCAGGTCGGTGGCCCGGGGAAGGATCTTCTGCTTGGAAACAGACTTGAAACGGGGGTCCTTCAGGGTCACGGCGACAGTCCGGCACCGCAGGCCGTGGCGGCGCAGCCTGGCTGCCACTGAATCGGCTAGGTAAAGGACGCCGATCCGAATATCGTCCTCACCAGCCAGGTCCCGGCGGAAGGTCATGCCGTTGCCGACGGATTTGGGTTCCTCCGGCCCATCAGCAACGGAGGCAACCGGACTGTTTTCCTCGCCCCGTGCGTAGGCGGAGAGAGTTCCGCCGAGTTTGCCCAGCCGGGCGGTCAGGAGCCTCGGATCGGTGCGGGCCAGATCGCCGATGGTATAAATCCCCAGCTCCCGGAGGGCGGTGCGGGAGGCTTTCCCCACCAAAATCATTTCGGAAATCGGGAGCGGCCAAAGGAGCTGGCGGTAGTTTTCCCGGGTAATGACGGTGGTGGCATCGGGCTTTTTGTAGTCGCTGCCCATTTTAGCAAAAATCTTGTTGAAGGAGACGCCTACAGAAACCGTAATGCTCAGTTCTCTC
>CAJMLQ010000201.1 GCA_905214265.1 uncultured bacterium
ATAGTTGCCCTCCAGGTGCAAGGTTTTTGCTGGATTTTTGCCAGTTCTCTTGCTTCAATTATACCACGGATTGGCCTCTATGGATTGAAATATAAGGATTTTTCTATTATTCAGTGTACAATAAATATTTTTCGTGTCTACTTTTCTTGACTGCTACACGGTTCCCCTTCAATTTTTGAAATTTAACTGATTGAAAATCAGAAATTTGACTGAATATAGTTGCGAAATCCGGCTGAATGGATTATAGTGGACTCAGCTTATAGTCGAGGTGAACGTTTATGGATAAGCAGAACTACAAACCCCGCGTTATTGATGCAAAGGTGAAAGAATATCTGTCGGCCTTTGGTGCCGTTTGCATTGAGGGGCCCAAGTGGTGCGGAAAGACCTGGACTTCCTCTTATCACAGCAAAAGCGAGATCTACATCGGTGATCCTGCCAACAACTTTCAAAATCGCCAGCTGGCGGAGCTGTCTCCTGCCTTGGTGCTGGAGGGAGATACGCCGCGCCTGATTGATGAGTGGCAGGAGGTTCCTTCCATTTGGGATGCCGTGCGATACAAGGTGGATCAGGTTGCGGAAAAAGGACAATTCATTCTGACCGGTTCTGCTACTCCTAACCACAAGGGCATTCTGCACAGCGGTGCAGGCCGTATTGCCAAACTGCGGATGCGTCCTATGTCCCTATACGAGTCTGGAGATTCCTGCGGTAAGGTCTCTCTGGAAAAGCTGTGTCATGGTGAGTTGGCACCTGCATTAACCGGCGAAGTGGACTTAAGAAAGCTGATTGAAGTGGTTATCCGCGGCGGTTGGCCTGGCAGTTTGGGATTGCCTATTGAACAGGCTACTCTGCTCCCTTTAGAATACCTCAACGCTGTTATCGATGACGACGTGTACCGCATCGACGGTGTGAAGCGCGATACATCTAAGATGCGCTTGTTGTTGCGCTCTCTGGCTCGCAACGAAAGCACTACCGTCACCAATAAGACTTTAATGAAAGACATCAAGGCCGTGGATGACGAGGATATCGACTCCAATACGGTGTCTGCCTATCTGGATATTTTCAAGCGGTTGTTTATTACGGACAATCAGCCGCCATTCTCCTCTGAAATCCGTTCATCTGTCCGTATCAAGCAAGCCGAAAAGCGGCACTTCTCCGATCCTTCTCTGGCCTGTGCTTTACTGAAAGCTACTCCTGCTGGACTGATGGGCGATCTGGAAACACTCGGCTTCCTGTTTGAAGCCCTGTGCGAGCGGGATCTTCGAATCTATGCAGAATCCTTCGGTGCAAGCTTGTACCACTATCAGGATTATAAAAATCAGGAAATCGATGCTGTCATCGAACTGCCTGACGGCCAATGGTGCGCTTTTGAGATCAAACTGGGAGCTAACCAGATCGACGCTGCCGCCGCCAACCTGCTGGAGATCAAAGAGCAAATTTCGGAAGACCCCAAGGGAAAGCCCCCCGCGGTTCTCTGCGTACTATGCGGTATGTCCAATGCTGCATATCAGCGGCCGGATGGGGTGTTTGTGGTTCCAATTACGGCCCTAAAGAATTAATCGATGTGTTGTTATGAGACAAAAAGAATATAAACCTTTACCGGAAAAGCATCTTTGGCAACTGGCTTTGCATACCGGACAATGGTGCAGAGCTGTATTGTGCCAAGCACACCGCTTTTTTGATGCGTTGGAGGCAGATAATAGACCGCTTCCGTGGGATGATAGTGAATCTTTCGATATGCTTCTTGCTGATAAAACCTTTTTGATTACCGCAATCCACCATTCTATTGTCAACATGGAAAAGCTGAATGCTGAACTTATCAATCGAGGTGATACCAGCTTTCAGGGTGTTCTGGATTCGATAGCAACAGCGGAGGAGCGAAAGCAAATCCGTATTTGGAGGAACATGAATGAGCACGACCTTGATTATCTATCCAACAACGGGAATTATCAGAAAGAGTTTATCACGACCGTAAAAAAGGGCGATTATACATTTGAAACAAACGCTTTTGTGACTTTGATTCACGGGGATGCAAAGATTTTTCTGATCGGTAGTATTGAAATCGATAAGTTGTTAGTCCGCTTCAAAGAAAATATGGCGCAGATTCAAAAGAAATCAAAAGAAGTATTTGAAAGATATTTCAGATGAAATTGCAGTATTAATTCTGACTGTCTGTGTCGAACGATAGTACCACGCGAAAAATACAGCACCTGTTATAGGCGTAAGCCACAATATACTGTCGAGGAGAAATAGAAAATGGGCAGAATATCTACTAAAGAAAATAAAAATGATAACACAGCCGTTGTAAAGCTCACAAGTAAAGGCCGGTTTTATCTGCATAAAGCGGTTGACGTGAACGGAAACGTTATAAAAATAGACGCCGGAGACGTGCCAATCCAACCAGCCTTGCCACCCATGGTGCTGCTTGGACACGTTCTCAGGCGTCTGCGGAGCAGACACAACCCAGGCATTCAACGTGGAGGACACCTCCCCGCAGCTTACGGCCAAGCCGGTTCCTGAGTCTGTGAGTTCCGCTCCTTCGGACCTGACCCCACAGAGGGTAGCTTGGTAGGCCCGAAACCTACGGCATCCCCTGCGGCATCAAGCTCTGCTGAGGGTACGCGTCCTATCAACGTTAATGACAGCATAGCTCAAGAGAGCGGACAATGTCAAGAACGAGGACATCCGCCAACTTCTTTCCAACGGGGTACAATTCCCCAAGGCGATGGCCTGACGACATCCTCGCTAAAAACAATGTATCACAGGCCAAAGCAAAAAGCAACAGGACGTTCTCCCCGAAATCCTGTTTGGAAAAACGAGCGAAGCTGATTCTGGACAATATGCTCTCCCCACGGCTTCACCGCCATGACCGGCGAACAGGCGGGTCGCCCCCCATGCGGGGGCGTGAGCGGAAACAGCGTCGATGGAAAGGAAGAGAGACGATCAGTCCTCCCTCCTTCCTACAAAAATTTTTCACCCGAGGATCTCTGTTAACACGAGATCCTCGGGCATCTTTTTGACCGAATGCTTATTGAGCGCCTACAACTTTCCGTCTGTTTTCAATGCTCCAGCCGTTCATTTCACGCGCAGCGTCCACCCTTCGCCGCCGTCACCTGCGCAAGCGAACTCGCCGGGGCAAGCTGTAAAAGCAGGACCGGGTGCGTATCATCCACCAAGATGTCTAAACGCGTCTTTTCTTTGAGTGCGGAGACGGTCGCATCCTCCGCGGCCACATGCTCCAGCACGCTGTACTGCGCGTAAACTTCCTCCCCGCACCCATGCTCCGCCATCCACCAATACGCCTCCCGCAGGAACGGACCCGGCATTTCAGAAAACACGAACGCACAGCAGTCCTTCCACTCGCCCATTTCTTCCAAAACCGTGCCGCCATTGTCCAACGCAAGCTGTTTGAAGCGCGCTTTGCAGCATCCGCTCCGTCAGGTCATAGACGAGCCGGTAAAACCGATCCTGACAGGGCCGTTCTCCCGGCGGGCAGACCGCCTCTGCCGAGCAATCGCAAAGGCCATAGTACCCTTGCCCGCTTCGGTCTGCCTGCCACTCCCGAAACGCTCCCCGCACCAGCCAGAATTCTTTCTCAGCCGGAAATGACCGTTCAGCGCCTTCCGGTGTGCTCTTTTTTCGCCATAGCTTCTACATGGCTATCTCCGATCTCCGTACTATACCCACTCATGACCCAAAGGGATTTCTGCCTTGAATTTGGGATGCTTCAGTCAAGCAACCCCGATAGGCACATTGATATGTGCTCTGGCAACACAAACACTGTTTTTTACCAAATAGCATTCAACATAGTGGCTGCCTTGAAAATCTG
>CAJMLQ010000202.1 GCA_905214265.1 uncultured bacterium
AATTTCAATTGATTTTCCGCAGAGGCACAAGGTCTGTTTCGTTAATTTTAGAATCTGGCAAGCAATGCGTGTGGCTATCCACACACAAATCCGGCAAGCAATGCGAGTGTTAATACACACTCACATTTCCTGTCGTCTGCTTGTTGAGGGCAGCGCCCCCAAGCCCCTTGAACACAGAATTTCATTCTGTGGCTGCGCGTTCTGCGAACGCTTTCAAAGGGTACGCCAAAGCACCGTTCCCTTTCAGATGCCCAGGAACAAATCGTCCCCCCTTATTGCCTGATGGCTGCCGTAAAACACAGTAGCCCTCGCTTGATGTGTGGGCAAAATGCCTACCTATCGTTCTCTTTTACTCCGCATCCTGTGTTCTGTTTTTTTGCATGGTGTGTCGTGAAACGCGACATCCTATGGTGATTTTGGGGTACCCTAAAATGGGGCCCCTTTGGGATAATGGGGTAGCAAAACACCACCCCATCCGAGATACTTTTTAGCCGAATTTCTTTGCCCAAACTGCCGTCAGCCATTCCTTTTGCCAGAAAAAAACAGGAGCGTGCCACGCTCCTGTCCTTACAAACATAGAGAAAACTTTTATGCTAATCTCATCGGTGAAATTAGTCTAAACGGAAACTTATCTTACCACCGAAAATCCGGGAACACTCCACGCTTATCCAAGTATGCCTGCCGGGCCTGCTCCCGTTCTTCTGCGGTGGGTGCAGTCTTATATTTTGCATACAGTTCATGCCGCACCAGCGCATCTAACTTTTGCTCCAGCCCCTGATGAATTTCCTCGGCATAATCATCGTCATAGGCCAGATGATACTCCACCAAAGCTACAAAAAGGTCATAGGGGATTTGTACACTTTTCATATTCATTTCCTTTCTGCGACGGTTGCGACGATAGCGACGGTGTTTTTGACGGTATCATTTTCACCGTCGCGACCGTCGCTATCGTCGCGCCCCTTATTCTTCGGTTACTTCACAGGCAGTTGATTCTAACAGCATATAGGTCAATTTCACTTGCCGACCGGAGTGCTTGGCCTTATTTTCATAGCCAACATGGTACTCCTCCAGCAGCCTGCCTGCCTTGACATTCAGGTACTTTGTGAGGGCATTGGAGGCCATTCCCATTTGGATGGTTTCAGCTAGTTCGGATGGAGAGCCGATCCACTCCCGGCACTCAAGGGGAACCAACTTTGCAACCGCATCCAGCACTGGGTCCGGCGGTTCTTTATACAGCTCGTTTTCCATGCGTTCCAGGTTCCAGATCTGGGTCTGCGGGTCCTTCTTCAAGTAGAGGATCTGATCCGGCTGATCCCGCCCCACCACCTTGATGGTGGCGTCCAACTCCGTGCGTTTTTTCTTCTGCATCAGCAGAGAACCATCCGCACAGCCCAGCAATCCTGTGGTGCCGGAAATCGTCTCAAAGGAATCGTCTGCCTGCTGCTTGCGGGTGTGATGAACGGTCAGAACACAGATCCCGTGTTGATCAGCAAATTGCTTGATTCTGCCGATGATCTCATAGTCGCTGGCATAACTGTACGCTTCGCCGCCTACCTCACGGATTTTCTGCATAGTATCAATGATGATGAGATTTGTGTCTGGGTGCTCCTGCACGAAATTCTTCAGCTGTTCATCCAACCCATTTCCAATCTTTCCGGCGGTGGTGGCGAAGTGGAGGTTGGGGGTGTCGTTCACGCCGTACATCATAAACATCCGGCTCTGGATACGCTGAAAATCATCTTCCAGCGCAAGGTAAAGTACCGTCCCCTGATGGACTTTATATCCCCACAAATCCTGCCCGGTACTGACATGGTAGGCAATCTGAGCCACCAGGAAGGACTTACCGATTTTGGGCGCTCCGGCAAGGATATATGCCCCTGCGTAAAGCAGGCCTTCCACCACCGGAGGCCTACTCTTATAGGTGGTTTGGAACAGCTCTGTCATTGTGAGTGTATGCAGGTATCGGGGGTCTGTCATGCGCTGCATCCTGCGGTACATTTCTTCCAGACTGTCCTGAGAGTTTACAATTTCATCGTTGCTTTTTTGCCCGGAAGTGGGTATACTATTTTCAGTGATTTGAGAGATTGACTGCCCATCATCTGCGCCAACAGATGAACCCTGGGCGGTCATTTTCTTTTTCTCATCGGTCATAGGCGAATTCCTCCTGCATCCCGTTCATAATGGTTGTAATCATTCGGATCGTGTCCAGCAGCTCGTCGTTCACGCTTTGCCCGGCTTCGATCCGGCGCAGCTCGTCCAGCACGGCAGACAACTGATCCCGCAGGGCTTTGTAAACCTTTGGGTTGCCCTGCACCACCACATCTCGCTCCAATAGCCGCCGGATAATGTAATCCTGCTTGGTCAGGCCGGTGAGTTTCACCAGGGTTTCCAGTTGGAGATCTTCTTCCGCTGACACTCGGAAAGCCACCGTCTTGTTTCTCCAGCGGTTGTGGTTGTCATAGTTCTTCTTGGACATCTTCTTACACCCCCTTCTCATTTTTCAGTGAATCCAACTTGTCAGCCATCTCCACCTGTCGGGTGGGGAATAGATGGGCGTATCGGTAGGTGATGTCGATACTCTCATGCCCTACACGCTCTGCAATAGCCAGGGCAGTGAAGCCCATGTCGATCAACAAACTGATGTGGCTATGTCTCAAATCGTGTATGCGAATCCTTTTCACCCCCGTTTGCTTGCAGCCACGGTCCATTTCTCGGTGGAGATAGCTTTTGCTGATGGGGAACATCCGGCTGTCCGGCTCCACTCCATAGAGCTGCTTGAGGTAGTCCTGGAGTTCATCACAGAGGAACTGCGGCATCTGGATCACGCGGTTACTCTTGGGTGTTTTAGGCGTAGTGATCACATCCTGCTTATTGAGCCGCTGGTAAGACTTATTGACGGTGACGGTGCGCTTTTCAAAGTCAAAATCTGCTGGGGTCAGGGCCAGCAGCTCTCCCTCACGGACACCGCACCAGTACAATACCTCAAAGGCGTAGAAGGACAACGGCTTGTCCATCATGGCCTCAGAAAAGCGGGTGTACTCCTCTCGGGTCCAGAACAGCATCTCCTTTCGTTCCTCCGCCCCCATGTTGCCAGCCTGTCGGGCCGGGTTGATATTCAGACCGTAAAAACGGGCAGCATGGTTGAAAATGGCACTTAGTTGGTTGTGAACTGTCTTCAGGTAAGTTTTCGACAGAGGTTTGCCGTGGCAGTCCCTCAACTCCCGGATTTCATTTTGCCAACGGATAATGTCCTTTGCCGTGATCTCAGAGAGTTTTCGATTTGCAAAATAGGGGAGGATCTTTTTCTTGATGATACTCTCCTTGGTGAGCCAGGTATTGAGTTTCAGCTTGGGTTTAATGTCCTTTTCATAGAGAGCAACGAAGCTCTCAAAGCTCATGTTCACATCAGCCTGTTTTTCCATCAGGAACTCCCGTTCCCATTCCAGCGCTTCTCGCTTGGTAGCAAAGCCGCGCTTGAGCTTCTGCTGGCGTTCGCCCTTCCAATCGGTGTAGCGGAATTGAACATACCAGGTGCCATTGTCCTTATTTTTGAACGCTGCCATAATTATTTCTCCTTCCTTTCTGTCTCAGATCTTGTACCATAGAATTTCTCGTGGAAAAACTTTCGGTCAATTCGCCCGGCAATGGTGATGCAGCCGGTTTTAGCCAGTTCCTCATTCATCTGTCGAATGATCCTATAGGCAAAGGGGATGGAGATCCCCAACTCCTCTGCCACTTCGTTGACACGCATAAAAATCTGATT
>CAJMLQ010000203.1 GCA_905214265.1 uncultured bacterium
AATTTGTAGTAAATCTTCGCTGGGGTTCCCAAGGCCTTTTCCAGGCTGTAAGCCCGGATCAGAGGAGAAGGGCGGTACATTTTGTAAAAATCCAACACTTCATCGGGAATGTCAAAATAACGAGTCTCCGCGTCCATTTCCTGGTGCGCCAGCTTTTTGCAGAACACAGGATAGAGATCTTCCTCCGTAGCGGGCTTACCAGTCGCAGGATTGAGTATGGGATCAGGTTGTTCCTTCATGTCGGCCCGGAGATTATACCATTGTTTCGGCATCTGGTCTTCGGTGAGATAGATTCTGTGAGGGATGTTTTTCATGAGAATAGCTCCTTTCCTATTGCCGGTTCTCCCGGCCAGCGGTTCCGCTCGGGACGAAGGGGTGCGGTTGCCAGAAAGGTGGAGAAAGGGAACAAACAAAAAAGGCTTTTGTCCCTATGCTGGGACAAAAGCCTTGCTTCTGCGGTACCACCCAAATTGACGTAAAACGCCCACTTGTCTCATATACGGAAAATATATGCTCCCTTGATAACGGGCGGAGATCCCGTCAGGCACTACTAAGCGTTAGCTTTTCGTCCTGCCCTCCTGAGTCCATTCAAAACCGGTTCACACCTACCGCAATTCCACCACCTGCGGCTCTCTGAAGGGGAAATCCTGTTTTTACTCTTCTCAGTCAACGGTGTTTGATTTGTGATTAGTATAGCGCAGCTCGAACCATTTGTCAAGAGTTTTTTTAAAATTTTTATACCGGGACTGCATTAGTGTACAGTGGATTCAAATCGCTTGACCGCTTCGATCACCTGATAAAGTGCGTTGGAAGATGCCAGATAGCGAATATATTCCCGGGCATCCTCGTCCGTACGTCTAACTTGCAGCTTGATAACATTCTTGTAATTTTTGCTGTAAATACCGACATAAACCAAACCTACCGGCTTGTTTTCTGAAGGGTTTGGCCCGGCGTTTCCGGTTACAGATACGCCGATATCCGCATCGGAAAGGGCGCATACACCTTTCGCCATCTCTGCAGCCGTCTCCTCTGAAACGGCGCCAAATTCCTGTAAAGTTTTATTCTTTACATGTAAAATTTGTTCTTTGATTCGATTGGAATACGCGCTAATGCCGCACTCGAATACTTCCGAAGCGCCGCTCACCTCTGTCAGGCGTTTCGATACAAGTCCTCCGGTGCAGCTTTCTGCGATGGCCACATGAAGCTTTTTTTCGCGAAGTGCCCGCACTGCGGCAGTCTGCAAATCTCCAACATCTATTCCATAAAGATATGAGCCGGCAACATCCATAATTGTCTGTAAAGCCGGCGCCATTACGCTTTCCGCTTCCTCAGGACGACGGACTTTTGCAGTTACGCGAAGCATGACCTCTCCAGTTTTGGCATACGGCGCTATAGTTGGATTCAAGGAGCTCACCATCAGGTCCTTCAGCTGACTCTCCAAAGCGGATTCACCGATTCCAAAAAAATGCAGGTTTTTGGAAATAAGAGTGTCCTCATGATCTTTGGTTAGGATGGGAACCGCCCAATGATCGAACATGGGCTTCATTTCCCGCGGAGGACCCGGCAACATGATGAGCGTCTTTCCATCTTGTTCTATGCAGCAGCCGGGTGCTGTTCCGTTGGGATTTTCCAGTACGGTGCAGTGTTCCGGCATATAGGCCTGTTTTTTGTTATTGCTGGTCATCTCTCTTCCGTTGCGGGCGAAATACGCACAGAGACGGTCGTAGGACGGCTGATGAAGAACCAGCTTCTGACCAAAATATTCCGCGATGGTCTCCTTTGTCAGATCATCGTAAGTCGGCCCGAGTCCGCCTGTCGTAATGACCGTATCAACCCGGGAAAATGCAAGCTCCAGACTCTGGCGAAGACGCTGCGGATTATCGCCGACGACCGACTGATAATACAGGTTTATTCCCAAAACAGCCATTTCCTTTGCGATATAGGCTGCATTCGTGTTTACGATATCTCCCATCAGTAGCTCCGTCCCAATGCAGAGAATTTCTGCGCTGTGAGTTTTACGAGACAGCATCATAAATCAGGACCTTTCGGAAAAAGTTTTCTATATTGTAGCACAAACTGGCCGAAATGAAAAGAAGTCCAAAAGGAAAACCGCATTTTTTTGCAGAATTCGAACGCATTTTTCGACATTTTACGCGGAATAAATTGACATAGCGCCGAAATATGTTATACTGAGATTAACAAAACAAAGGAGGAACTTACATGCCATTATTTGAAAGCGCCGGGATTTGGGTCATCGTTGGAATCGTCGTTGCTGCGATCCTGCTCCTCATCCTGCTGTGCTGGAAACGGGTGCCTGCGGATAAGGCAATGGTGATAACCGGTCTGAAAAAGCGGGTGCTGGTGGGACGAGGCGGCGTACAGGTGCCGTTTTTGGAAACATCCTGCACCATTTCTCTGGAATCGGTCTCCATGACTACGGACATTACGGAAGCTCCTTCCAAGCAAGGAATTTTCGTTGACATCGCCGGTACGGCGGTCGTTAAGGTCGACAATCATCCGGATATGATTCTCCTGGCAGTGGAGCAATTCTGCAATGGCAATACCGAACGGACGACGCAGAATATCCGCAATGTTGTCGAGCAGATTCTGGAAGGCAAGCTTAGAGGGATCGTCTCCACTCTGACGGTCGAGCAGATTAATGAAGACCGGGTAGCTTTTGAAACGTCCATTGAGGAAAGCATCACCAGCGAACTGAAGGCAATGGGTCTGCGGCTGATGTCCTATACCGTTTTGAAGATCGCTACCCAGGGCGGGTATCTGGAAAATCGGGCCATTCCGCAGATTGCCCAGTCCAAGGCGGATGCAGATATCGCTTCTGCCGAGCGGAAGCGCGACACAGAGGTCAAGACCGCCGAGGCGATCCGGGAGGGTGAAAAAGCCAAGCTGAGCGCTCAGGCAGAAATTGCTCAGAGCCAGCGTGACAAGACCATCCGAACAGAACAATACCGGGCGGAACAGGATAAGGCCAAAGCAGATGCCGATGTGGCCTACAAGCTACAGGAGATCGAAAACAATAAGATGGTCGCTGCTCGTCAGGCGGAACTGGCTCAGAAAGAGGCCACCGTCGTGGAAGAGCGACTGGTCGCCAGTGTAAAAAAGCCGGCTGACGCGGAGAAGTATAAAACTGAAGTCGAAGCGGAAGCGAATAAGGTCAAAGCGATCAAGGAAGCTGAAGCCCGTGCAGAAGCCATGAAGCTGGAAGCTCTCGCAAAGGCCGAGGCCCGCCGTGTGGAAGCTCAGGCAGAAGCGGACGCTATCCGCGCACGTGGCGAAGCGGAAGCAGACGCTACGAAGGCCAAGGGTATTGCCGATGCAGAGGCGAAGGACCGTCTCGCAGAAGCCATGAAGAAATACGGCGAAGCAGCCGTTGTGGAAATGGTGATCCAGCGGCTTCCGGAGATCATGGGCGCTGTTTCCAAGCCGATGGAGCAGATCGACCATATCACCGTCATTGACAACGGCGGTTCCGAAGGCGCTTCCAAGGTGGCTAAGACCGTCTCAGACATCGCGATGAACGGGTTCACGGTTTTGAAAGACCTGACAGGTATCGACCTCACACAGCTCATGAAAAACTTTGTCGACCAATCCGGAAATCCTGCGGATAAAGAGCCGGACGATCCTGCAGAATCCTGATATGCCAACCGCCCCGCAGATATGAAGTGACCCCAAAAAGTTAGACAATAATTCGAAATAAAAATTGTTCAAGC
>CAJMLQ010000204.1 GCA_905214265.1 uncultured bacterium
TACTGACTAACTGTCATAACAGTCTCTGTGCAGTCGGAGGAACGATCAACGAAGAAAGACGGTGGAGGTCCAGATTCCGGCTGGAATCGACGACGGGCAAACCCTGTCGGTCCGGGGTCAGGGCAACGCCGGGGCAAACGGCGGGCCTGCGGGTGATCTGCTGGTACTGGTTACGGTGCGGCCTGACAGCCTCTTTACCCGGAAGGAATACGATATCTACTGCGAGATGCCGGTTTCCTTCTACCAAGCGGTCACCGGCGATGAGCTGACGGTTCCCACCATTGACGGTAATGTCAAATATAACCTCCCCGAAGGCACCCAGCCCGGGACGGTATTCCGGCTGCGGGGCAAGGGCGTGCAGCGGCTCAACGGTCGCGGACGCGGGGATCAATACGTCACCATTACCATCGACGTTCCTCGGAATCTGACCAAGTCCCAGCTGGATAAGCTCAAGGAATTTGACGAGGCGGTCACGGAAAAGCAGACCGCCAAGAAGAAAAAATTCTCGGATAAGATCAAGGAAATGTTCGAGGGACGGGAAAATTCATAAGGAAAGCGGCTCCGGGTGTGGAATCCGGGGCCGCTTTTTTGACTTTCAACGGACGATTCTTTGCGATAAAAAGGGGTGAGAAAATGAAAGCTACAGGGAATGCGGATCGAATCGCATATAACCTGGGCCGCTGGAGGACCTTTCACAGTACAAAGAAATCGTTTGCATGCGTATAGGGGAAATGGAGATCGCAGTCACACTGACTGGCTACCCGGAGACGGTCGGAGAAGCACGGGGAGCTTTCCGGAATTCGATGAGCAGCATCCGATTCCGTTCGTAACGGTGGAGCATCCATCGGATTCTGCATAAAAATTTGGATTTCCATCTGTTTTTCTTGACAGAATGATGCAAAAGCGGTAGTATAAAAGGTGGAATCGACGGTTTGTCGAAAACAATCAGAAAGAAGGATGCGCCATGAAATCCTTTGGAAAAAAGCTGGTTGCCTGTACTCTTGCGCTGTTCTCTTTTATTACCATGGCTGTGGCGCCGGTCTCGGCGGCTGGCTGGAAGCGGGACAGCACGGGCTGGCGGTATGAAAATCCGGAGGGAAGCGATTCCCGGGGCGGATTTGTGCAAATCAGCGGAAAATGGTACTTTTTTGATGCGGATGGCTATATGAAAACCGGATGGCAGAAATCCGGTGAAAAGTGGTATTACCTGACCGAATCCGGTGAGATGGCTGTCGGTTGGACGTGGCTCAACGGAAAATGGTATTATTTGGATCCATCGTCTGGGGCCATGCAGACCGGTTTCCTCTGTCTGGAGGAGGATGTTTATCTGCTGGGCGAGGACGGAGCGATGCAGACCGGAGAGGTCGAAATGGAAGGCGGCGTGTTGGTTTTCGGCAGCGACGGGCGGCTGATCAGCGCAGATTATGCACTGGAAATGGAGGATCCGTATTCTTATACTCTGCCGGAAGGTTGGCTGGCGTCCCAAGTCGGGAATATGAAGATCCTGTATCCGGGAGCGGAAGACCTCAATGGGAGCAATGTGATCCTGATCGGAATGGCCAGGGGAGATGGATATGGCGGATATGATACGGTATCCGGTTTTATAGCGGCAATGAAAACGCAGCTGGAGGAAGAGCTGAAAGCGGCTTTTCCGGATGCTGCCGGAATCCGGATCTCTGCGCGGCAGCTCTTCGGGCTTCAGGAGGAGGCTGTGCGGTTTCAAATCACCTACCGACTGGGCGGCGTTTCCATGAAACAGGAAGAAACGGTGCTGTTCCTGGAAAAAAATATGGTTTTCGTCAACTACACGGCGGTTTCCGGAGAATTTCAAAAATTTTCCATCAAGGTGGAGTCTCTGATCAGAAGTATTGCGGAATTGTAAAGTATTCCGATAATTTGTGTCAAATTTTGTATTGATTCAATGAAACGTGTATAATTTATGAAAACTTCTTGACTTTTTCCGGAAAATGTTGAATAATAGAACTAGAATTACCGGACTTATCCGGAAGACGTCAAGGAGGCCGATTGTATGCAACCATTGAAACAGGACCGGAACTTTATTCTTGTTATTCTGCTGAGTATCATCACCTGCGGAATATACGGAATCTACTACTGGTACAAGTTTACGGAAGATTTGAACACATTGGGGAGAGGTGACGGACAGGAAAGCCCGAATTACATTATCGTGCTGTTGCTGTCATCCATCACCTGCGGAATTTACTTCTTCTTCTGGTACTATAAACAAGGCAACCGGATGCAGGCGATCGGCCAGCGCAATGGTGTGCAGATCCAGGAAAACGGCACGACTCTGCTGCTCTGGATTCTGGTCGGCTCGCTTCTGTGCGGCCTTGGCCCGCTGATTGCCTGCTACATGATGACCAACAACATGAACAAACTCTGCATGGCTTACAACAGCCAGTTCGGCGGACAGAATTATTAAAAAGAGGCCCCTCTTCCTTTTGGGAAGAGGGGCTTTTTGTGGGCGATTTTCAGGACTATTCAGTAAGGATTCCACGATCTAGCTTCCAGGCCAGAACGCGGAGTACGGCGGCGTCCACCTGTTCGGCGGAAATCGCCCCGGCGTTCCAAGCGTCTTCCAGATCGCGGTGAGCCTGGAGGATCCGTTTGTGGAGGATCAGATCATTTCCTGCCCGGAGAGCTAGAACGGCGGGACTTTCCGTGCCGCTATAATCCTGAATGGCATCCATTTCCAGATCATCGGTAAGGATGATCCCGGTAAAGCCCAGATCCTCCCGCAGTACCCGATGAACCTCCGGGGAAAGGGAGGCGGGGAACTCCGCGTCCATACAGGAAACGATGTTGTGGGAGACCAGCACGGCATCTGCGCCGGCGTCGATTCCCGCTTGGAAGGGGAGAAAGTCCTCTGTGTCAAAGGTTTCCCGCGGGCGGCTGTCCACGGACATGCCGGTGTGGGTGTCCAAATTGCCACCGTAGCCGGGAAAATGCTTCAGGCAGCTGGAGATCCCGGCTTTTCCCATGGCGGAGACCACGGCGCGGACGCATTGGGCTGTTTCCGCTGCAGGCAGACCGAAGGTTCGAGGATAGATATAAGCGGACTGGTCTGCGGTAATGTCGCATACAGGGGCAAGGTTCAGCTGAATCCCAAGTTCCAGAAGGAAGGCGGATTTTTCCGCCGCGTCAGACTCCAGCGCTTCCAGTCCGCCCTTGGCGTAAAGAACCTGCGGAGCGGGGAAAGGCGTTTCGCGGAGAGCGGAATGTTTGCTGACCCGGACGATGTTTCCACCTTCTTCGTCTACGGCGAAAACCATGGGGATCTTAGCGTGGGCCTGGTATTCGGAGAGCATAGCGCGGACGCCATCTGCGGTGAGGCCCTCAAAATCCTTGGCAAAAAGGACAAAGCCCGCAGGCTGGCAGGTTTCGATGGCGCTGAATGTCTCCCGGCCCGGAACCCCGGTGAGGAGGAGCTGGCCCAGCTTCTCCGAAACGGTCATGGAATCCAGAATCTCCCGGGCTTCCGCGTAACAGCGGCCAAAGCGATGGAAAAGGGCAGGATCGGCTGGCGCGGAGCTTTCGGGAAGGCTCTGCTCCTCCAGTCCGGCGCTGGGCGCGGTCTCGGAGACCTCCGGGCGAGTAGAAACCGGCGGTTCCGGCGAGGATGGAGCAGAAGATTCTGCG
>CAJMLQ010000205.1 GCA_905214265.1 uncultured bacterium
CCGACGGGTCTCCTGCACCACCTCTTCCCCGCTTTCCAGCAGGTCGATCTGCCGTTCCATTTCGTACTCCATGGCCCGGGAAATAAAGGTAAAGGAGTTCATGTTTTTGATCTCCGTCCGTGTACCTAGGACCTGGGATCCTACCGGACGCACCGAAATGTTTACGTCGCAGCGCAGAGACCCTTCCTGCATCTTTGCATCGGAAACGCCGATGTATTTCATGAGGATCTGGAGCTTTTCCACGTACTCCCGGACCTCGCTCACGGAGCGGAAGTCCGGTTCGGTCACGATCTCGATGAGGGGCACTCCGGCCCGGTTGTAGTCCACGTAGGTGTCGCCTCTCTCGTGAACCAGCTTACCCGCATCCTCCTCGATGTGGATGCGGGTCAGGCGGATCTTCCGCCCGTTGTCCAGCTCCACCCAGCCGTGTTTGCACAGCGGCCGGTCAAACTGGGAGATCTGGTAAGCCTTGGCCAGGTCGGGGTAGACGTAATTTTTTCGGTCCATCCGGGCAGTCTCCGTGATCTCACAGTGGGTGGCCAGACCAGCCAGAACGGCGTAGTTCACCACCTGCCGGTTCAGCTTGGGCAGCGTCCCGGGAAGGCCGATGCAGATGGGGCAACAGTGGGTGTTGGGCTCTCCGCCGAAGGCTGTGGTGCAGCCGCAGAAGATCTTCGTCCGCGTGGAAAGCTCTACGTGGGTCTCCAGACCGGCGACCAGTTCGTATTTCATAAACGTACCCCCATTTCCAATGTCCGCAGCATGGCACCGCCGGTGGCTTTTTCGTATTGATGGGCTGCGCCCAGCAGGAGTCCCTCTGAACCCCGGCTACCGATAAGCTGCATCCCGATGGGCAGGCCGCTCTGGTCAAAGCCGCAGGACTCGGACAGAGCGGGCAGGCCGCAGATGTTTACAGGCACCGTGCAAATGTCGGTGAGATAGGTTTCCACCTGGGACTGGGCGGTGAAGCCCAAGGGGAAGGCGGTCATGGGCACTGTGGGTGCCAGCAGGAAATCGCACTGTTCAAAAGCGCTGTCAAAAGCCCGGACGATGATCCCCCGGAGATTCTGGGCTTTTTTATAATAAGCGTCATAATACCCGGAGCTGAGTACATAGTTGCCCAGGAGGATGCGTCGCTGGACCTCCGGGCCGAAGCCG
This sequence comes from uncultured bacterium, assembly GCA_905214265.1. Classification (GTDB taxonomy): domain Bacteria; phylum Bacillota; class Clostridia; order Oscillospirales; family Ruminococcaceae; genus Merdivicinus. The sequence goes on from CAJMLQ010000205.1 coordinate 1,159, forward strand.
GCGGAACGGGTCCTGGCGATCATGTCGTTGACGCCGTTATAGTGCTCCGCCCGGCTGCCATAACGGATGCCGTCGTAGCGGGCCAGGTTGGAGCTGGCCTCCGCGCAGGCCAGAATATAGTAGACCGGCAGAGCGAATTTCAGCGCCGGCAGCGAGAAGGTCACGACTTTGGCTCCCAGGGACTGGTAGACCTTTACCGCCGCATCCAGAGCCTCCCGTACCTCGTCCCGGACGCCGTCGAAGTATTCCTTGGCCAGACCGATGGTGCGCCCGGTTAACGGCTCTTCTAGCCGGGGGAGGGCCGCCTCCTTTGCGCCGGTGGAGGTGGAATCCATGGGATCCTGTCCGGAGATGGCGTCAAAAACCGCTGCCGCGTCCTCTGCCGTGGGGGACAGGGGCCCGATTTGATCGAAACTGGAAGCGTAGGCGATAAGTCCATACCGGGACACCGCCCCGTAAGTGGGCTTCAGCCCCACCAAACCGCAGAAGCTGGCGGGCTGGCGGATGGAGCCGCCGGTGTCGGAGCCCAGAGCGTAGGCGGCCAGCCCCGCCGCCACCGCTGCCGCCGCTCCGCCGGAGCTTCCCCCTGCCACATGGCCCGGATTGTGTGGGTTTTTTGGCGGGCCAAAGCAGGAGGTCTCCGACGCGGAACCCATGGCGAATTCGTCCATGTTGACCTTCCCCAGAAGGACGGCGTTCTGCCCTTTGAGCCCCGCCCAGACGCTGGCGTCATAGATGGGAACGTAGCCCCTTAAAATGTTGGAGCAGCAGGTGGTCTCAAGTCCCTTAGTGGAGATGTTGTCTTTCAGCGCTAGGGGGATCCCTTCCAGGGGAGCCAACTCTTCCCCGGCGGCGATCTTCCCGTCCACCCGGGCGGCGGCGGCCAAGGCTTCTTCCGGCGTGACGCGAACGTAAGCGTTGAGCGCGGGATTGGCCGCTTCAATGGCCCGAAGGTAGCTTTGGGTAAGTTCCGTGCAGGAACATTCCTTTTTCAGCAGCTTTCCGCGGATTTCTGCAATTTTTCCCATAATTTTCCCTCCTACATCCGCTTTTTCACTGGAAAATAGCCGCTTTCTCCGCCATCCACGTTGGCCAGGATCTCCCCCTGGGGAAAGGAGGGGAGCACTTCGTCTTCCCGGTAGACGTTTTGCAAACCCGTGATGCCGTCGAATTCCTCTCCGGTCTCTCCCGCGGCGTTGATGGTGTCGGCAAAGGCGATGATCTCCGCCATATCGGCGGTCAGGCCATCCAGCTGCTCCTCGCTGACGAAAAGCTTGGACAGCGCCGCCACCTTCCGGATCTCTTCCTTGGTAATCATAACAGCACCCCCTTATCGGACTTTGATGTGCGCTTCCCGGAGCTGCTGCTCCGTCACCGTCGAGGGCGCACCGGTGAGCAGGTCCTCGGCCGCCGCGTTCATGGGAAAGGCAATGACCTCCCGGATGCTGTCCTCCCCGGTGAGAAGCATAAGCATCCGGTCCACGCCGGGCGCCATCCCCGCATGGGGCGGCGCACCGAACTGAAAGGCACTGTAAAGGGCGGTGAACTTCTCCCGGATGGTCTCTTCCTCATATCCCGCGATGGCGAATGCCTTGACCATAGTGGGGAGGTCATGGTTCCGCACCGCGCCGGAGGAAAGCTCCACCCCGTTGACCACGATGTCGTACTGATAGGCCAGAACGTCCAGCGGGTCCTTGGTCTCCAAAGCTTCCAGGCCGCCCTGGGGCATGGAGAAGGGATTGTGGGTAAAGATGATTTTACCGGTCTCCTCGTCTTCCTCATACATGGGAAAATCCACGATGAAGCAGAACCGGAAAGCGTCTTTTTCCAGCAGATCCAACCGCCGTCCCAGCTCAGTGCGAATCTGTCCGGCCAGCTTGGGCGCGGCCTTTTTGGAGTCGGCGATAAAGTAGATGACGTCGCCGCTCTGGAGCCCGGCCCGGCGGCGCAGTTCCTCCCGCTGGGCATCGTCCAGGAACTTGTCGATGGGCCCCAGATAAGCTCCGTTCTCGTCCACCTTGAAGTATCCCAGCCCCTTCATCCCAATGGACAGAGCGAAGGCCAGCATCTGCTCAAAAAAGCTCTTGGGTTGGGCGGCGCAGCCGGGTACTCGGATGGCCCGGACGCATTTTCCCCGGAATGGCGCGAAGTCCGAATGGGTGAAGAGATCGCTGACGTCCAAGATTTCCAGGGGGTTCCGGAGATCCGGCTTATCGGTGCCGTATTTGAGCATGGCGTCGGCGTAGGTGATCCGGGGGAAGGGGGCCGGGGTTACGGCGCTGCTGGAGAATTTGGCGAAAGCGCCGCCTAGGACCTCCTCCGCCACCGCGAAGACGTCCTCCTGCCCGGCAAAAGCCATCTCAAAGTCCAGCTGGTAGAACTCCCCAGGAGACCGGTCGGCCCGGGCGTCCTCGTCCCGGAAGCAGGGGGCGATCTGGAAGTACCGGTCAAAGCCGGA
>CAJMLQ010000206.1 GCA_905214265.1 uncultured bacterium
CAACCACTTCTGGAACAAGGGCGGCTGGATCCAGAACCGGGCCAACACCCTGGCCCTGTGGTGCATGTTCGCCCAGGTGTTCCCCCTGTTCCAGGACAAGAGCATCTTTACCACCATCCCCACTATCTATGCCGACGGCTTCATGGATCCTGCCATCCGGCCCACCGCGGCGGACCCCACCGCCCAGGGTGTAGTTGCCATCGTGGCGCTGGTGGTGAATGTGGTCATCCTGGCTGTCATCATCAAGCGAGCAAAGGAGCAGAAAAAGAACCCCTACAAGCAGGAGGTCTTTACAGATCAGAAGGACTTCCAGGAGGCCATGGCGAGAGTCTGATGCAGACTCTACAAACAGAAAACCACTTGAGCAGAACATCGTATGAAAACAATGGACTTGGTAGTTCGCAAGGGCTCATCCTTTTGGCTGTCGAGGGGAATGAGAATGGCTGAAAATGATAATGGCACTTAAGCACTTTCTGCGCACTTTCCAAAAGAGTTTTTCCTTGTTATCATTTGTCTTGTTCATATACTTCCCCACCATCTGATGGAGTGGGGGTGGTACAGAGCAAGTTGCCCGAGCCGGAAAGAGGTACTTGACAATCGTTGCGGTCCAAGCTACTATCACGGCAACAAGATTTGCCATCGAGAAAAAGCCCCGGCTCCGTCTGATTCGGCGGAGCCGGGGCTTTGACCAATACACTGACCAATATCAGAAAATCAACGGGTGGACACAGTGGACAAGGCAGTGATTTGTACCAACAGAAATCGGGGCCAAAAGTGTCGGAAAGCACCCAATAGCAGGGCTTTGACATCCCGACGCATCTTCACACGCAGGAGGTTACTGGTTCGAGTCCAGTAGTCTCCGTCGAAAAGTTCCTGATTTATGTAAAATCAGGGACTTTTCTTTTATTCGTCTCAAAAAACATGCTTAAACTTTTAGCTTCTTCTCCGACCAATACGGCGATAGTATCTGATAGAGCTGGACAGTGTCGGGCAGGAAATCCCTGCCCGGTGCTGCCGTAATGGTTACAGTCTTTTTGTATGGCCAGAAAAAATCCGGCCTTCCATCTCACACGCGTCTGCAAGCTCTTTGGCGAGCTTTTTGATCGGAAAGTCTGGTGCGGTTTGTATAATGAGTACCAAATGTCCCCAATCCACATGCAGGTTTAGAAGAGCGCTCTTCTCCGGAGTCGAACCTTCATCAAAATGAAGAGGAAACTCTTTTTTCAGAATAGAACAATTCAGATAGACATCCGCCCGGGGAATCCCTGGTTGGATACACTGATAGAGCGATGTATACAATCCTTTGGGCAGCCGGCAGCCGGTCAAAGAGAAATATATGCCTTTCCCCTTTGCCCACCTCCTCTTCTTTGAACCAACGGCACTGTTCCAACGCCATTTGGCGCAGTTCTGGAAAGCGCGCCTCCCACAGGGCACAGGTATGTCCGGTATAGTCCGACACGGTCAGCGCCACAGGTAGCCCGGCACTGACCTCTTCCACAGTGGCTGTACAATCGTATGGAAGGGGCGCAGTGCTTCCTCCTGTTCGGCCGAGGCCGCCAGCGCCCCATATCCTCCGGGTAGTCCGTATGATCCCATCATACCGGCAGTTGCTTCCTCTGCCCGGAACGCTCCGGGCATCAGCCAAAACTCCCCTAGGTGCAGTTCGTTAAGCAACCTGTCAGTTCTTTCTTTTCGTTTTCGGAAAACCATAGTTACTCTCCCACATCTGTGATATCAATTACCCATTTTCTCAAAGAGGAACCTGCAACACCAAGGAGCAATCCGCCGGCAATCCCGCCCACAGCAGTGCCAAGTCCCGGCAAAATTGCCGTACCGATTGCAGCACCTGCCAGAGCGCCGCCTTTGGCGCCGAGTGCACCTCCTGCCCAACTGCCGCCAATACTTGCAGCTGTACTATAAGTCTTTTTGCCAATTTTCTGATGGGCGTCATGCAGATCTCCGTCAATGACATCACATAGCCCCAAAGCATCCAGTGCTGCACCCGCGACCAACAGCACTCTCCCTGCGATCCTGACTACTTTGGAAATCTCGGTATGATCCAGTCCGGATGGAAGCCTTTTCTGCCACGCCGAAGCATTTGTGAGAGGATCCACATTGATAAGGTAATAGCTTGTATTCCCTCTATGGGAGTGCAAATCGGCACCGAAAAGCGGCATATTACTTCCAAAGAATACAAAATATGGAAAATCCCGTCCATTCCGTGCGATTTTTGTTGCAGCCAGAATCCTCGTCCAACTGCTTTGGAGCGGGTCAAGCCATGCCAGAGTTGGAAAGGTGCCTCGCGCTAATTCAGCCAGAAAGCTCTCACGAGCACCGTCAGTCTTTTTTCCGCAAACTCCGTCCTCCAGCAGCCGCTCGCCTAAATTCAATTCGTCGAGTTCTTGCTGCATTGCCACCCACAAACCATGCCAGCCGCTCGATCATGCTGTCAGAAATGCCTGTGCTGATCCCGCAGTGTTCCAGTTCGCTAACAGCGGCATGCAGGTTGCGGGCTGTATCGTCTGTGATATAGTTGTTCTCTCGTTCGTTTTGCGATAAATCCCGCTGTAATTGGCGCACGATATCTTCCAAGGAGCCCTTTATGCCTCCATCGTAGTCATCGCTGCATATGGCAGGAAGATCCTGCAAAGGGACTTTCCGTTCCGCATAGTTCAGATATTCTCTGCTGCCAATGGAATACCCACAACGCCCCCGCAGATCTGCCGATTTATTGTTGCTGCGGTATGTGTTCAGTACATCCCGTAAGAATTCTTTATCCTTTCCCTGTGAAATATCCTGCGGAAATGCAGTCTTTCTTGCATCCCTCCCGCCGCAAAGGAAATACTCCAATCCACAGCCTTTTGAAGTAAATCAAGACACTCACTGGTAAAGAAGTCCGAACCGCTCTTAATTTTTTGAATTGCTGTTTGGATAGCCCGATCATCACGAAAAGAACTGCCTGGGAGATAAAAAGAGGATAGATTCAGGATTTCTATGCAGTCACTGCTATGGCTGCAAAAACTGCGGGACATCCTGCATACATCATATTAGTGATTGTACCTGCTTGGCAAGTGCGCTCCTTCGATCAGAGGATATATTGCGAATGACGTTTATGTGTTCCTGCAAGTCGTCGTAGATCTCTTCCACTGCGGCGCCGGCACGGTTCCCCATCTCCCGTAATGTTTCGTGGTAATTCGTTTCTGACGGTCTTTGCATCAGCGTGCCAAAAAAAGCGGCGCGGTTTACGCGGTTCCAATATTCACCGCTCCCCAGAACAGCGCCGTTTTCACCAGTTGCCTCCTTGCTCATAGGTTTCCTTCCTGAGAGTTTTCTCAAATACAGGCTTACGTATGAAGAAAACTGCATGTTTATTCTAACCTCTTTGAGATCAAAGAGCCCTGCAACCAACTGCCGCCCCAGATCGAATAGGGTCTATATCCAGGTCGACTGGTATAAGAGACAAAAGATCTCTCCGTTTTTTGGTTAGTCAGCCAAATCAGAGAAACAAAAGGTAAAATTATTGACAAAAGATAAAATGAAATTTATTATTTAACTATCAGCTGTCAGACAGATGACGTCCTATCGATTAGTTATTGGGGAGAACTTTTTA
>CAJMLQ010000207.1 GCA_905214265.1 uncultured bacterium
AAACCTCCCCGTCCGACGAGAGGAGATGGTAACGCACATCGTGTTCTCTATGCTGCAACGGGGATCCACCATTTACATAAGCAGTGCCAACGATGACTATATGGCGCTGACCGCGCTGGAGGATAGCGGAATTATCGCCGTTTACGACAACTCTCCACGTCGGTGGATGATGAGTCACGATGTGTATGAGGAGCTGATTATAAAACACATTTTGACCCAGCGGTACCAGGAGGGAATAGAGGCCGAGAAGGTTCTAGAGGGGTTCGGCCTATCTCTACGAGCCAGGAAGCTGTATCGCATCTGGCTGGAATCCGTTTTTGCTAGCGGTGGAGGTCGCTATGCAGATTTTTTGATCTCTATGCTCCAAAGCGGACTGGATCAGGCTTGGAAGGATGAGACGCTGATCGCACTGATGCAGTCTGATCAGGTGGACTGTTTCCGGGCAATCGACCCCATTCTGAGTCAGGAACGATACTCTTTGTTCACCCGCATGGTCTTTCTACTGAACACCGCCTGCCGTGACATCGACCGGGAACTGTTAAAGAAACTGTCCACGCCAACAGGGAACAAGTATCGCTTCACCTGCCCTGTAGGACGGGCTTGGTTTACGGTCTTTCAATATATTTATAATAACCGTGGCCTGATTCCTTGGACAGCCCAAAATCTGGACATCGTCACTAATACATTGAAAACATGGACAGCGAAATATGAAACAGGAGAGACAACGGGACTGGCGGGGAGGATTGCCCTCTATTTGAAAAGTGAGATATGGAAAAGGGAGCGGTATCCCTATACCCTTCGGCGAGACTCGCGATTTATCACCCTTACCGATGTGATTTTGGCTGCCGCAATGGAACTGAAGCAGGAACTGACCGACATCTTCCAATCCTTTACAGATACACAGACGGATGATAGTTACAAGGAAAACTATTTACTCCTGCAAAAGAGCCTGTCCAATGTTTATGAATGCGGAAGAGTTTGCCAGGCAATTCCGGAGCAGGTACTCAGTCTTGCGGAGCGTTATTGGTGCGACTCTTCTCAACGAGAACATAATGACTATTCTCATGACAGCATGGAGTACTATTTCGGCCTGTCCCACAGCTTGGATATGAAATACAAGGCGGAAAGCGCCCTTCAAACTCCGCTGTTTTTCCTATTACAGGAGGCACCAATCCGGGCGTTGAACACGATCCTGCGGATCATGAACTACGCCACAAACTGCTACAGTTCTTCCAAATTGGCAACAGAGTATTCTGAATGTTCTCAGATTGAAATCCATTTCACTGACGGCACGGTACAGCGACAGGTGTGCAGCGACAGACTGTGGAAGATGTACCGAGGTACTCATGTAGCACCCAAGTTGTTGGAGAGCGTGTTGATGGCACTGGAAAAATGGCTACTGGATTTGGCCGAGTTTACCGAGGAGAAAACCATATGCCAGTTCTGTGAGTATCTGCTGAGGAAATCCGCAAGCGCAGCCATTACTGCCGTGGTACTGAGTGTGGTGATTGCCTATCCAGATAAGCTCTTTCCCATCAGCTGTATTCTGTTGAAGACCAAGGAGGTCTTTGTCTTCGACATCGCCCGACTGCAGGCGGAGCACAGTGCCGATTTTCTGAAAGGAACGCTGGCATCTCATCGCTGGTTCGACCATGAGCGGATGGAGACCAATGCACTACCCTTCCGAAAAAAGCAATTTGAACAAGTTTTGGTGGACTACCAGATTGAAAAAGGCATTCTGTCTGAGAATGAGCTGGAAGAGAGAAAGACACAGCTGTATGCCGCATTTGACGAGGCAACCCAGAGCATCGATTCCTGGGAGGAGGTATATCAGTTTGCGTACTATCGGAGCGACCTTCGAAGGCGTCAGATTAGTAGCCAGAAGGTGTCCCAGGACAGAGTGATGATCTCTGTGGTGCCAGATATGCCGGAAAATCTCACAGCCCTCAGCGAACAGGCCCAACGCAATTATGAGGACTTTATGCGGCATGTACCGCTAATGCTTTGGGCAGATGCAAAACTTCGAGGCAATCAGGAAGCTGCCCAACAGTACCCACAGTTTGAGGGCGGTATCGAGCCAGTGGTAAATGAGATCTATCAGATTCTGGAGGAGGGAGAAGCGGACTCCCACGACATTTCCAGTGCCGTAAATGCCTGTGCAGTCCTTTTACGGGAGCGACGGACGGCTATAAATGAGACAACGCTTGCCTTTTGCACCGAGGTACTTCTGGCGACCTGTCTGAACTTTTTGAATCGAGATTGCCATCTAGGTCCCTATGAGTTGAATGGAGTTATCTCCGCAGTGGCAAGTCTGGTTTCCAGTGACGACTTCATCGCCGATTGGTCTTCTCCACTTTTCATGCTGCTGGCCCTTGTGATGTATAACGGCAAACAGAATGAAGCGCTGAACAGTGTGGCCTCCATCCTTTGGCCCTCCGCCCCCAATGTGGCCCGAAAGCTAATGCATACCTATGCGGTGCTCGCACCCCGATATTTCTCCCAAGTCCTTTGCTACAACGGCATTTCTACAAGGACCTTTTTTGAGCAGCACAGTCAAGAAATCCAGGCGCTGTTTCAAGAGGAGGTCTCCGATTTAGAAGACATCCCTTTGAGCGGCCTTGAGGTTCACCAACTGATTGCCCTGCAGCGGATGATTCCGTCCGGTAATGTAGAAGGCTCCTTCGTTTTCGTATTAAAAATCGGGGACCGGGTCTGGGGTACATTGCTCGGACCTGAGGACACGGACAGAGACGGCTATCAGGACTACGAAGGAGAGTACGCATATACACAGTGGCTCGGCGACTATGTTCTGGGCCTATCTGCGGAGCAGCAGAGCATCTTTCTGGACCATTTGGTGAAGCACGTGAAATACGGCAAGGAATTCACCCGCTTTTTGCGGGATGTTATCCAGGCCGAAGATATTAAACCTAGGTATAGCGCCTTTTGGGGATTTTGGGATTTGCTGAAAAACTACATCTTCTCTGCCTTCGAACGGGCCCCCGAATTCGAGCAACAGATGGATGAGGATCGGGCCATCAGTTTTGGAATAGGAAATGTCCTGACGGAGTATCTTTTGGCAGGACCTGAATGGAGAGAAGGCATCACAACCTGGCACTCCCTCCGGGAGGACTGTGCGGTCTTTTATAAAACGGCAGTAAATAGGACGGGAGCACATCCGGCAATTTTGTACTCTGTCGGTCGGGTATTGAACAGCATCGGTTCCCAAGTGTTCTTTGAAGACGGCGTGGAATGGCTCAGCGACATTATATCCAACAACCCCCAGCTGCGTCAAACCGCTCTTCCCACAAACACTATCTACTATATGGAAGAGTATATGTACCGTTATGTTCAAAAGCGGCTGTACCTCTTCAAATCGGATGCCCTGCGTAAGCACAAGGTTTTAAATGTCTTGGACTTTCTTGTAAACAGAGGGTCTCCTCTCGGATTTTTGCTACGAGAAGACATTATATAGCATCCTTTCAGCTAGGCAGCTGTTGATTAAGCGATCTAGTTAAGATAAGAAAAGCTAGTGCAGATGAAAACAAATAGATGGGATATAGATTTTGTGGGCTACTACACT
>CAJMLQ010000208.1 GCA_905214265.1 uncultured bacterium
CAGAAAGCCTTCTTCTCCCCTCCAGACCGAACCTGTTGGCTCCGGAATTCCACCGGATTAGCTGATCGCTCGCGGACTGTTACCGCCAGTAGAGAAATATCTCGTTTCCGAAGAAAACTTACATACCTAAATGTATCATTAAATAAAAGAACCGTCAAGGAAAATGTCCTTCCCGCCGTATCAACTTCTGCGCTTTCTGATCGATATCCTGTGTCTCGTACAAGGCATTCCATTTTGGCTTTTCCTGTGGTAAAATATCAAAATCGACAAAATCACAGGAGGCAGGACAGGGATGAAAACGGGCTTGGTCTTGGAGGGCGGCGCCATGCGCGGAATGTTTACCGCAGGCGTTCTGGACTCCTGGATGGATGAACAGATATCCTTTGATGGAATCGTCGGTGTGTCGGCCGGTGCGCTGTTTGGGATCAATGCTCCCGCCGGTCAGAAGGGACGCGCCATACGGTATAATTTGAAGTATATCCGGGATAAGCGGTACATGGGGCTGCGCTCGCTGCTGACCACGGGCAATCTGATCAACGCCGACTTCGCCTTCTATGAGGTGTCCTCCAAGCTGGATATATTTGATGAAGCGGCCTTTCAGAGATCGGGCGTTGACTTCTATGCCGCGGTCACCGATCTGCACACAGGCGCCCCGGAGTATATCCGGATCACAGAGCCGTTCCGTCAGATGGAGGTCCTGCGGGCCACCTCTGCCATGCCCTATGTCTCCCGGCCTGTGGAGTTGGATGGGAGATTCTACCTGGATGGCGGGGTCAGCGACAGTATTCCAGTCCATTTCTGCAAGAGTCTGGGCTACGACAAGACCGTTCTCGTGCTCACACGTCCCTTGGAGTATCGGAAAGAGCGGCCCGCAGCATGGCTTCAGCGATTCAACCGCCTCTATTACCATCGCTATCCGGCCTTTGCGGAGAGTCTGAACCGGCGGTGGGAAGTCTATAACCGGCAGGTGGAGGAGATCATAGGGATGGAGCAGCGCGGGGAGCTCTTCGTGGTTCGGCCCAATGGCCCACTCCCAATCAGGCGTGTGGAAAAGGACCCCGCCAAGCTGCAGGCTGTTTATGACCTCGGGGCAGAGGCCGGCAGGGCGTCTCTCAGCGGACTGAAAGAGTATTTGCTGACGCATGAATGATGGTAGATGATATAGGAAATTGCGCATCCAGCAGGCAGGGGCTTGTATGGATGCGCAGTTTTTCTTTGTGCAGTATACAGCGTCCCTTGGTCCAGGTATCATGATTGGCAAAACTGGCGGGATGGCATATATACTTTTTGAATAAAGAATTTCTGATACATATCGGACAAATTGACATTTTTTTCAAGTAACATTATAATGTTCATATATTCACTGCCACAAGAGGACGTGGTTAGAAGGGGTGAAGAATATGGATCAGGATCTGCCCTTATGGGTAGAGGGCTGCGCCGAAACATATATAATGTGGGTGTGAATGGAAGCAGACAGCTGCTGAAGATCTTGCCGGACAAAGGTATGCAGGTGCGGCCCTCTGGAGCAAACAAAGAAAAGGAGGGCATTTTTGATGGATCACAGCGTATTGACGATTTTGGATCTGGGAATCATTACGGCATACCTTGTCATCATGGTCCTGGTGGGGGTCTATTCCGTCAGGCGGATCCAGAACACAAAGGATTATTATGTAGCGGGCCGGTCCTTTGGGCCGATGGTGCTGATGGCCACCGTCTGCGCGACGATCATCGGCGGCAGCGGTCTGATGGGCCGGGCAGGTGTGGCCTATACCGACGGCTTCAAGGCGGTCCTTACCGCAATTCCATACCTTCTGGGAATGTTCATTTTCTCCGGCATCGCCGGGAAGATCTCGGATATCGGGATGCAGTACGGGATCACCTCTATCCCGGAGCTGTTTGAACGGCGGTTTGGCCGGGCAGCCAAGATCACCCTCTCTGTGCTGATCGCGTTCGCCATGATGGGGACGGTGGCCTCCCAGGTCACCGCCACGGCCACGATCATCCGGATGCTGGGGGGAGAGTTCGGCCTCTCCTATGAGATGGGCGCGCTGATCGCAACAGTGGTCTTTATGGTCTACACAGCCACCTCCGGCCTGTTCGGCGTGGTATACACCGACGTGCTGCAATTTTATATGCTGATCGTCTTCGTGTATATCCTGATCCCGGTGGCGGCCCTGTTCAACGTGGGCGGCTTTGCGAACTTTGCGGCCAACCTGGACCCGGCGCTGGTGGAGCCGCATATTGACGGCAGCATTTTGGGAGACATCATCACCTATCTGGTTTTCACCATGGCAGGTGCGGAAATGTGGCAGCGCGCATTTGCCGCCAAGAGCCGAAGGGCGGCAAAGCGCGGGATGTTCCTGGGTACGGCCGTATACGGCGTGACCATTGTGCTGGTCTACTTCATGGGTGTTGTGGGCCGTCAGATCCTCGGCGGCGACATCCTGGCGCAGTATGGCTCGACGGACGCTGTCGTTCCGGCCCTGGCGATCCGGATCCTTCCCGCCGGTCTGACGGGACTTGCGTTGGCCGGTATGCTCTCGGTCATCATGTCCACGGCGGACAGCTATCTGCTGGTATCTGTGCAGACCTGCGTCCACGACATCGGAAAGACCATCCGTCCCCAAATGCCGGAGCGGACCGAGATCTCCCTCTCCCGCATCTTCTCCATTGTCCTGCCCCTGGGCGCGCTGGTGATCGCGTTGTACATCCACAATGCATACAACATCCTCATGTTCGCCTGGAGCTTCTATGCCGCATCGGCTGGGATTCCCGCATTTGCAGCGCTGTTCTGGAAGAAGGCAACCAAGACCGGCGTCATGGCCGGGTTGCTGGGCGGGTTTGTTGTCTGCGTTGGCTGGAAGCTGGCAGGCCAGCCCTTCGGCCTTGGGGCGGCGGTGCCGGGCACGGTTGCCTGCGGTATCGCACTGGTCGTTGTGAGCCTTGCGACTTATAAGCGCGCACCGTCCGTATTCCTGAAAGCTGAAAAGCAGAGCTGATAGGGAGCTGCTGCATCCCCATATCGGAAAGCAATGGAGTGAACATTATAAGAGCCAGCCGGAAATTTTGAAGATCCCCGGCTGGCTTTGTTTTGGCGTATTACTGATAGATAAAAAGTCTCCGATCAGACAGCAGACCTCGCCACTGCTGTCTTTGCCCCAATACCAATGGCACACACCGCTTTTTCAGATCGCGTCACCAATGCGGCGGTCAGCGCTCCGTCCTCAGAGCTTCCGACAGCGTATGGCAGTTCTTCATCTTCTGCATCCCAAAATCCTGTCCTGCACGCATCAACTACATGGCGGGACGGTGGCCTGCGCTTGTGCGCCTGGCCATGGACCATCTTTGCAACAACAAAGGTTACTGGATTTCTGCTGCGGAACCGGATGATGGCAAAGGCTGAGAAGTGATCCTGATTTGTCCGGAGCACAGCTTCAGCAGACCGATATCCTGCCGTGTGACGCGACATATCCCATGCGGATTTGTCAGCAGAGCGACATCTGCCTTCTCGCCATTCCAAGCCATTCTCAGAA
>CAJMLQ010000209.1 GCA_905214265.1 uncultured bacterium
AACTGATGCCGCTGCCCATTTCGCTGGCCCACGCTTTGGCCAAGCGGCTGACCCAGGTCCGGAAGGACGGTACCCTGGGCTATCTCCGTCCCGACGGGAAAACCCAGGTGACGGTGGAGTATGAAAACGACCGGCCGGTCCGAGTGGATACGGTGGTTATCTCCTCTCAGCATGCGGAGGAGGTCTCTTTGGAGCAGATCCGCGCCGATCTGCTGGAGCATGTGGTCAAGCCCGTCATTCCGGCGGAGCTGCTGGATGCGGAGACCAAATATTACGTGAATCCCACTGGGAGGTTCGTCATCGGCGGTCCTGCCGGGGACAGCGGCCTGACCGGCCGGAAAATCATCGTGGACACCTACGGCGGATACGCCCGTCACGGCGGCGGCGCTTTTTCCGGCAAAGATCCGACCAAGGTGGACCGCTCTGCGGCATACGCAGCCCGCTGGGTGGCCAAAAACATCGTTGCAGCCGGCTTGGCCCGGAAATGCGAGATCGAGCTTGCCTACGCCATCGGCGTTGCCCGACCTGTTTCGGTGCTGGTGGACACCTTTGGCACTGGCAGATACCCGGACGGGAAAATTGCTGAAGCGGTAAGCAAGGTCTTTGACCTGCGGCCCACGGCAATTATCAACCGCCTGGATCTGCGCCGCCCCATCTATCGGGAGCTGGCCAAATACGGCCATATGGGCCGGGAGGATCTGGGGACAAGCTGGGAAAAGACCGACCGTACAGAGGAGCTTCTCCGTGCCATCGGCGAGTGAGACAGAGCTTCAGGAGGAGCGGAGACCATATGATTTCAGCAATGGGAAAGCGTCTGGCGGGGAACTTTGGGCTTGCCATCAACGCGCAGAACAGCGTCCTGTTTGGAAGTATCGGAGGATATCAGGCGTCGGTAATTGAAAAAGCCAGCCAAAGGAAGTATTATATCGTATTCCCCGCGCGTCCCGCGGAGGGAGCGCCCATGCAGGCCCCAGGAGATTTCCTGGAGGCCTTTGCAAGGGGCCGTAAGGGGATCGCCGGGGTTATGGCGGAGCAATACGCCCTTCATATTGCCGTGCAGATGCGCAGTTACAAAAAAACTGTGGAGTCCTTTCACGAAATCTTTCAGGCCGTGACCGACTATCTGAAGGTGAATCGTTTCGTCTCCTGCTGTATGCAGTGCGGCGAGACCGCTGAAAACGGCCTGTACGTCCTGTGGGATAACTGCCAGTTTCTCTGCGAAGGCTGTGCGGTCAACGCAGAGGTCCGGCTGCAGGAAATGGCCGCTCAGCAGGCCAAGGTCAGAAGCAATCTGCCCATGGGATTGCTGGGCGCGTTTTTAGGCTCCCTGATCGGCGTCGCGGCTTGGGTGCTGGTCTATCAGTTGGGGTACATCGCCGGGCTCGTCGGACTCTTGCTGCTGATTTGCGCGTTGAAGGGCTACGAAAAGCTGGGGGGCTGTGCGGATCTGAAGGGAGTCATCGCTACGGTGATCCTTTCCGTTGTGATGGTGTTTGCGTCGCTGTACCTCTGCTACGGCATTGAGGTGTACAAGGTTTTTCATGCGGATGGCTACAATTTCCTGGAGTGCCTGCTGGCGGTGCCGGCAGCCCTGTCGGCCAACGAACTGATCGGGGCGTTTATTGGGGATCTTGCACTCGGATATCTCTTTATGGGTGCCGCCGGTTTCGGCGTGATCGTCAACGCCTGCCGGAAAGCCAGGCCCAACGCCTCTGTCACACGGATCGGCTGATTTTTTCCAAAACAAGCGAGGAAACGGCGGAACCGGAACCCTTTTGCTCCGTTGTTCATAAACTGAGGTATGGCTGCCCGCTGCGGTTTTTCCACAGCGGAGATCATACGGAAGGGATGACGGTATGGGGGAGTATTTTTGGGCCGGGCTCATCGTGGGATTGTTTATCTGGGTCGTCACGGAGGTCTGCTGCCAGATATTCCGACGCGGATCCATGCGCCGGGTGGGCGCTGCTGCGTTTGCGGTGCTGACAGCAGAGGGCCATGTGGAGGATATGGAGTATCTTTTGCGCCGGGCCAAGGCGCAGCTGGCTGAGGGCGAGTTTCCGGCGGGCCGGATCCTGGTGGTGGACCGGGGAATGGACGCTGCCACCCGCCAGATCGCTCTCCGGTTTGAGGGGGCAAGGCTCTGCACGGAAAAGGACCTGGGCCCGGTGCTTGCAGGAATGCTTCCGGCGCGGAACGCAGACTGACAAGGATGGACAGGGACGCTGGTTACGGCGTCCCTGCGGCTGTTTTACGGAGAAGGAAGGGGAACAATGGCGGAACATGAGATGGTGCAGCTCCGGGGCACGGTGGAGCAGATTCTCTATGAGGACGCAAACAGCGGATTCGCGGTGGTCGAAATGGACACCGGGGAGGAGTATCTCCCGGCAGTAGGACCGTTACAGGGTGTGGCTCCCGGGGAGGCGCTGACCCTGACGGGCCAGTATGTCGCCCATCCGAAGTTCGGATACCAATTTAAAGTCGCGCTTTTCGAGCGGAGCCTGCCGGGAACGGCGGCGGCAATCCGGAAATACCTGGCCTCGGGAGCAGTGAAGGGCATCGGCGCGGCTCTGGCCGGACGGATCGTCGACGCTTTTGGAGACGAGACCCTGGACGTTCTGGAAAAGGATCCCTCCCGGCTGGCCGAGGTCAAAGGAATCTCCCGCAAGAAGGCTGAAGCGCTGATCAAGGAGTTCAATCAGCTGTTCAGCATGCGGACGGTGATGATCTTCTTGGCCCAATACGGTCTCAGCTCCTCCCAGAGCGTCCGGATCTATAAAAAATGGGGGCCGCTGACCACGGATCTGCTGAAGCAGAACCCTTATCTTCTCTGCGGCGACGATATCCGCGTGGAATTCCAGGTTGCCGACCGGATGGCCGCCTCCATGGGCATGGAGCGGACCAGCCCCGAGCGGATCTTCGCAGCGGTGACCCATGTTCTGCGCTATAACCTCCGCAACGGCCACACCTGCCTTGTCCGGGACAAGGTGGTGCTTTTGACGCAGAAGCTCATCGGCTTGGGTGAGGACTCGGTGGAGATCGAAATCGATAATCGCCTGGACGCGGAAGAGCTCTGCGTCCTGCGCCGGAAGGGTAAGGACTTTCTATTCCTTCCGGGCCTTTATGAGGCAGAAAAGTACATCGCTTTCCGCGTGGAGTTGATGCTCCGGAACCGCTACTTCGAGACGCGGGATGTGGACGCCATGGTCGCCCGGGTGGAGGAGCAAAAGGGCATCGTCTATGAGGAACTTCAGCGCCGGGCCATTCGGGAGGCTCTCTCCCGGAGCATCCTCATCCTCACCGGCGGCCCCGGCACCGGTAAGACCACTACCCTCAACGCCATTATCGAGCTGCTGGAGCAGGAGGGGATGAAG
>CAJMLQ010000210.1 GCA_905214265.1 uncultured bacterium
TGTGCGATCTGCGCAGTTCGACCGCTGAGCGACGCATCTGCGGCTGCTTGCACGTGCAATATGCAAGCTGCTTTTGCTGATAAAAATGCTGCGGAATTTCCGCACAAGCGTGCCAACGACGGCAGCTTTTTTCTGATGATTTTGCGCGCACATCAGTGTTTTTTTCTTTGCATTTAGCTGCTTTGCACGCTATAGAGACGACTGAAAGCGTCCAAATTCTCATCGGGAAAATTTATTTATCGGTCCTTTTATGACAGAAAAAAGATGGCGGAATGTGTCCTGCACGAGTCGCAAAGCGCGCCCTGCATGAACAAAAAACACATTCTGCTGTCTCTTTTTTTTGAGTACTCCTGACAGGGTTTGATGCAATTCAACTGCGGAGTTCTTCTCTATCTTGGTGCTCCGTAGTCTCGAAAAGCGGAGGAAAATTGAGAATGAACGGAGCGTTCTTTGGATCTTTTTCGATAAAAAAATGAAGAAGAAACACGCATCCGCTGTCTCATTTGGATGGCGGCAACGGCGCTTATCGGCCACGATTTCAAACCGGGTTTCTGGTTAAGTTTCGCCGCATTGCTGCCTGAGCGGGCGGCAATATGATGGCAAATGCGGCTGCGTTTCGTCCCCCAAAAGCGCCCGCTCATGGGGCTGACAGGCAGCAGTTGAGCCGAAAAAACTCCCGATCAATGCCTCGAATGAACCAAAAGTCCCCATAAAAAAGAGGCGGGCGGCTATCTTCCGCCTCCGTCCAATCGCGTCCTGGCAGCCATTTTTTTATCAAATCCGCGAGCGTTATAAATGCACGGGTAAACAGATATGCACAAAATGTGGTTGACATCCATAAGGATGTATGATAAGCTGTGCTCAGATCAGATTATGATTCAGGAGCCGCACTAGGTATGGTACGACCTATATGGCGCATGGGCTCGCCGCAGTAACCGTTGTGAAATGGAAAAGTGCGCCACGGACCCGGCATGAGTAATCTTCGTGAAAGTGTCGGTAAGAACGTATCTGTCCCGATCCACCCTATGTGATAGCAGCCGGGATGCTGTAAATCTCCCGGAGAGACGCCTCACTCTACGAAAGAGGCCGACAGAACCCTAACTGCCGTAGATATTAATAAATAGGGCTGCACACATAAGCAAGAAAAAAGTGTTGGGGAGCGATTCCTATAAACTGCACACATAAGCAGGCAAAAAAAGTGTATTGCCGATTGTCGAGATTCCGAATGGAGCTGGCATGAGGCGGCCCTGGCTTCAACGCGGATGAGTAGATGAACTCTGCAAAAAAGAAAAATAGATTTTCAACAAATAGACAGACAGGAGGCCGGAATGGGACGCAGAAACAAAACATATTCCAAGGATCTGCATCAGCAAGCCTATGACCAGCTGACAGGGATGCTGGCATTCGGCGAGAGCAAAAAAGAGGCAATGGCCACCGGCACGGCGAAGAATAAAATATTTTCTCACGCCACCTATAAAAACTACTGGAAGCACATCAAATATTTTTTGGGATACATTAAGGAGAAGCATCCTGAGTGCACCACCTTGAAGAATGCAAAGAAGTATGTCAACGAGTGGCTGCAGACCAGAGTGGATCAGGGCCTCTCCGCATGGACGGTGCAATTGGAGGCAAAGGCCCTCGGAAAGCTGTACGGAATTTCTCCGGATGACGAGGCGTACTTTGATCCGCCGAAAAGAAATCGGCAGGATATTAAACGAAGCCGCGGAGACCGGGTGCGGGATCAGCACTTTTCAAAGACGAACAATGATGAACTGATAAAATTTTGCCGCGGGACCGGCCTGCGGCGAAGAGAATTGCAGGAGCTGCGGGGAAAGGATCTGGTTTCCAAGGAGCAGATCGAAGCAGAGCTTTCCGAGCTGGAGAAGATCCCCGAGGCGCAGCAAGCGCCGAGCGTCGCGCGGCGTCTTGAGATCCTCCGGGACACGCAGCTGTTTCCGGAGGCGCAGTCCTTTATCCATGTCCGCAACGGCAAGGGCGGACGGGAGCGTCTCAGTCCGATCATCGGCAAGCACGCGGATCAGATCGTGGAGCGGATCGCGGACACGCCGGCAGAGGAAAAGGTCTGGCAGCACATCCACACCAGCGCCGACATCCACGGCTACCGGGCGGAGTATGCCACGGCCATCTACAAGGCTCATGCCAGGGCCATCGAGGACATCCCATATGACAAGGTTAACCGCGGCACGGGGCGGCGTTACCAAAGCGAGGTATACACCTGCCGCAAGGATGAGGCCGGGAGAAAGCTGGACAAGGCCGCCATGCTGGCTTGCAGCAAGGCGCTGGGGCATAACCGTATCAGCGTGGTGGCAGATAACTACATTCGGGGTCTGTAAAGGAGGCGTCCATCATGGCTGAATTCGTAAAGAAACCCGCGATTGGTGGGTATAAGCCGGTGACGGGCGGATCGTCCGATTCGGAGTGTACCCATGTGATTCTGACGTTAGGCGAGTATGCCGGGCTGAAACGGGAGATCTCCAGCGCACAGCAGGCGGCAAAAAATGCAGAATACAATGCGGACAAAAAAATCCACCAGATACAGAGCGAAGCGCAGAGCAGAATAACGGATGCAGAGAAGAAAATAGCGAAAAATACAGCAGAATGGGAAAAGAAATTAGCGGCAGAACAGCAGGAAAGCGCTCTGCAGCGAGGGCTGAACGCCAATCTGCTGCGGATCACCAAAGAGCGGGCCAATGCGGAGCGGGACCTGAAGCCTAAAAAAGAGCATACCGGGTATGTTGTGCTGACGTCAGTGGAAAAGGAATCCCGCTATAAGGATTCGTATGGACACCCTCGGACGATTACATTGTGGGAAACGGCGATGGAGACGCCCTATACCGTGGATTTTGAGGCAGAGCAAGTCAGGGGCTTGATAAGAGAACTGACTCAGGAAGATGAAGACGAGAATTGGCCGATCCGCCGGATCGGCATCACCGGAAACTATCCGGGCAAATATGCGAATATGATTCAGGATAAGGAATGGCGCGAGGACTATGAGAAGTACAACGTCATGCTGGAACGATGGCTGAGGGCAAATTACAGGAGCGGTTACTGGGAGTTGGTCTTCCTGCATACAAAGCCCCTGGCTGTTGTCCCACCGGATATGCGGGCGGGCCGGGGATGAGTTTCCCCCCTTCCCTGCTCGCTGCGCACCCTTGCGCTGAATAGCTGAATACAGGAAAACCCCCGGTTCGTGCGAACCGGGGGTCTTTGTTCTTCCCCACGGCCGGAAGATTCCGGCCGCGGCTGGGTTCTATGGAGTTTGGGCTTTGGGGCTTACGCCGCGTCGGGCGGGAGGGCGATGCCCTCCTCGTCCCAGGTGGTCAAC
>CAJMLQ010000211.1 GCA_905214265.1 uncultured bacterium
AGAAATGTATTCCGCACGGCTGCGCAAATCAGATTTTTTAGACCTGCGCCGGAAACTGGGGAAGGGCAGTGGAGAAAAGCGTCTCAAGGCCGCTGTCGGACGGGTGAATCAGGCGTTTCTGGACTTCCGCAAAACCTGTGGGGAGGAAACGGTCCACGTCCAGCGGGAACGAATCGACGGAATTGGGGCAGCCTTGGCGTCGCTAGTTCCCCGCTGTGAGGAATGGCTACGGCAAAATCTGTCTTCACCGCAGCACGGCGATGTTTTGGAGTGCTACTTCGATGTACTGAACTATCAGAAAATGGCGGAACTTTATGACGAACATTACGTAACCCTTGTCAATTTGGAGGAGCGGGATACTGCGGTGACTCTTTTCTGCATCGACCCCTCTGCTTTTCTGAGCCAGGCTTTGGATCGCGGAATCGCGGCAATTTTATTTTCCGCGACGCTGTCTCCGCTTTCTTATTATGCCTCTGTTCTGGGCGGAAACGAATCCTCCCGGCTGTGCAGCCTGCCGTCTCCGTTTCCACAGGAAAATCTCGGTCTTTATCTGGCTGATCGCATCAGTACCAAGTATCGGGACCGCGAGGACAGCTATGAGGAGATTGCCGAACTGATTTTGGAGACGATCCAAGCGAAAACCGGGAATTATCTGGTCTTTTTTTCTTCGTATTCTTACTGCCGCCAGGTCTACGACCGCTTCACCGGCCTTTGCGGCGACAGCGTTCGATGCGTCATGCAGAAAAGCAATCTGTCTGAAGAAGAACGGGAGGAATTCCTGAACCAATTTGAGGAGGCTCCGAATCAGACCTTGGCCGCTTTCTGCGTGTTGGGCGGAATTTTTTCTGAAGGGATCGATCTGAGAGGCGACCGGCTCATCGGCACGGTCGTCGTCGGTGTCGGCCTGCCCCAGATCGGACCGGAGCAGGACGTCATTCGAGATTATTATGACAGTCGGAATCATATGGGGTTTGCATACGCCTACCAGTATCCGGGCATGAACAAGGTGCTCCAAGCCGTTGGACGCGTGATCCGGGGCGATCATGACCGTGGCATTGCTGTCCTCATAGACCAGCGGTTTTCCAAGGCGGCCTACCGTGCCCTGTTTCCGGCACATTGGAACCATTGCATACGGGTTCGGGATACGGAAGAACTTCGACGGGAATTGACAGCTTTTTGGAAAAACACACAAAAAACGGATGAATACTGAAAAAATTTACACTTTCCCCAGATATTTTGAGTTGATTTTTTCTGTGAAAGAGGGTAGGATAGTAAATTAGAAGTATTCTACGCAAAGGTGGTTTCCGAATATGTCTGAAGCGATCAAAGTCGCCTCGTTTAATTTGAAACGCGACTCCCTCTTGGCGTACCTGAACCGGCAAAACGCCTGGAGCAGCCGCCGGAATCTGATTAGTTCCATAATCCGCAGTTCCAACGCCACAATTGTGGGGGTCCAGGAACTCATTCCGTCTATGCGGGAAGACATCAAAAAGCTTTTGTCCACCGACTACAGCATCCGAGGATTTGGCCGCGCAAAATCTCTTGGAGACGAGCAGGCGGCTATTATTTTGAAAAACGATGACGTCACAGTCTCATTCGATAAAACCTTCTGGCTCTCCAAACATCCGGAAAAGAACGGGAGCCGCGCCTACTATGCGTTTTTTCCGCGGATCTGCACGGTATGCGAAGCCTATGTCCGGGAATTCGACCGAAAAATCCGGGTTTTCAACACGCATTTTGATCATGTCTGCGGAATGGCACGGAATCTAAGCGTCCGCATTATTCTGGAGTATATGCACCGCCTCAATCAGGAGGAAAAGCTGCCGACAATCCTCATGGGGGATCTTAACGCCCGTCCAGACAGCCGCCCCATTCGGGTCCTTTCGGAAAATCTTCACGAATATCCGGAAATCCATTTAACCAATGTCTGGAACTGCGTAGATACTTCCACTTCCCAAATTGGCAGCACGTATCATGGCTTTAAAGGCAAAACCGATGGACGGCCCATTGATTACATCTTTGTCAGCGATGAATTTGTGGTGGATGAAGCATATATTGACCGCACTAACTTCAACGGCCGGTATCCGTCCGATCACTATCCGCTGATGGCTGTACTGCGGCTGAAAGATCTAGGTACGGAATAAGCAGCACACAAAATTTCTCCGTTCGTTCCAAAAGGGACGAACGGAGGAATTTTGTGTTATTCTTGAATGCCTGGAATTTTGGGCAGTCCATCGAAGCCTTTTTTCAAGTCCTCGTCTGTGGGAATATAGTCGTTCATGCGACCTTCCAGATAGGCGCTGTAAGCGGTCATATCAAAATATCCGGTGCCGGTCAAGCCGAAGAGGATGGTTTTCGCCTCGCCGGTTTCGCGGCATTTGATCGCTTCATCCATTGCAGCGCGGATCGCATGGGCCGATTCAGGAGCGGGGAGGATCGTTTCGTGCTTTGCAAAGTAAGTGGCCGCTTCGAACACACGGGTCTGTTCCACGGCTACAGCCTCCATATAGCCGTCATGATACAGCTTGGAAAGAATGGGGGACATCCCGTGGTAACGCAGACCACCAGCATGGTTGGCCGATGGGATAAAGCCACAGCCTAGGGTGTACATTTTGGCCAGAGGAGTGATCTTTCCGGTATCACAGAAATCATAGGCATATTTGCCGCGGGTGAGGGAAGGGCAGGAGGCCGGCTCGACGGCGACGATGCGCGGATTTGTTTTGCCAAGAATCTTATCCCGCATAAACGGCGCAATCAGCCCCCCGAGATTGGAGCCGCCACCGGCGCATCCGATGACAATATCCGGATATTCATCGATCATTTCCATGGCCTGGTAACTTTCCAGGCCGATGATGGACTGGTGCAGGAGAACCTGATTCAGGACAGAACCCAGCACATAGCGGCAGCCGGGAGTCGTTACTGCCTTTTCGACAGCTTCTGAAATCGCGCAGCCCAGGCTGCCGGTGGTATTGGGGTCTTCCGCCAGAATGCGGCGGCCAGCGTCCGTTGTGTTGCTGGGGCTGGCAATAACCTGTCCGTCAAAAGTCTGGATGATGGCCTTGCGGAAGGGCTTCTGCTCATAGGAAACCTTAACCATATAAACGGTCAGGGGCAGACCAAAATAGGAACACGCCTCAGAAAGCGCGGTGCCCCACTGCCCAGCGCCTGTTTCCGTAGTTAGGGAGGTGAGCCCCTGCTCTTTGGCGTAATAAGCCTGTGCGACGGCAGAATTCAGCTTGTGGCTACCGGATGTATTATTCCCCTCAAATTTGTAGTAAATCTTC
>CAJMLQ010000212.1 GCA_905214265.1 uncultured bacterium
TATCACTGACAGCGAAGTCTATACCGACTATGATAAAGGCCGGATCATTGTGCGGTTCCCGTGGAAAGAAGGAGAAACCGACTTTGATCCGCAGGCTGCCATTGCGGAACTGGGTGCGACAGCCCGGCTTACCTTCCGGGAAGGTACGGAAACGGACAGCGAGGGGAAACCCACCGGTGCAATTATCCTGGAAGGAAAGGATGTCGCTGAGGCTTCTCCGTATTATGATTCTGAAAACGGTGGGTACGGCGTCAGCCTGGAACTCAATGACTCCGGCAAAGAGGCCTTTGCGGAAGCAACCACGCGACTTGCCCCTACAAAGGGTATAATTTCCATCTGGATGGACGACACGATGATCTCCGATCCGGAGGTGAACTCCGCAATTACAGATGGTAAGGCGTCCATCACCGGATCCTTTACCGCGGAAAGCGTTCAGACCCTGGCAAACCAGATCAATTCCGGCGCTCTGCCGTTCGAGCTGGAGGTCAACAGCTATTCGACCATCGATCCCACCCTAGGGACCGGCGCACGTGACGCAATGGTAATTGCTGGCGCTGTGGCGTTTGTTTTGGTAGCGATCTTCATGATTTTCCTGTATCGCCTGCCCGGTGTGGTTGCGGTTATCGCCCTGATGGGGCAGCTGGCCCTCTCTGTAGCTGCAGTTTCCGGATTTTTCCCGTTCCTGTCCAGCTTTACGTTGACACTGCCCGGTATTGCCGGTATCATCCTGGCCATCGGCATGGGCGTTGACGCCAACGTCATCACTGCGGAGCGAATCAAGGAAGAAATTCGAAATGGTAAGTCGATTGACGGCGCCATCGAGCTTGGCTATCAGCGTGCGTTCACGGCCATTCTCGACGGAAACATGACCGTTGTCATCGTGGCGATTATCCTGATGGGCGCTTTCGGGCCGCCATCCTCGCTTTTTGCCAAGATTCTGACGCCGATTTTCTTCATGTGCGGCCCTGCTCCGGCTGGAACTGTTTACTCCTTCGGCTATACGCTGCTGGTCGGTGTAATCGGCAACTTTCTCTTCGGCATCCTGTCCAGCAAGCTGATGCTGAAATCTATTTCGCGGTTTAAGGCATTCCGCAAACCCGCGCTTTATGGAGGTGACCGGTAATGAAATTGCAGCATGAATGGAATTTTTACGGTCACCGGAAAATCTTCTATGGGATCTCCATTGGTTTGCTCACTGTAGCGGCAGTTTTTGCCTTGATTTTCGGTGTGAAGGTCGATATTCAGTTTACCGGCGGCACGATTGCAACCTACTCTTATACAGGCAACATCGATCGTTCCGCAGTTGCCAGCATTGCCAAGGAACAGACCGGTATGGATGCAACGGTTGATACTTCGGCAAGCCTTGCTTCTGACGGACAGCAGTTCTCCGTCAACTTCGGAAACAGAAAGAGCTTGGAAATGGACGTGCAGGAAGCGATGACTGCTAAATTGATCGAAGCTTTTCCGGACAATCAGGTGGAGATGGTCTCCATCGACAGCGTTTCCGCCACCATGGGTCAGGACTTCCTAGTGAAGTGTTTGGTTGCGGTACTGGCATCCTTTGTGCTGATGGTTTTATATATTACCATCCGTTTCCGCAGGATCGGCGGTCTGTCCGCCGGTATTACCGGGGTCGTGGCACTGCTCCACGATGCGCTGATGGTTCTAGCCACATTTATCATCTTCCGGCTGCCTATCGATGACAATTTCATGGCGGTAATTCTGTTTATTCTCGGATATTCCATCAATGACACCATCGTGATCTTTGACCGTATTCGTGAAAATGAAAAGCTGTATGGCAAAAACCTGGATTTCCCGCAGCTGCTGAACAAGAGTGTGAACCAGACCTTTACCCGCACCATCAACACCTCGATTTCCACGCTGATTGCGATGATTTCGGTGTGCGTGTTTGCAGTGATCTTCCGGGTGAACAACATCCTGACCTTTGCGTTTCCAATGGTCATCGGCCTGCTTTCCGGTTCTTACACCAGCTTGTGCCTGACAGGGCCGATCTGGGCTTCTTGGAAAAGCCGCAAAAAAGCGAAGCGGTAACGAAAAATAAGACGGGGCTGTCCTGCGCTGCAAGGCCAGGGCAGTCCTTTCCATTTGTAGGTTCAAAAAGGAGGCCAAAATGAAAAAGCTGGAAGTTGGAATATCGACCTCCTGCTACTACCCGGAATTGACGGAATTCGCAGTTCGCAGCTTGGTAGAAGCGGAGGTAGACTGCATGGAACTTTTCTTCAATGCAGATTCGGAACTTTCCGGCCCGCGGTTTGACGAGATTCTTCGGATTCTGGCTTCCGGCAGGACGAAAGTCCTGTCTGTGCATCCATTTACCTCCGGATTTGAGCCGATGCTGATTTTTTCGGACTATGAACGGCGTTTTTGGGACAGCCTGGAGTATTATAAGCGATTTTTCCATGCTGCTGCGGCGCTGGAGGCGCAGTATCTGATCTTCCATGGCGATCGCAGCGATAGCGCTGCACCGGAAGAACGTTATTTTGAGAGGTATTACCGGCTGGATCAGACTGCTCGTTCCTTCGGCGTTACACTGGCACAGGAAAACGTCAGCCGGTGCCGGGGACGTTCCCTGGAGTTTTTGGTCCGGATGAAGTCGGCGCTGGGGGAGAACGTTGTTTTTGCACTGGACATTAAGCAGGCCCTTCGGTCCGGCGTTGATTATCACGACCTGTTTGCCCAACTGGGCGGTTCTATTCGCCACTTGCACATAAGTGATCATGCGGAAGGCCGGGACTGTTTGCCCGTTGGGGAGGGGACCATGGATTTCAGAGCATTTTTAAAAGAACTGGCCGGATATGGGTATCAGGGTGCTATGATTTTGGAGCTATACCGCCAGAATTATGGAGAATATGAAGATCTGTTCCGGTCCTATCGATTTATGAAGCGGGAAGCCACTGGGCAGGGAATCTGTTAAAATTTGAAAAAGACTTGTCTTACCTGGCAAATCATGGTATCATAAAAGAAAGCCCATACAGAGAAAGAAGGTCGTTTTTTTGAAATGCCCGTTTTGCTCCTATATGGAGAGTAAGGTTGTCGATTCCCGTCCCGCGGAGGACAGCGAAAAGATCCGGCGGCGCCGAGAATGCCTTTCCTGCGGCAAGCGGTTTACCACATATGAGGTCATCGAGAATACCCCGCTGGTCGTCGTAAAAAAAGATCATTCCCGGCAGATCTTTGATCGGGATA
>CAJMLQ010000213.1 GCA_905214265.1 uncultured bacterium
ACTTGAACCAACGACCTTCGGGTTATGAGCCCGACGAGCTACCAACTGCTCCACTCCGCGATATTGCCTCTTCGGGAAAGCTTTTTTATTATATCATGGAAACAGCCGGCTGTCAAGCCTTTTTTTAATTTCTCAAAGAATTTTATGTCCTAAAATCACGCATTCCCTCTGCTCTTCCTTGGCAGGAGCCAAATGACGGCAGAGAACAACTGCTGAAATCAAGACACTGCCAATCACAATGGACGCTGTTTTGCAAAAGAACAGACATCCTACCACAAATAAAAGAAACACCCAAATCGTACGAAGCCGGTGCGGCCGAATTACCACTATAACGGAAAAGAATATATAGAGCCCTACCAAGATTCCCAGCGGAGCCCAGACCGGAAAAACTCCAAGCAGCACGCCAAAGGTCACTGCGATCGCCTTTCCGCCCCGACCGTGCAGCATAGGCGAACAGGCATGTCCCAAAACAGGGGCTGCCATAATGAGCGCAAACAGGCTGGCCTCCACCGGCAAAAAACGGGCTGCAAGCCATACAGGAAGGAAGCCCTTTCCAATGTCGCAGAGCAGGCAGAGCGTCCCCACCAGCCTGCCTGCATATTTCATCGCGTTGGCCGTACCAGGGTTATGGTCGTCGCTTAAGGCCACTACATCGACGCCGCGCAGCCACCGCGGCAGAATCATGCTGTAAAGGACGCTTCCTGAAGCAAAACCCACTACAAGAAAGCAGAGAATAAGCCGGAGCATCCGTCGATTCCTCCCCTCTTTCCGTTAAATTCCCGCTGTTATCCGATCACAAATATCCTCCGCCGCCATGGGGTTGATCTGTTCTCGCTGTGCCTTCTGCATTTTTTCCCGCAGGGCCGGATCCTGTGCCAGCTGGGCCGCTGCCTTCGCAATCTCCTGAGGGTTTGTGCGGCAGAGAGACAACCCCCGCTCAGCGAAAAAGCGGGCGTTAACCGTCTCGCACCCCGGAATCGGAGCCGTATGAATGAGCGGAATATTTTTAACCGTCGCTTCCGTGCTGGTCAGCCCGCCGGGCTTAGTCAGCAGCACATCGCTGGCGTCCATGTACTGATTCACCTCATTGGTATAATCCAAAACCCTCAAACGCGGCTCCCCCGCAAATCGTTCCCGCAGGCTCTCCTTCATTTTCTGGTTGTTCCCACCCAAAATGCAGATGTGCCCACCCTGTTCCAACAGAGCCGCACCAATATCCGCTACATTTCCAAAGCCCATGCTGCCCGTCATCACCAGATAAATGGTGCCCTCCGCCGGGAGCCCCAGAGCGGCCCGGGCCTCCTCTTTGGGCACGTGCTGACGGAATCGAGGTGAAACCGGGATCCCTGTAGGGATCAGCTTCTCTTTGGCCAGGCCTTTTCCGGCAAAATCTGATATCAAATCCCGATGGGGGATCATATAACGGTCCAGCTCTGTTTCCTCCCAAAAGGGAATGCAGGTATAATCCGTGGCTATGGCGTAGCAAGGCACATCCAGGCCGGCGCGTCTCCGCAGGTGTGTCAACGCTTCTGCGGGAAACAGATGAGGCGTCACCACCCGATCGTACTCCCCTTGCCGGATGACCTCCATCAGACGCCTTGCATAAGGGATGTTCGCCAAATAGACGGGAGATTTCCAACGGGAGTTGCTGATCGTCCCGCCAGCTTTATAAAGCCATTCAAATCCCCGAGGGAACCGGGTCGTCAGCCCGCAGTACACCCCGGATACCCGGCGCGAAACCTTTTCTCCAGCCAGCAGCAGGGCGTCCATCATCCGGCACTCAACTCCCCGCTTGGCGAAGGTCTCCTGAATAGCCTTGCCGGCTGCATTGTGTCCCTGCCCCGTGTTGCAGGATAGTATCAGGATCCTCATAAACCGCTGCCGCCTCCCTTACGCAGTCTTTTTTTCATTGTAACACAGCTTTGCCGGATTTGCAATGGAAACCAGCAGAAACAGCTTCTTTCCAGAGACGGAAGGACTTGCCAAAACCGCCGGACACGTGTATACTTAAATAGATTGCATATGTATCAATCATAAAACTTTAGCAGGGAGACGTGGTGCCGGAATGGTGGATTTGATTCTTTCCGTGGGCGGAAAGGTGTTGGTTCTTTTTCTGATGATCGCAACGGGTGCAGTTACTGCACGAAAAAAGATTCTGACCCGAGAGGGAGCCTCTCAGTTGGCAGAGCTTGTCCTGCTGGTTGCGACTCCCTGCGTCATCATATCGGCTTTTTCCGCGGATATGGAGGGAATCTCTATTCCAAATCTCCTCTTTATGGCGGCAGCCGCAACGGCCGTACATATTCTCGGAATTGCCGTCTCCCATCTGTTTTTCCGCGGGCAGGAAACTGCCCGAAGGAAGGTTCTCCAATTTGCCGCCATATACGCCAACGTCGGATTTATGGGACTTCCGCTTCTCCAAAGCCTTCTCGGCAACGATGGGGTCATTTATGCCTCCGTTTTTATTGCAGTATTTAACATTTTTTGTTGGACTCATGGTGTCCGGCTGATGGACCGCTCCGATGATTCCGGGGCTGCCCCTTCTATCTGGAAATGCCTGCTCAACCCCGGTACAGTGGGCCTAGCCATTGGATTGCCGATCTTTTTGTTCCAAATTCCGCTGCCCAGTCTTCTTAGCGAGGTGATCGACGGGTTTGCCGGCCTGAACACCCCTCTGGCCATGATCTGCATCGGCGTACACATTTCCGCGATCTCGCCAAAGGCAGCGCTCCGAGATCGTTCCATGCTGGGCACGGTGGCAGTACGTCTGGTTGGGCTCCCACTGGCCGTCTTCGGGCTGCTGTGCCTGACTATCCGGGATTATACGGTTTTTTCCGCCATTCTCCTGCAGTCTGCAATGCCCGCTGCAGCTAATGCAGTACTGTTTGCCAGCCGCTATCACGGAGATGAGGAACTGGCCTCTCAAATCGTAGCGGTTTCCACACTGCTTTCCATTCTGACGCTGCCCCTTTTCGCCGCCGCTGCCAGAGCCGTCTGCGGATAGAGCAGAGATATTCTGAAATATGCAAACAAAAGGCCAGGACGAATGTCCTGGCCTTTTGTTTGCAGTTGGCTGGGTTATATCCAGGCGGTCCAGAAGCCGGACTGGCGCTCTCCTTACGGGTTACATTTACCATTATGAAAGATCAAATCGTATAAACCCACTATACAATCATACAATTCCAAAATCAA
>CAJMLQ010000214.1 GCA_905214265.1 uncultured bacterium
TTCCAGCCAGACGGTTGGACTTATTGATTTACGTTCTGGATATACACGGCAACTTCGTCCGCTACGTTTCCGCCCGCGCCGATGCGCTGGAGCAGGTTCCACCACTCGTAGCGCTGAGCGGTCCAGTTCGGAGCAACCTGATAGTAGTCGCCCAAATACTGCACGAACGGTGCATAGGCGTCCAGATATTCCTTCTCGGTGCCGGCATACAGGCCGGTCACGGAGCATCGCACGGAGAAGTAGCCGGACATGTACACGCTCTTGCGTACCTGCACGGGATCGTCGCACACAAAGCGGATGAAGGTCTTGGCAGCCTCGACCTTTTCGGCATTGCCGTTGTCAAAAACACCGAAGCCCCAGATGCCGCCGCACAACTCGGGATCTCCCTTGTCGGTGGGGAAAGTCATGGGGAACAGTTCGATGCCGTCTGCCAGCTTGTCGCGGTTCAGACCCTCGATGGCAGCATTCCAACAGAAGGCCATCTTGGAGGTGCCGTTGACGAACAGTGCCAGTTCTTCGCCGCCGTTGATGGAAGGATCGAAAGTGATGAGGCCTTCCTCCGCCCACCTTTGGAGCATGGTCAGCGCCTTAAGGTTCTCCTCGCTGTCCATGGTGTACTTGGTGAAATCAGTGGAGGTAAACTTGCCGCTGTAGAGGTTGTTCACCAGAGCGCGGGTGCCCTGATCGCCGCCCTGACCGGAGCAGAAGATCAGGCCGGTGGGGCTGTAACCGGCCTTGACCAGCGCGCGCAGCGCCATCTCAAAGCCCTCAGTGGTCCAGGTGTGCTTTTCCATGTCGATGTACTGCATGGCGTCCGCCTTTTCAAAGGCGGCCTTGTCGATGACCATGCAGTGCGCAGTGGAGCACAGGGGATATTCATAGTAGACGCCGTTTGCGTCCCTGCAGGCGGCGGCCACGCCGGCGCTGATGTCAGCCATGGCTTCGTCCGTCCACAGATCGTCCAGCGGCACAAGCGCCTTGGCCGCCGCGTACACAGCAACCAGACGTTCGGGACCTTCGAAGATGATGTCCGGAGTGGTCTTGGCTTCCATGGCGGTGGTGACCTGCACGTCGCCGTTGGTGTAGTCCAGATACTCGACGTTCACCTTGATATTGGGATAGACCGCGTTGAAGTCCGCGATCAGCGTCTGAACCTGTTCGTCGTCGCCAAATCCGCCAACAGGGAAGGTCCACAGGGTGATCTCGGTCGTCATGTCGTCGGCCAGCGCCGCCGCTACGGGCAGAACCAGCATCAGGCACAGGAATAGGGCGATCAGTTTCTTCATCTCGGAAAGACCTCCTTGCTATATTGTTCAACCCCTTTCAGGGTTCAGGGGGGACGAAGCGAAAGGAAGAACGGGACGGGTCGTTGCAAGGTGAACGCTGTTTCTTTTGCGACTCAAATGTACTACAAACTGAGAACGGTGTCAATAGTTTTTTTGTTCCCAAGCCCATAATATTTTTTTTCAGGCTGGTTTTTATGCCATATTTTCTATCGCGATTGACTTTTTTATAAGGCCGGTTTATAATAAACCATGCATTTGTTCTACAAACTCTGTAAGGGGTGAAACATCGTGCAAAACACGAACCGAGATGACAAGCTTTACATCCGAACCTATCGGGAAATTCGGAAATATATCGTCCAGAACAACCTGCAGCCGGGCGATCTGCTGCCCACCGAGCAGAAGCTATGCGAGACGCTGGGCGTTAGTCGCAATGTGCTGCGAGAAGCTATCAAGAGCATGGAGCTGATGGGCATGGTGCGAGCCTGCCCCGGAAAGGGCACGGAGGTGCAGGCGTTCAATTTGGATTTCATTCTGCAGAACGTGCTGTTTTTTCAGATGGGTCCGCAGGAGGAGCATTCCATCCGGGAAATGTTCGGCGTGCGCAAGGTGCTGGAGCTGGCGTACATGCGGCAGGCCTTCCACGCGATGACCGAGGAGGACGTCCGGACCCTGCGAAGCCTGGCCGACGCCATGCGCGACAACTGGTCCCGGGGCGTCTTCTTTATTCAGGAGGACAAGGACTTTCACCTGACGCTGTTCCGCTCCCTGCACAACAACGTGTTGCTTTCCCTGCTGGAGGCCATCTGGGCTGTGGACGACGGCTTCGAGCTGGAGAAAAAGCTGCCCCATCTGGAGCAGACGGTCACCAAGCACGAGGCCATTGTGGCCGCTCTGGAAAACCACAGCTTTCTCGCCTTTGCCCGGGCCATGGAGGCGCATTTTTCCTCCGGCAAGTATACCGGCATGACGTCCTACGAAGAATTCTAAGGAAGTCATTCTGCCTCTGCGGCGTTACGAACGCAGATCGGATAAAGTGAAAGAGAAGTGAAGGGTTGCTCCGCTGTCGCAGGCACAGGCTTTGGAGCGAATAGCATCCGATCCTCCCGCCAAATAGGTCAAGAGGTTCGGATCAGGCTTCAAAAAGCAGCGAACAAATTTATGGGATGCAATAAAGTGAGCAAATCCGAAATTATGCACAAAACGGGTGCTCCCCCGTTTTGTGCAGATTTTGCTTTTTGCTCAATTATTGAAACAAATAAAATGCATCCGGTGAAATGAGGCTTCTGCGCTGAACAAACGATAACACAGTGGGCATATCCAAAGAAAAAAGGACCATACCGAGTTTGATTCTCGTTATAGTCCTTCTCTTCTTGCTTCATGCCATTATCTTAATGACATTGTGATCCACTCTGTCTTTATGCTCGGATATAAGGGGAAAGTCGTCAATGCCGATTTTTTCAGCGCAAAACACAGAACAACGGTTGCACATTTTCTGAATAACGAAGTGCCGGCTTCGCAGGAAACAAGGTATTGCGAGGATGTGGCTAATTCTTTCACTTATCCACTTTCTGTGCTGCACAGTTTCCGGGTGGGTCGGCTCATTCGATGAAGGATACAATTATTTCAGGAATTGTGTTTTACAAGAGATTTTTGCTCAAAATGCTCTCTCTGTGTAAATAGGGGCATTTGTGCACTTTCCGGAATTTGCTCATTTACTGGAAGATAAAAAAAGGTGCTGTCTCAAAATGGCTAAAGCAGGTCATGAGAGGCAGCACCTTTT
>CAJMLQ010000215.1 GCA_905214265.1 uncultured bacterium
TCCTCCCTCAACTTCCGAGAGCGCCAGGGCATTCTGAAAAGTATCTACGACAGCATTCGCGGCATGGATATCCTCGGCCGCATCATGGCCGATAAATCCGTTTCCGAAATCATGATTAACGGCTATGACCACATTTTCATCGAACGCAACGGCCAATTGAGCCAGCTCCCCGACCGCTTCGAGAGCAAGGAGCGTTTAAGCGACCTGATCATCCGCTTTGTCCAGGCCGCCGGCCGCTCGGTCAGCGAAAGCAACCCCATCGTCGACACTCGCCTGGAGGACGGATCCCGCGTCAACGTGGTCATGCCCCCGGTAGCCCTCAACGGCCCCATCGTTACCATCCGCCGATTCCCGGAAAAGCCCTTCACCATCGAGCGGCTCATTGAGATCGGGTCCCTGACTCCCGAAGCCGCTGATTTTCTGGAAAAGCTGGTCCGCGCCAAGTATAACATCTTCGTCAGCGGCGGCACCGGTTCCGGCAAGACCACCTTCTTAAACGCCCTTTCCAATTACATTCCCAAATATGAGCGCATCATCACCATTGAGGACTCCGCCGAGCTCCAAATCAAGGGCATCGACAACCTGGTCCGCCTGGAGACGCGGAATTCTACCGACGAGTCCGCCCGCCCCATCACCATCCGGGACCTGATCAAGTCCTCCCTGCGGATGCGTCCCGAGCGCATCATCGTCGGC
This sequence comes from uncultured bacterium, assembly GCA_905214265.1. GTDB lineage: Bacteria > Bacillota > Clostridia > Oscillospirales > Ruminococcaceae > Merdivicinus. The sequence continues at coordinate 694 of CAJMLQ010000215.1, forward strand.
GAGGTCCGTGGCGCCGAAGCTCTGGACATGCTTCAGGCCATGAACACCGGCCATGACGGCAGCCTTTCCACCGGCCACGCAAACTCCAGCAAAGACATGCTCTCCCGCCTGGAGACTATGGTCCTCAGTGGATCGGCAGGCCTCCCCCTGGAGGCAGTCCGCCAGCAGATCACCTCTGCCGTAGATATCATCATCCACCTGGGCCGCCTTCGGGACTTTTCCCGCAAAACTCTGGAGATTTCGGAGTTTCTGGGCTACAAGGACGACAAGCCGGTGCTGAACCCCATTTTCCGCTTTGAAGAAGAGCCGGGCTCCACCAACCAAAAGGTCCTCGGCAGCCTCAGGCGCACCCAAAACGCCATGGTCCAAACGGAAAAATTCATCCAGCACGGCATCTACGATTTTCTTGACGGCAAGGAGGTCCGCTCATGAGAAACAAAAGCACGGAAGCCGGGGCTACTGACTATACCCGCTGCCCCTTAAGCCCGGCGGAACACATTCTCAACGGCGTTCTCGCCATGGTCGGCGGCTTCCTGGTCGGCTTCATTTTTTACCGCAGCGTTCTGTTGTCCCTGATTGCCGGACTGGTCGCGGTGCCGGCGATCGTAGCGCTGCTGGCGGGCCGCGCCACGAAAAAGCGGCTCTTGAACCTCCGGGGCCAGTTTCGCGACATGCTGGAATCCATGAACGTGGCCATGCGTGCCGGATCCACCGAGATTCGCGCCCTGGAAAGCAGCCGCGACGACCTGAAAATGCTCTATTCCGAACAGTCGGACATCGTCCGGGAGGTGGATTACATCCTGGCCGCCTACAACAATGGCGGCATCCCCCTGCGGAAGCTGTTCCGAGACTTCGCCGACCGCAGCGGCCTGGAGGACGTGGAGAGCTTTGCCTCCATCTATGAGGTCATTGAGGGCAAGAGCAGCCGTTCCAGCGAGATCCTCCGTCAGACCCAGCAGGTCATCACCGATAAAATGGAGATCGAGGCGGAGATCGAAACCATGATTACCTCCACCAAGTCCGAGCAGACCATGATGCTCATCATGCCCATCCTCATCGTCGGCTGTATGTCCCTGATGGGCGAGGGCTTTATGGATGTGCTCTACACCACCACAGCGGGACGGCTGGTCTCCACCCTGGTTCTCGTCATCTTCGCGGCGGCATTCTTCATCTCGGAGAAGCTGACTAATATCAAGGTTTAAGGGGGAAAGCGAAATGCCTTACGTCTTTTTGACCCTGGCCACCGCTCTGCTGGCCGTCTGGATCCTCTGCCTCGCCGCAGCCCCCAGGGAACGGGTCATCCAAGTCCTCCGGGCTCTGATCCGGAAAAAGGAGCGGGAGATAAATGACGGCAAAAGTCGCCTTTTAAGCGTCCGGGAACGCCTGGAGAACGGCATGCCCTTGGAAAAATTTCGTCTCCGCGCTCTTGGTTCGGAAAAAAGTGCGATCAAATTTCTCCGCCGACTGGACAAGGAGCGGAAAGCCCTGAAGGCCGGAAAGATCACCCTGGGCGGAACGATCACCCTCGCCGGGTTCCGCCTCCTTGAGTTGCTCCGGATCGACGCTAATCAAAACCTCTATAAAAACCTCTACCGCCAGCGGGTGGAGCTCTACGGCCGCGACAAGGCGGTGGACGATACCGAATACCTTTTAGCCAACTGCATCTCCCTTCTGACCCTGGGCGCCGGCATCAGCTTTCTTCTGGGCGCCCTGCTTCTCTTCACCGGTGACCTTTTAAAGGGGCTGGCTGTGGCCCTGGGCGGTGCGGTGGTGTTCTTTATCATCGGCTACCTCCCGGTGGACGACATTCGGGACCGCCTCAAAAAGCGCCAGGACGAAATGACTCGAGAGTTTCCCCGGGTCGTTTCCAAGCTGGCCCTGCTGGTCTCCGCCGGTATGGAGGTCCTCCCTGCCTGGGACCAGGTATCCCAAAGCGGGACCACCCCACTCTACATCCAGATGCGGCAGGTCAATGAAGAAGTGCGCAACGGCATCAGCCCGGTGGCCGCCTTCGAGAATTTTATCCAAAGCTGCAACACCAAGGAAACTTCCAAGCTCGCTGCCTCGATTATGCAGAACCTCACCAAAGGAAACGACGAGATTGGCGCTTTCCTCCGCACCCTCTCCAAGGAAAGCTGGGACAGCCGCAAGCATAATGCCCGCCGTGCCGGCGAACTAGCCGGTTCCCGGCTGCTCTTCCCCATGCTCCTGATGTTTGCCGGCATCCTCATCCTGGTTATGGTCCCCGTGGTCATGAGCTTCAGCTCAATGGGGATTTGACATAATTCAATTCATATCAAAAGGAGTGTCTTGTATGAAAAAATTCATGACCAAACTGGCCGTCAAGGGACAGTGCTTCCTG
>CAJMLQ010000216.1 GCA_905214265.1 uncultured bacterium
AGGCCGGAGCGGATGTCCATAATACCTCCAGGCAAAATCCAGAAGGGCGCGATATCGTCTTTTCGGCTGTCCGCCCCTGGAAACGTGAATGACCGCACGAAAATCGCTCCGCGACTCCATTTTCCCCAGATAAGGTCCTTCCCAATAATGGCGCATCAGTACCCGGGGGCCCTCCTGCTCCGGCCATACCAGAGCATGACGGGTGCTCCCACCTTCCTTCCACTGGGAGCAGCTCACTGCATCACCCGCCTCCGCCATCAGCGCCGCAGCCCAATCTCCCCATTCGGAATAGGTACAAGCCGGAAGAGTGCAGCGATGCCAGGCAAACGTCCAGGGAGTTCCTTCATCGCGGTCGCCTATGTACTCCGGGCTATCTCCCCAGCCGTTTCCGTTGTAGCTGATCGCCGGGATCATCGTAAAGTCCGCCGGGGCCGCAGTGTCAAACTCCATCCGCATCTCGCTGACAGGACGGTCCGTATGCCGTTCCCAAATCCAGGCCCCGTCTTCCGCAGGGATAAACCGGTCTTCGCATCCCTCCCGTGGGAGGACGGACAGGACCTTCTCCGTTCCGCATTGCAGCGTCCATTTACCGCTGGTCTGGCAAAAACTCATTTCCTGTGTCATTCTTCTGCTCCTTTATCGCATACTTTTGGAAAGCCCCGGCCGCTTCCCTTTCCTGAAACGGCCGGGACTATGAATATTTGCTCAGCCCGCTATGTAGCGGTCATAGGCAGTCTGGGTGATCTCTTTGGCCTTCGGGAAATTTAGGCTTTTCAGCGTTTCCAGATAGGAATCAAAATTGTCAAGAGACTCCGCACCGGTGATAAATTTGAGCATCATCTCCGAAACATAGGGAGATACCTCTGCGATGATGTCAGACCGTTCCTTGCTCTCCTCAGCCGTCAGCGTCAAAACCGGCATGGAATATTCGCTGTCCACCTTTGGATCGTCGCTCCACAGCATACGGAATTCCAGGCTCTCCTTGTCTTTGATAACACCGGGCAGACACTGGGTATCCGGAATCGTGGCCTTGGGGCCAAAGTGGACCCGGTAAATGTAGGCGACCTGAGAGGCGGTGTAGCCATCGGGATTATCCAGCATCAGCTCCGTATACTGCGGTTTGCCGTCCACCATATTCCAGGCTTCGCCTTCCACTCCATAGTTATAGGTCAACATTCCCTCCTCCGAATAGCCATAATTCAGGAATTTCACCGCAGCCTCGATATTTTCACACTGGGAAGAGACCGCCGTCGAATAACGTGCTGTGACACGGTTTTTCGAAGGGCCGTTGTGGAGCTGCTGATCTTCTGTCAGACGCGGATTGGGGCAGGAGGTGAAAGAGAAGTTCTCCAGCTGCTGCGCACGGCTGTACTGATTGTCGACCGACTGGCTATAGCAGCCAAGCTGTCCGCCGTCGAACAGCGTATTGATCTGGTCCTGTTTCAGAGCGGCAAAATCCTTGGTGATATATCCGGCGGTATACCATTCGTTCATTTTTTCCAAGTATGCCTGGAAGTTTTCGTTGTCATAGTAATGCTTGACCATACCGTTGTCGATATACCAGCCTCCAAGCATGTCGAAAGCGCCCATCCAAAGGTTCCGTTCTGCTTCTGTCACAGTAGGCGTTGTGATCATCGGCGCGACGCCGGGCTTGTTGTCCAAAATTGCCTGGAAGTACGCTTCATAATCGTCCAGTGTTTTGGGAATTTCCAGATTAAACTCCTCCAACCAGTCCGCCCGGACCATGGGCCGGTAAAAAGGAACGTCCGCTTCGGTGTTGATCCGTTCAAAGGTCACGACTTTGTCATTTTTATAGACTTCACGGCGGATGTCGTTGTCCTCATTGATCAGAGCCAGATAATCCGGCGCGCATTCTTCCAGATACGGCGTCAGATCCACATATGCGCCGTCTTCATATCCCTGATACACACCGCCGCTGTAAAAAGCCGCATACTGGATCATGTCCGGCAGTTCGCCGGAAACGATCAGAAGGTTGAACTGCTCCTGCGCCTTCCCGACCGCAGGATGAACGAACTCAATGTTGATACCAGTAACCTCCTGCGCCTTCTGATAAGCGGTGTTCTCTGCGTAGCTTGCAATCACCTGCTGGGCCGTGGCGTCAATGGGCATCCAGTATTTCAGCGTAATGGAGCCGTCTGTAACCACCGGATACAGCGGCTTCGCCTCTGCTGCCGAGAACTCTCCTCCCGTGGAGGCAACGGAAGACTCCTGCACGGATGGCTCCGTCTTGGAGGATTCCCCACCGGTTCCGCACCCGCCTAAAAGCGCCAGAGCGGCTATGACTGCCAGGATACGATATGCGTTCTTCATCATACAAATCTCCTTTTCCTGTATTTCTCTGCTGCTCTCCGGCAGCTTGCTTCTGAATAGATTGTCCGGCTATTCCTTCAGGGAGCCCATCATGACTCCCGTGATGAAATAGCGTTGCACAAAGGGATACACGCAAAGGATCGGGACAGTGGAAACGATGATGGTGCAGTACTTGATGATCTGATCCAAGCGGTAGAAGTCGCCTCCCGCAGCGATCCCGTCCATTGCCTGGGCCGTAGGTGAATTTGCCACCAGTATCTCCTGCAAAAACAGCTGCAGCGGATACTTTATCCGATCCTGAAGATAGATCATGGCGCTGAACCAGCTGTTCCATTTTCCAACCAGATAGTAGAGTGCGATAACCGCGAAAGTCGCCTTGGTGACGGGAAAGATGATGCGCCAGAGGATGATCCAGTGGTTTGCCCCGTCGATCTTGGCCGATTCCTCCAAACTGGCGGGCACCTGCAGAAAAGACGTCCGCATCACGATGAGGTTCCAGGTGCCGATCGCCGCCGGAATGATCAGCGCCCAGCGGGTGTTGTACATTCCCAGGTACTTTACCAGCAGGAAATCCGGGATCAGCCCGGCGTTGATGTACATGGTCAAAACGATGAAGGGCAGCATCAGCTTCCGCAGATACAGGCTCCGCCGCGATGTCACATAGGCTCCCAGCGTGGTCATAAACATGCTGAA
>CAJMLQ010000217.1 GCA_905214265.1 uncultured bacterium
CCCACGGCAGGCGGCTTTCAAAGTGGTCAAAGTCAAACGTTTTTTCCATCCTTACCTCTTTCTGATCCTAAATCGGGATTTATCACAGGCCATTAATCTCCCTCACAAAATGGCATTTGACAAAATGATCCTTTTCGATCTCTTCCAGCTGGGGCTCATTTTCAAAACATTCCGGCTTCGCATATACACATCTGGGGGCGAAGCGGCAGGACTTTGTCACGTTGATAGGCGAAGTGATCTCACCCTTCAAAATGATCTGATTATCCGGCGCATTGTACTTGGGCAGCGGGATCGCAGAAATCAATGCCTTTGTATAGGGATGATATTGGTGGGCAAAGATCTCTGCGGATCCAGCCTTCTCTACCATCTGTCCCAGATACATCACCGTGATATCATCGGAGATATGCTTGACCACGGACAGGTTGTGGGTGATAAACAGATATGTGAGATTCCGCTCCTTCTGGAGCTCCATCATCAGGTTCAGAATCTGTGCCTGAATGGACACGTCCAAAGCAGAGACCGGCTCATCGCAGACCACCAGCTTGGGATCCAGAATCAGCGCCCGGGCGATACCTACCCGCTGGCGGCGTCCACCATCCAGTTCATGCGGATACAGGCCATAGGTTCTCTCTGCCAGTCCCACCACATCCATGATCTCACGGACTTTTTTCTGCTGCTCCTCTTTGGAATTGCAGAGCTTATAGATCTTCAAAGGCTCTGCGATGATATCTCCGATGGACATTCTGGGGTTCAGAGATGCGTAGGGATCCTGGAAAATGATCTGCATATCCTTGCGAAGCTCTTTCAGCTGCGCCTTGGTCACGTCCGAGATATCCTTTCCCTGAAAGATAATCCGGCCGCCTGTTCTCTGATGCAGGTGCAGGATCACCCGGCCCAGTGTAGACTTTCCGCAGCCGGATTCTCCCACGATCCCCAGCGTCTGTCCCTCCCGCAGACCGAAGGTGACGCCATCCACTGCATGGAGTGTCCCCTTTTTGGTGGCAAAATACTTTGTCAGGTCTTCTACTCTTAAAATCTCAGCCATACTCAAACCTCCGTGTCAGAAAAACGGTTGCAGCGGACCATGTGAGAGTCCGAAAGCTTCACCGGCTTGATTTTTCCGGTCTGGCAGGCTTCTGTCGCATAGGGACATCTGGGGTGGAACTTGCATCCATCCGGAAGGTTTGCGGGGTCCGGTACCATGCCCTGAATCACTTTCAGCGTAGATGCGTCGTTCTCAATATCCGGCAGAGAGTCAAACAGACCGATGGTATACGGATGCCGCTTATCTGTATAAATTTCCTTGAGGGTTCCGGATTCCACGATCTCCCCGGCGTACACCACCGCGACCTTGTCGCAGATCTTCGCCACAACGCCCAGATCATGAGTGATGAGGATCAGGGAGGTCTGATACTCCTGCTTCAATTTTTTCATCAGCTCCAGCACCTGCGCCTGGATCGTCACGTCCAAGGCTGTGGTAGGCTCGTCCGCGATCAGCAGCTCTGGGCTGCAGGCCAGGGCGATAGCGATCATCACCCGCTGCTTCATGCCGCCGGAAAACTGGTGGGGGTAGTCGTCGCAACGGGCGCCGGGGATACCCACCTGCTCCAGCATCTCCATAGCACGCTTCCGGGCCTCGGCCTTCGAGATCTTGTTGTGCAGCAGGATCACTTCTGCAATCTGATCTCCTACCCGTGTCACCGGGTTCAGGGAAGTCATAGGATCCTGGAAGATCATGGAGATCTTTCCGCCGCGGATCCGGCGCATCTGCTTTTCTGAGAGTTTCAGCAGATCCTCTCCCTCAAACAGGATCGATCCCTTTACGATCTCTCCTGGCGGATCCGGCACCAGCCCCATGATTCCAAGGGCCGTGGTGGTCTTTCCGGCACCGGTCTCCCCCACCAGGCCGATACTTTCGCCCCTCTCCAGAGAAAAGGTGATGTCATTCACCGCCTGCACAGTTTCCTCGTCTGTCACATAACGGATTTCAAGGTCGTGCACTTCCAATATATTTTCAGCCATACCGTACTCCTTTCACCGCTCACTTCTTCAATCTGGGGTCCAGGCAGTCCCGCAGGCCATCTCCTACAACGTTGAGTGCATAGACCACCACCATGATGGCAAGGCCGGGAATGACCGTGAGGTAAGGTTCTGTCCGGATGTACCGCCGGCCGGTGGACAGCATTGCGCCCCACTCCGGCAGCGGAGCCTGAATGCCAAATCCCAGGAAACTCAGAGCAGAAGCGGAAATGATGGCGCCCGCCATGGCCAGCGTGGCCTGCACGATCAGAGAAGAAATAGAATTGGGAAGGATGTGGTGGACAATGATACGCCAGTTATTGGCGCCGATGGCTCGGGCCGCCTCGACAAACTCCTGTTCCCGTGTTGACATAACTGCTGCCCGCACCACGCGCGCGAATTTTGGCGTAGAAGACAGACCCACCGCCAGCATCAGGTTGAACAAGCTGGAACCCAGTGCCGTGACAATGCACATGGCCAGCAGCATCTGGGGAATGGCCATGAACAGATCCATACAGCGCATAATGATATTGTCCAGCTTGGGATAGTAGGCTGCCAGGACACCCAAAATTCCGCCTGTAATGACAGAAATTCCAACCGCCAGGAAGCCGATGGCCAGAGAATAGCGGCTGCCATAGATCAGGCGGCTCAACTGGTCCCGGCCAAGGTTGTCTGTGCCGAAAATATGCTCTGCGCAGGGCGCGATCATGGCACGGCTGGCATCCTGATCATCATATCCGTATGGTGCGATCTGATCGGCGAAAATTGCGATGAGAACGAAAAGGATCAAAACGATCAGTCCCACCAGCGCCTGCTTGTTCTTTTTAAAACGTCTCCAGATTTCGGAGAGCATACTGTGATTTTTCATGCCGCCTTCTTCTCTCCTCTCTTCTTGAAACGGAAGAACCCGCTCTTGGAGCTCTCATACATGGTCTTCATGCGGGGGTCAATAAACGTGCAGATGATATCTACAATCA
>CAJMLQ010000218.1 GCA_905214265.1 uncultured bacterium
ACCCCATTCATTAGATAGTATATCATACTGTCTAACAAATGGGGTGCAGTTCAATCACCGGATGCGGGGCCTTTTGATGCCTGTCAGGCTGTTTTATTCTGCTTTCTGGCCGTTCGCTTCCGCCAGGAACTTGTCGAAGGTCTGCTCCTCCAGCATTTGCCGGACCGTTTCCGAAATACGCCCAAAAGCCCGGTGGATCGGGCAGGAATCCTCCATACTTCGGGAACATCCGACCTCTGGATTGAGGCAGCGGTTGAGACAGTATACACCCTCAATCGCCTCGATCACATCCCGCATGGAAATTTCTTCCGGACTTTTCGCCGGTTCATAGCCGCCCAAAGCTCCCTTAAAGGACTTGACCAACCCCGCCGCGACCAGCTTCCGAAGGATTTTCAACGCAAAACGCAGCGTGACGCCGGTCTCCCTGGCGATCTGCGACGCATCCGTGCGCTCTCCCCGCTGCAGCAGAAATAAAACGATCCGGAGCGCATAATCTGATTCCAATGTAATATGCATATTACCCTGCCTTTCCGGCTTATGTCATGGCCGCAGTGCGGCTCTGTGTCCTCAGTCCAAAAAATCCTTGAGCTTTTTACTGCGGCTGGGATGACGCAGCTTACGGAGAGCCTTGGCCTCGATCTGACGAATGCGCTCACGAGTGACGTTGAATTCCTTGCCGACTTCCTCCAATGTCCGGCTGCGGCCGTCCTCCAGACCGAACCGCAGGCGCAGCACCTTTTCCTCCCGGGGAGTTAAAGTGCCCAGCACCCCCCCCAACTGCTCCTTCAGCAGGGTATGGGAAGCGGCGTCCGCCGGGGAAGGCGCGTCGTCGTCGGGGATAAAGTCGCCCAGATGGCTGTCCTCCTCCTCGCCGATAGGCGTTTCCAGAGAAACCGGCTCCTGGGAGACCCGCAGGATCTCCCGGACCTTGTCCACGGACATGTCCAGCTCCTCGGCAATCTCCTCCGCCGACGGCTCGTGGCCGTTTTTATGGAGAAGCTGGGAGCTGACCTTTTTAACCTTGTTGATGGTCTCCACCATGTGCACGGGGATCCGGATGGTGCGGGCCTGGTCAGCGATGGCCCGGGTGATGGCCTGCCGGATCCACCAGGTGGCGTAGGTGGAGAATTTAAAGCCCTTGGTGTGGTCGAATTTCTCCACTGCTTTAATCAGCCCCAGGTTTCCCTCCTGGATCAGGTCCAAAAACTGCATGCCCCGGCCTACATACCGCTTGGCAATGCTGACCACCAGCCGGAGGTTGGCCTCGCTGAGGCGCTTGCGTGCCTGAACATCCCCCAGGGCCATCTTTTCGGAAAGCTCCTGTTCCTCCTCATTGGTGAGCAGCGGGACCCGGCCGATCTCCTTCAGATACACCTTCACCGGGTCGTCAATGTTGATGCCGTCGGCGGTGAGGACGCTGTCATCCTCGACCTCTTCCAGCACCTCCTCCAGGTTCAGGTTCAGGTCCAGGTCCTGTTCCGGATTGTAATCCTCAATAATCTCAATGTTCAAGCTCTCCAGCGAGTCATAAAGCTTATCCATCTGCTCAACGTCGAAATCGAGCTCCTCTAAAGCGTCGGTGATCTCCTTGGTTGTCAGCTTGCCTTTCAGCTTGCCCTGTTCCATCAAGTCGGTGACTGCACTTTTTTTGTCTGCACCCATAGTAATTCTCCTTTATTTTCCTGGCCGCTCCGCGGAATTCCGGCAGATTTCTATTTCTTTTGCCGCCGGATGCGGTCGACCATATTTAACAGCTCATCCTCCGAAAGCTCCGCAGCATGGCGGCTTGCGTTCCGGTATTGGCATTCCTGAAGCGTCCGGATATAATCGTCCAACGCCGATTCCGCCATGGGGATCTCTTGGTTTATGATGGCGGTGAGCCGCGCCAGCTGCTCCGGCGCCAGCTCAGCGGTAAAATCTGACAATGCGACACCGTTATTATTTTGTAATTTTTCCACCATTATGCGGAAGAGTTCCCGATTAAACTCCGTAACAAACGTATTTTCATCAATTTTTCCCAAGATCGTCCGCAAATGATCCGGATTTCGGAATAAATAGGCCAAAATCCCCTCCTCCGCCCGGGAAGCTCCTAGGTTCGCAGCCCGCTGCGGATTGACCCGGTCGCTGTAAAGCGCCTTCTGGCCCTCGATGTCCGCCCATTCCCGCTTTTTTTCCCGGCGGTAATTGCGCTTGACCGCCTGCTCCAGATTGGTGAGGACGGTCTCCCGGAGGATGCCGGTCTGCGCGGCCAGTTCTCCGGCGTAGACCTCCCGCTCGACGGGATTTTTCAGCGTTGCCAGGTATTTGACCGCCTCCGTGAGATACCCGCTTTTCCCCTCCGGCGTCTCCAAGTCATAGCGGGCTCGGATCAGAGAAAGCTGGTACGCCGTGACGTTCCCGGCGTCGTCCAGCAGCAGCTTGAACCGCTGCGCGCCGAATTTTTTGATGTATTCATCGGGATCCTTGGCCCCGCTCATCCGGAGGATCTTGCAGGCCACCCCTACTTCTTCCAGAAGGCCCACGGCCCGGTCGGTGGCTTTCCTTCCCGGCCCATCGGAATCGTAGGCAATGACGACCTCCTTGGCGTAACCCGCGATGATCCGCGCCTGCTCGGAAGTTAACGCGGTTCCCAAGGTCGCCACGACGTTCTCAAATCCCGCTTGGTTGACGGCAATGACGTCCATATACCCTTCCGCCAGGATCAGACGGCCGTTTTCCACACGGTTCTTGGCAAAATTCAGGGAAAACAGGTTCCGGCTCTTTTTAAATACCAGCGTATCGTTGGTGTTCAGGTACTTGGGCTTGCTGTCGTCCAGGACCCGTCCGCCGAAACCGATGACGTTTTTTCGCAGGTCGATGATGGGAAACATCACCCGGTTGCGGAACGCGTCGTAATAGGAACCGCTTTTCCCCTTGTTGACCAGCCCGGCCTCAACCATCTGCTCGTAGGAAAAGCCCTTGCTCCGAAGATGGTCCCGCAG
>CAJMLQ010000219.1 GCA_905214265.1 uncultured bacterium
GGAAGCCCTCCTTGTCGGCGTCCAGAATGGCAACCAGCGCCACCTCCGGAAGGTCAAGTCCTTCCCGCAGCAGGTTGATGCCCACCAGCACATCGAACTTCTGCATGCGCAGGTCCCGGATGATCTCCTGACGCTCCATGGTGTCCACATCGGAGTGCATATACCGGACCTTGATGCCGGATTTTGTGAGATAGTCGGTGAGATCCTCAGCCATTTTCTTGGTGAGGGTGGTGACCAGCGTGCGGTAGCCGTGCCCGGTCATGGTGTTGATCTCTCCGATGAGATCATCCACCTGTCCCTCCACAGGACGAACCTCCACCGGAGGATCCAGAAGCCCGGTGGGCCGCAGCAGCTGCTCGGCTACCTGCCCGGCACGGCTGAGCTCATATTCTGCGGGGGTGGCGGAGACATAGATGACCTGATTGATCTTGGACTGAAATTCCTCAAATTTCAGAGGGCGGTTGTCATAGGCGGAGGGAAGCCGGAAGCCATAGTCCACCAGCGCCTGCTTTCTGGCCCGGTCGCCGTTGTACATGGCCCGAACCTGCGGCAGCGTCACATGGCTCTCGTCGATGAACATCAGGAAATCCTCGGGGAAATAGTCCATCAGGGTCATGGGGGGAGAGCCTGCCGGGCGGCCACTGATGATCCGGGAATAGTTTTCGATGCCGGAGCAGAAGCCCAGCTCGTCCATCATTTCGATGTCATACATGGTGCGCTGATGAATGCGCTGTGCCTCCAGCAGCTTGCCGTTGTCCTTGAACCATTTTTCACGATCCATAAGCTCACAGGCAATTTCCCGGGTGGCCCGTTCCATCTTCTCTTTGGTGGTGACATAATGGCTGGCAGGATAGATGGCACAGTGGGTCACCACACGCTCGGCGGCGCCGGTGACGACATTGAATTCGGAGATCCGGTCAACCTCATCGCCAAAGAACTCAATACGGATGGCACGGTTGGTCCAGCCGGCCGGGAATACCTCCACCGTGTCGCCACGGACCCGGAAGGTGTTGCGGATGAAGTTGACATCGTTCCGCTCGTAGCGAATGTCGGTCAAACTTCTCAGAAGACTGTCTCGCTCCCAGATCTGGCCCTGCCGGACAGAAACCACCAGCGCCTTATAGTCCTCGGGGTCGCCCAGACCGTAGATGCAGCTGACAGAGGAGACGACAATCACATCCCGCCGCTCCAGAAGGGAAGCTGTGGCGGAGTTCCGCAGTCGGTCGATTTCGTCGTTGGTGGCGGAGTCCTTCTCGATATAGGTGTCGGTGTGGGCGATATAGGCCTCCGGCTGATAATAGTCATAGTAGGAGACAAAATACTCTACGGCGTTTTCCGGAAAGAATTCCTTGAACTCAGAGCACAGCTGGGCCGCCAGCGTTTTGTTGTGCGCCAGCACCAGCGTAGGCCGGTTCATCTTCGCGATGATATTCGCCATGGTAAAGGTTTTGCCGGAGCCGGTGACACCCAGAAGCACCTGCTCGTCAATGCCGTTTTTGAGCCCCTGCGTCAGGGCTTCGATGGCCTCGGGCTGATCACCGGAGGGCTGATAGTCAGAAACCAGCTTAAAGTCCACAGCGGCGCACCTCCCAAATGGATATTTTTCATAAAATCAGTATATCATTATACCACAAAGTAAATAAAACTACAAGCAATCAAAGTGTAGTGAAATCTCTTGTATTGGCAGGAGATTTGACGGAAAATGGCGGCGGGAAATGGGACGTTTACATAACGAAGAATCCGGCGAAAAAATGAAAAGCCGCCGGGAAGAACAGTTGACGGATTGGGGATTGTGCCGTATAATAATACACGGTAAACCTATTATATTGCCTGTATCAAGGCAAATGAATATGGAGGTCGTTTTCAATGAAAGATTTATATGTTGTAAACTGCTGCCGTACCGCTGTTGGTTCCTTTGGCGGCAGCCTGAAGAACACTCCCGCTGCTGATCTTGGCGCTATTGTTGTCAAGGAAGCTCTGAACCGTGCAGGCGTAAAGCCCGAGCAGGTGGATGAGCTGATGTTCGGCTGCTGCATCAGCGCTGGCCTGGGCCAGAACGTTGCTCGTCAGGTCGGCATTAAGGCTGGCCTGCCTGTTTCCGTTCCCGCTTACTCTGTCAACATGGTCTGCGGCTCCGGCATGAAGTCCGTCATCGAGGCTGGCCGTGCAATTGCTGCCGGTGATGCTGAGATCGTCGTCTGCGGCGGCACCGAGAACATGTCCGCAGCTCCCTACATCCTGCCCGACGCTCGTTGGGGCGGCCGTATGTTCGACAAGAAGATGGTCGACACCATGGTAAAGGATGGCCTGTGGGACGCATTCAACAACTACCACATGGGCACCACCGCTGAGAACATCTGCGACATCTGGGGCATTACCCGTCAGGATCTGGACGAGTTCGCTGCTTCTTCTCAGGCTAAGACTGCTGCTGCTCAGGCTGCCGGCAAGTTTGACGATGAGATCGTTCCCGTTCCCGTTAAGGTAAAGAAGCAGGTTGTTGACTTCAAGGTTGACGAGTTCCCCCGTCCTTCCACCAACATGGAGTCTCTGGCTAAGCTGAAGACCGCTTTCCCTGTGTCCTCCGACAACGCCTTCCAGGCAAACGGCGGCACTGTAGTTGACACCTTCGATGCCAAGGCTTGCAAGCCCGCTCAGGCTGACGCTGGCACGCCTCGTGTTACCGCCGGCAACGCTTCCGGCATCAACGATGGCGCTGCTGCTATCGTTCTGGCTTCCGGTGAGGCTGTTGAGAAGTACGGCCTGAAGCCCATGGCTAAGCTGCTTGGCTGGGGCCAGGGCGGCGTAGATCCCAAGATCATGGGCACCGGCCCCGTTCCCGCTTCCCGTCAGGCTATGGCCAAGGCTGGCGTTACCCTCGACGACATCGACCTCATCGAGGCCAACGAGGCATTCGCTGCGCAGTTATACAATGAAATTTTATAAAATTCAATACATAGCCGATTTTTAAATAAAAAAA
>CAJMLQ010000220.1 GCA_905214265.1 uncultured bacterium
CCACGCCGATGATCGTTCCGGTAATGGCACTGCGACCGCGGAAAGAGGCATAGATAGAGTTCCATTCCTTCCGCTCCTCTTCACTTAGCCCCCGATCCAGTTCGTTGAAGTCCAGTTCGTAGAAAAGCGTGCGTTCGCTCTTTTCCTCCGGTGCATCAGGCATTTCAGAGTTACCATCTGCCAGGTATTCATCCTCTGCGGCTTCTGCTGCGGCTTCTTCCGGGGCCGGCTCCCCAAAGCCCCAGTCCGCTTCATCGGCCTCAGAAACCTGTGGAACAGAAGTGGGCAAATCTGAAATCAAATTCTCCTCTGAATCCGGAAATTCCGACGTCTCTTCGTGCAGTTCCGCTTCTTCCGCTCTCTTCTCAACAGTATCACTTTCTTCTTGGGATGCAGTTTTTTCTGCTGCAGATAGTCCAAACGGCTTCGCCTCGGCTGCCTCCATTGCAGGAAGCGTCTCCGACTGCTCTGCCGTTTCCTCCACAGGCAAATCCCCCTCCGGCAACTCTGCGGGAAAGTCGCCGGTATCTGCGCCTGCCTCGTCATGCAGCACGCTACCCGCAGGGACACTCCCCAGAGCGGTTCCTTCAACGGCAGTATTTACGATCTCTTCTTCAGGGGTAACTTTTTTCCTTGCCATATAATGTTCCTCCTAAGTGTTATATTTTTTCCGGCTCATTGGAGCCAAAAAAGCGATGAGTACCGTCCTTCTGTCGGGCGGCGAAAAAGTGATGCCGTGGCAGATCGATTTCTCCAAAGGAACCGCTCTCGGAAATCCAGATGATCCGCTCGCCCTTCATACGGGGGACGGTTGCAATGTGAGTAGCGGCGTCCAGCCATGCCACGCTGAAAAGGTATCCGGCTCCCTTTCCGTTTCCGGTAAAGCGCAGGAGAAAGGGTTCATGCAGTCCGTCTTTCGAGTAAAATCCGGGCTGCGCCTTTGTAAGCTCCAGCATAACGTCCAGTGCTTCCAAAAGCCGAGGGTCTATCCTGCGGTCTCCGTAAGAAACCACATCACCCCGCAGCCAGACATAATTGGTGCCTGTGCGCATCTGGCGAAGCATGATCTCCATGCGCCTTTCGTCAATTTTGATTCCCTGTGTACGGTAATGGGCCTGCACCAGAGCATGAAGCTGGCGGACACGCAGGTACTTAAACTCCTTGAGTATTTCGAGAATATACTTTTGCTGATTGGATAGCAGCATTGCTCTTCCTCCCTTCAAACTGCTGCGCAGATGGTATTGAGATATGGGTCGATCATAAGATCGCTCTCACTTTCGGCAATGCAGTTGAACAGCACCGCCATGGTGTATGCCGTGCTGTTTTTTACGTTCCGCTCCTGATTGGCGCGGAGCTTACTTTCTGCATCCCGCAGGATCATGCCGTCCAGCCGCCTAAGCTTTGCCCGCACGCGGCATTGCGGAAGCGTGGCATTACCAATACGGAAGCTGTCGGCATAAAAAAGCCGCTCAATGGCGTTTTCAAACACCAGAGCGGTTTCCGGCGCAAAGCATTCAAGCTCGCAGCCGTCCAAAATATCCAAAAGTTCTTCTTCCGCGTCCCCGTCAGTCTGTCCGTCCTGCACCGGGGCTCTGACAGACTGACTGACTTCCCTATGACTTTGATCAATCTTTCTTTTTTCTTTCTTACTTGGCATCAGTCTCTGCGGTTCTGAAAACGCGGATTCTGCAGTTCTTGAAGCGCCGGTTTCACGATTCTTGGACAGCAGATTCTGCGGTTCTTGAAAAGATACTGTGGGTTCCCCGGCAGCAAGACCATCTAAATCGGCGGTTCTTGAACCGCACACTTCCGATTTATCCTCTGTGACAAACGGTGCACAGGAATAGTCCGGATCTTCGATTGGTGTGACACGGGCCAAGTAGATCTGGTTAGCGTCACCCCGCCCGCAGCGTTTTTCCCATACCAGCTTGAGTTCCACCAGCTTCTTAAAAGCTGCCGTGACTCGCTGCTCACAGATGCGCAGCTCTTTGGCAAGCGCTTTGCGTGGAAAGATCACAAACACCTCCCCGCGCTCGTTGACCCATCCGTTCCTGCGTGAGAGCTGGAAGCGGTTTAAGAGAAAGGTGTAGGTCACCTTGGCATCCAGGCTCATCTCGCAGTAACGTGGATCAGAAAATAACCAGCGCGGCATCTGCATATGATAAATACTCTGCACATCTGTCTGGCACATCAGTTGGAAAGTTGGACGCTCCTTCATTTTCGCTGCCCTCATAATGGGCACCTCCTCTTTCTTTTTCGATATAGGCAATGGGTCGTTTCTATTGACGCCATGAAGCGAGAGTACGGGCAAACAGTACGCTGACAATGGAATATTTTCTTTAAAGAGAGACCGAGAAATCGGTCTCTTTTTATATGCCGCGGCCCGGCGGTATCCGAGTGGGATCGTCCAGTTCTTCCAGTTCCGGGTCATCGCCTTCCAGAATAGCTTCGCAGGTCATCTCCACAAGACCAATTTCCTCCGGAGTCATGTTGTCATTTCCGCAGGAGCTTCCGCTGGCTGCGGCTTCTTCGGTGGGAGAAGTCTGGGGCTGCATATCCGGCCGTTTCCCCGATGCAGGCGACGGCTGTGGTGCGGGCGGAGCGGCTGATGTGCGATTTCCTGCCGTGCGACGCTTTGCCCCCTCTTCTCTCTTTTTCCATTCCGGCACATAGTCAAAGACGCTGCATTTTTTCAGCTTTTTGTATTCCGGCAGTTCCTCCAGCATGATCTTATAGAGCTGGGCGGGCTTATAGTGGTTGAACATCACAATGCAGAGAAACTTATTGAGCCGCAGGAATTCATCGGGCTGGAGGAGGTCTCGTTGGGTGTTGCTTCGCGTCTGGGAATAGGGGCGGGTGGTACTGTAGATGGGAGAAAACAGCGGTGCCAAGGGAAACTGATTGTTGGTGACGGAGATCGTGACCTTACCGCACTTTTTAGCAA
>CAJMLQ010000221.1 GCA_905214265.1 uncultured bacterium
CCCCATTCATTAGATAGTATATCATACTGTCTAACAAATGGGGTGCAGTTCAAAGCGCCGGGGTATTTCTTGATAAATAAGCATTCATCTGATCCAGATAAACGCCTTTGCGCTTTGCCAGTATACACGTTTCCGGCAGGAAGTTTCCAAGCCCCAAAAATCCGGCGCTATTCCTCCCTGGAGCCTTTTGGGAAAAGCAGGGTCTTCCAAATGAGCACCGCTAGAAACGACGTCACAGCGCCGCTGGCGAGCAGTCCGGCCACACTCCGGGACAAGTCCGGCAGGAGCATCTGCGGCACTACCGTCAGGTTAAAGCCCACATGGGCGGCTACAGAGAGAGTCAGCGTTCCGGAACGCTCGCTGATGATGCAGAAAAGGAGTCCCATTCCCGCCGCATAACAGATCCAGAGCAGCTGGCCGTGGGCGATGCCGAACAGCAGCGATGACGCGACAGCCGCCGTCCAGAAGGAAAAACCTTCCCGGAAGAAACGGAACAGATATCCGCGGAAGAGAATCTCTTCAAAAACCGGAGCCAACACCACCACTGATAGCAGGGATAGCACGGCGTGGGCAGGATTATAGAGTCCCTGGGACTGCTGGGCGTACTCTCCCACCAAAGACTCCGGCAGAGGCAGAAGGGTTAACAGAACGCTGACCGTCGTATTGGTGCAGACGCCGAAAGCCGCCGCCCCCAGGTGCGCGAGAGCGGAGACGCGGCGGGGCTTCCAGAAAGTGGTTTCCCGGAATCGTCGGCCAAACAGCGCGAAAACCGTCATGACGGCCAATGCAGACAGAGCTGTTCCGAAGATTCCCAGATACTCCAGAATCACGTCCCGATACTGGGGAAACAGCAGTACTCCGGCCAGATAGAGCAGGTTTGGAAGCAAAAACCAGCAAAGGTATGTTCCAGCTCCCAACAGGAGGGCTTTTATCATGCGGCGAACTGGCTTCATTGTCGTCTCTCCTTTTTCCATGCTTCAGCTTATGAAGATATTGTACCACAGATTCCTCCCGGCGTGCAGCAGTTTCTTAAAATTTCCAATTGCTTTCCATCGGGAAAATCCATTCCGGTCAGCATAATTTTCCCAGAGGGGACAAATAATAGCAATACACAAAACCGGAAAATACATGCCATTCACATATAGGGAGGATAAAAAATGAAAGCTACCGGAATCGTCAGAAGAATCGATGACCTGGGAAGGGTCGTCATTCCCAAGGAAATCAGAAGGACCATGAGGATCCGCGAAGGAGACCCCCTGGAAATCTACACCAGCAGCGAAGGGGAAGTTATTTTCAAAAAATACTCCCCTATGGGGGAAATTCTGGGAAACGCCAGCCAATATGCGGAAGTTCTCGCCAAAATGACCGGGCTCCCGGCCTCCATCTGCGATCGGGATCATGTCATCGCCGCCGCCGGGATGCCGAAAAAGGAACTGTTGGAGCGGCGGATCACCCCCGCTCTGGAGGAGGCAATGGAATCCCGCAAGTGCATTGCCTGCACCTCTTCGGGGGAGACTCCTCTCCGGCCGGTGGAAGGAGTCGACAAGACCGCGCTGGTCTGCTGCCCCATTATTTCCGAAGGGGACGTCACCGGAAGCGTTCTGCTCCTGGCAAACGGCCAGGACGCTCCGGCCAGCGAACTGCAAACAAAATTAACCCAGGCGGCGGCGGCCTTTCTCAGCAAGCAGCTGGAGGAATAAGGTTTTTGTTCAACCTTCTGAAAATCCCCCAATTTTTTCAGAAGATATGTTACAGAATTCTTCTTGACGTTTTCTGGTTTTTCCATTACAATAAAAAACAATTCAAAGAGGAGGTGGAGACGATGCGGTTCCAGCGGGTATTCTGTGTTTTGAATAACAATTATAATATAACCAAAGGATCAGCAGTCGTTTTCTCCGCTTCCCGTCTGCCGGCCCTCTGGCGCCGCGCGGGCGTCCGCCGGTAAAGGCGTAAACAGGAAAACGGAAACGCACTTCTGATCCTTTCAGAAGTGCGTTTTTTGTTTGCCCTTTTTCATTTTGCAGGGAAAAGATTTTTTCCTGCATTGACGCGCCGCAAAAAAATTTAACGCGAGCCTCCAAAATGTGGTTTTTCCTTGACATTTCCGCCAAAATGCGGTATGATGTCAGAGAAGCAATGGGGCTCCGCCAAGGGGTTCCATTGCTTTTTTGCGGCAAAGGGACCGGCGGGCTGCATCCGCGTCCTGGCAGGCGCGTGAAAAATATGTAAAGGAGTCAGCATCATGTACGCATCCGCTTACCGCACTCACACCTGCGGAGAATTCCGCGAGAGCCACATCGGCCAGACCGCCCGGGTATCCGGGTGGGTCGAAAACATTCGAGACCACGGCGGTGTCCAGTTTCTGGACCTCCGGGACCATTACGGCGTCCTCCAGGTCGTTTTGAAAGACGAAGAAATGCTCCGGGGCGTCACCCGGGAGACCACCGTCTGCGTATCCGGCCCCATCGTCCGTCGGGACGAGGATACGGTAAACCCTAAAATTGCGACGGGCATGGTGGAACTGCGAGCCCAGACCCTGGAGATCCTGGGCAAATGCACCGCCTCCCTGCCCTTTGAGGTGATCTCCTCCAAGGAATCCAGGGAGGATCTGCGGCTGAAATACCGATTTTTGGACCTGCGCAACCGGAAGGTCCACAAAAACATCGTCCTCCGGGCCCAGCTGCTCTCCTACCTGCGGAGCAAGATGGAAGAACTGGGGTTCCTGGAGATTCAGACCCCGATCCTCACCGCTTCTTCGCCGGAAGGGGCGCGGGACTATCTGATTCCCAGCCGCAAGCACCCCGGAAAATTTTATGCTCTGCCCCAGGCGCCCCAGATCGCCAAGCAGCTGCTGATGGTTTCCGGCTTTGACCGGTACTTCCAGATCGCCCCCTGCTTCCGGGACGAGGACGCCC
>CAJMLQ010000222.1 GCA_905214265.1 uncultured bacterium
CTACAATTTTTGGGATGCCGGTCAAACTGCGGGCAGCGTCATATAATGGATTGAGCAACCGGTCCTGCGGCCGGAAGGTTCAATCTATTGGAAAAGGGGGACGGCCTGTGGCACAGGACATCATCGTGCTGAGTTCGATTACGTACGCTTATAAGGGCCAGAAAATTCTGGAACAGGCGTGGATCAAAAGCTCGGTCATCCGCACGCCGGAGGGACTCTCCGACAAGGGATGCAGCTACAGCCTGGCAGTCCGGGGCGATCTGGATCGCGCGGCAGAGCTGCTCAAGGAAAACGGCATCCGGGTTTTAAAAATCGTTCGACGTTCTTAACCGGAAGGCTCCCCCAGGGAATCCTTCCCTGTACTTACACATGAAAAAGCGAAAGGCAGCTCCAGGCCCTCCGGGTTTCCGGGGGCTTAGAAAGGTTAGGCGAGCGATGATTTATTTTGACAATGCGGCAACCAGCTTTCCCAAGCCCCAAAACGTACAGCTGGCCGTTGCGGACGCGGTACGCGTTTATGGGGGAAATCCCGGGCGAAGCGGACACAAGATTTCGATGCGGGTTTCGGAAAAGGTTTTCGGCGTCCGGCAAAAGGCCGCCAACTTTTTCGGTGCACAGCCGGAAAACGTTGTGTTTACTTTGAACTGTACCATGGCGCTGAACATGGCGATCAAGGGGATCATGGGGCGTTCCGGGCATATTATCACCTCTTCATTGGAACACAATTCCGTGATCCGGCCGATCCATGCGCTGAGTAAGCAGTCGGAAGTTACGTATTCGGTGGCGGTGGTGGTGGAGGAAGACCCGGAGCAGACGGTGCGGAATTTCCGCAGCCTGATCCGGTCCGATACCAAAGCCATCGCCTGTACGTATGCGTCCAACGTTTCTGGGACGGTTCTGCCCATCCGAGAGCTGGGGGCGCTGTGCCGGGAAAAGGGAATCTTTTTTATCGTAGACGCCGCTCAGGCGGCGGGGGTTTTTTCCATCAACATCCAGGATCTTGGCATCCACTGTCTGTGCGCGGCGGGCCACAAGGGGCTTTACGGCACTACGGGGACCGGGCTGCTGATTCTGGGAGAGGGAGTTCCCATCGAGCCGATTTTAGAAGGCGGGACGGGGAGCAATTCTTTGGAGCTGGAACAGCCAGATTTTTTGCCGGACCGACTGGAAAGCGGGACGATCAACACGGTGGGGATCCTGGCACTGGGGGCGGGCTTTGACTTTCTGGCTCATCACCGGCCGGAGGCGGTCTATCAATACGAAATGGCCCTTTGCAGCCGGGTCTATAGCGAGATGAAGACGATGGAAAACGTCCTGCTGGTGGCGAAAAGCTTCCGGCTGCGGGAAAAGGCCCCTCTGGTTAGCTTCAACATCCGGGAGACCGGGTCCGCAGCAGTGGCAGAGTATCTCAGCGGCAGAGGATTTGCCCTGCGGGGCGGGCTGCACTGCGCGGGGTTGGCGCATCAATCCTTTGGGACAGTGGAGCAGGGGGCAGTCCGGTTTTCCCCGTCCTCTTTCAACAACACCAAGCAGGTTGGCGCGTTTCTGGAAGAAGTGAAAAAAATTCAGAAAATGGGTCTTCCCAGAGGTTGAAATTGCCGGCAGATATTGGTACAATAGAATGAGAGATTCAGAAAGAAAGGGTAGGTTTCCGGAATTGAGCGGGAATCTTGGTTGTCAGAATGCAGGCATTTGTAAATATTTGGAATGACATTCTTGGGGCAGCCCGGGGATTTCGATTTCCATGGGATCTGCTGGATATTTTTTTGGTAGCGTACGTCGTCTATAAGGGCGTCAAGATTGTGCGGGAAACCAGAGCGGGACAGCTGGTCAAGGGAATTCTGCTGCTGACCGTTGCGTATCTGGTTGCAAAGGTTGCAGAGCTGAATACGGTGACCTGGCTGCTCAATAAGGTCTTTGAACTGGGGATCATCGCGATCATCGTGGTGTTCCAGCCAGAGTTGCGGCGCACGCTGGAAAAGGTCGGCCGGGCGAAGGTCAAAACGCTGACGCCTTGGGCACATCCGGAGGAAAGCCTCCGGCAGAACGCGGTCTGGGGGCAGCCCATTGAGATCCTCTGCGAGGCGGTGCAGCGGCTATCCATATCTGCGACCGGTGCGCTAATCGTCATTGAGCGGGCGACGAAGCTGGGCGAACAGATCGCCACCGGCGTTGTGGTTGACGCAGTCCCCAGCGTGGAGCTGATCGGGAATATCTTCTTTAAAAATTCGCCGCTGCACGACGGTGCGATGATCATGCGGGATGGGAAGATTCTGGCGGCGGCCTGCTTCCTGCCCAAGCCTGATAAAGAAGAGAATATTGACAAAAAACTTGGCTCCCGCCACCGGGCGGCCTTGGGAATCAGCGAGGTCTCCGACTCGGTTACGATCGTGGTCAGCGAGGAGACCGGCGGGATTTCTTTTGCGGTCAACGGACGTCTGATCCGGAATCTGTCCATCGAGAAGCTCCGGCAGACCCTTCATTTTTATTTGATCCCCGAAGCAAGTGAGGAAACGAAAGAGAAAAAGCCGGGCTTTTGGAAGGGAAAGAAAAAATGAAGAAGTTTTCATGGAAAAAAGTCAGCTTCCAGGAGCTGTTTGACAATGATGTCTTTGTCCGGGTCTTTGCAGTTGTCGGAGCAATCATCGCGTGGTTTGCCGTGAGCATTTCTCAGACGCCGCAGCGCAACAAGACGATTTCCAACGTGCCGGTCACCATCAATTATGAGGGCTCCATTCCCCAGAGCCTGGGGCTGCAGCGCATCGGCGATACGGAATTTACCGTAACGGTTTATGTGACCGGAAAAAATGCCAAGGTCCAGAAGCTGACGGCGGACGATTTGAAGGCCACTGTGTCCCTTGAGAATGTCAATCAGG
>CAJMLQ010000223.1 GCA_905214265.1 uncultured bacterium
TCGCACTCTTCAACCGGCTCAGATATAAATGCATGCACCAAGTAGAAGTGTGTAAATCCGTTCCAATCCCAACACCCGCAGTCCCCGGCGGGCGGCAACAATAGCCGCCACTGCTCCGGCCGTTCCCAGCCCAGCGACGATCACATCGTATGTTTGCTGGAAATCAGACAGCCTAGCCTCCGTCTGGCAGAGAACACCGTCCCGATACTGCCGTAAAATCATCTCAGCGCTCCTCCATCCAATCCCGGAACAGACAGTTTTAGACCGGTCTCATATGCCTCCAGCAGGTTCCGGCAGCCGGCGGAGGGGGCCCATATCCATCTGCTGGCGGCTTCTATGGGTCCAGGAGCAGCACGCACAGAAAGGAAGGGCGAAACCGCCGCAATCTGCCATCCGGCAAGCCCTGGTTCCCGTTTCTCCCAGAAGGAAAAAAGTTTCCGCCGGGCTTCCGCCAGAGTGTCCGTCGGTTCCAGACGATACCGCAGGTAATATTCGTCAGAAAAATTCCCCGGAACCACAGAAACGAAAGGATTCCTAGAAACCGGCGGCTGAAACTCCGGACCAGCTGGAGCCAACACCGCATTGAGGCTTTTGCAGAACCCTCTTTCTGGCTGGGAGCGAGTTTCTCCCAAAGATGTTGTATCCAGAATGGCTGCCGCTCGGAGGGTGTGAAACCCGGCGCTGTCCACAAGGGTCACCGCATAGGCGTCGCCCTGCTGCCGGATATCCGCCACCTGGGTCAGAAAGTGGACCATAATCCCCATATCCCGGATGATCCGGAAAAAGACGGGAGCTGCGCCCTGAATGTGGGTTCCGCGGCTGGACAGCACCTCTCTGCGAAACAACTCTTCCTGCAGTTCCCGGCCTTCCGACGAAACGGCCTCCCACGGCCCTTCTCCCGGTTCGAAACTGGCTGCAAACTCCCAAGCAACAAGCCCGCTCTTTTCTACAAGGACGGCCCGATTTCCCATACGGACAGCGGCTGCCACCCCCAAGGCGGTGGCTCCACAGATCAGGACGGGGAGCCTCTCTTTTTCTGGCTTCATTTTCATCTCCCCGCTCAAACGGTCCGCATTGTCCGCTCCGGGCCGCAAAGCGTATGAAAATCTCCGTTAAAGGTGTCCACCGCCGGACCTACCGCCGGGTGGCGGAGCATCTGCTCGATCAGCTCCGGGGCCGCAGTGACCGACCCAATGCCATAGGCGCACAACTCCTGGATCTGCATGGTGTTTTTGAAGCTGGCCGCCAGGACTCTGCAGTTCATGTTATGTACGGTAAAAATATCATGGATGGTCCGGGCCACACGCAGGCCGTCCATTCCCATATTGTCCAGACGATTCACATAAGGAGCCGCGTATTCCGCCCCGGCCTTAGCCGCCAGGAACGCCTGCATTGGGGTATAGATTGCCGTGGCGGTAACGGGGATCCCTTCAGCCGTCATCATTCGGATGGCGCGAATACCTTCTTCCGTGGCAGGGACCTTAATATAGATGTTGCCGCCGATGCGCTGCCGGATAGC
The DNA here is from genome assembly GCA_905214265.1 of uncultured bacterium. Taxonomy (GTDB): domain Bacteria; phylum Bacillota; class Clostridia; order Oscillospirales; family Ruminococcaceae; genus Merdivicinus. The sequence goes on from CAJMLQ010000223.1 coordinate 1,520, forward strand.
CCGGGCCTCCTCCAGCATTTCCGCCGCCGTAGTGGAAATCACCTGTACATGGAGTGAAGCCTCCTCCGGCAGCATGGCCCGAATCTCTTTCAGCAACGGATATGGAGACTGACCGGCACGCTTTAAAATGGAAGGATTGGTCGTGACCCCATCGCAAGGGAAAAAGTCCAGGCATTTGCGAATGGCCTGCGGACATGCATCATCGATAAATAGCTGCATAAAAATGCTCCTTTTCATTGAAATATCTTAAAAAATATTGAGATTTCTTAAAAACGGAAGGCGCCGGTACAGAATTCCGGCGGCCGGCAGTTCTAATTAACGATGGAGCTGCTCCCCTACAGCCCCGCCGGGATGAATCAGTCGGAACTGCTCCAACGTAAAATTTTCCTCCTCCATAAGAGCGGCCAGCAGCGCGTCAAAAAGAGCGATAGTGGCAATATAGCTGGATGTGGCCATGATCTCCAGAGGATCACTTTCTCGGTCAATTTTCAGCGGGAGAACAATGTCAGCCGCTTGGCCGATAGGAGAGTCCTTTTTTTCTGTCACGGCAACCACAACTGCCCCCTTCTCCTTGCAGACCGGCAGGATTGGAAAGATCTCAGAGGTCCTGCCCCCGCGGGATACGATGATCACACAGTCCCCCCGGTGGACCCGCCCAAGCCCCCCGTGGACCGCCTCGCAGGGCGGTAAGAAGGAGGCGTTTTTTTCAATACAGCACAGGGAATGGGCCATCTTCCTCGCGGCAATGCCGGACGTGCCGCTGGCGCAGGTGATCACAGCGGGAGCGTTTTTAATCGCCTCAACCGCGTGGGCCAGGGCCACCCAGTCCATGTAACCAGCCAAATCCCGGATCGCCTGCGCCTCAACGGCCAGTGAAAGGCGAGCCGCTTGTTCAGCAGAATGCTCCATTGTTTTCGTTTTCCTTTCGTTTTTAAAAATCTGGATATCTTATATTTATTCTATCACATTGAAAAAGATGTGTAAACCTCCAATCAGCAAAATAAACAGGAAAAATTGCACGAAAATATTTCCTTTAGTTTATTATAAAAATCCATATACAACATTTTGGGGTTCTGTTATAATGAAGCTATCGAAATATCTCGGAAATATATAACAATATATTTCGAAATAAAAACGAAAGAAAGGATTTGATACTTGTGTATGCAGGCAGGACGATTCAGCCGCCTTTTTTTGAGATTGGCCCGAAAGCATATCTTTATGGCGAAGAAATGCTGAAGCTGGCGCTGGCGGCGGATGCCGCCAGCGCACGATATGGTGTCAACGTGATCCTAACGCCCCAGTACACGGATATCCCCGTGCTCGCGCAGAACACAGAAAATCTTCTGAT
>CAJMLQ010000224.1 GCA_905214265.1 uncultured bacterium
GGCCACGTGGGCGGTTTCTCCGACCCGCTGATGGACTGCAAGGACTGCAAAGCCCGTTACCGCGCCGACAAGCTCATTGAGGACGCCGGCGGCGACCCCAACGGCATGACTTTTGAGGAAATGAGCGCCTACATCAAGGAACACGACATCGCCTGCCCTGACTGCGGCAGCAAAAATTTCACCGATATCCGGAAATTCAACCTCATGTTCAAAACCTTTATCGGTGTCACGGAAGACGCGAAAAACGAGGTCTACCTTCGGCCCGAAACCGCCCAGGGCATCTTTGTGAACTTCTCCGCCGTCCAGCGCACCACCCGGAAAAAGCTGCCCTTCGGCGTCTGCCAGATCGGCAAATCCTTCCGCAACGAGATCACCCCCGGCAACTTCACCTTCCGTACCCGGGAATTTGAGCAGATGGAGTGTGAATTCTTCTGCAAGCCCGACACCGACCTGGATTGGTTCTATTATTGGAAGGATTTCTGCAAAAACTGGCTGATCTCCCTTGGCATGAAGGAAGAGAATATGCGCCTTCGGGACCACGAGAAGGAGGAGCTTTCCTTCTACTCCAAGGCGACCACCGACATCGAGTACCTCTTCCCCTTCGGCTGGGGCGAGCTGTGGGGCATCGCCGACCGCACCAACTACGACCTGGGACGCCATCAGGAGGCTAGCGGCAAGGCTCTGGACTACTTCGACCAGGACACCAACGAGCGCTATATTCCCTATGTCGTCGAACCATCCCTGGGCGCCGACCGTGTCGCTTTGGCGTTCCTCTGCGAGGCTTTTGACATCGAGACCCTGGAAGACGGCTCCGAGCGCACCGTCCTGCACCTCCACCCTGCCTTGGCTCCTTTCAAAGCTGCGGTTCTCCCCCTCTCGAAAAAGCTCTCCGACAAGGCCATGGAAGTCTACACCATGCTGGCTGACAAGTTTATGGTGGACTTCGACGAAACCGGTGCCATCGGCAAGCGCTACCGCCGTGAGGACGAGATCGGCACCCCCTTCTGCATCACCTACGACTTCGATTCGGAAACCGATGGCTGCGTCACGGTCCGCGATCGCGACACCATGGAGCAGGTCCGCCTGCCCATCGCCAACCTGGCACAGTACATCGAAGAAAAAATCCATTTCTAGTTGATAAGAAAAGCTGGAGCAGATCAGAACGTCTGCTCCAGCTTTTTTGCTGAAAAATTTATGAATTTTTTAGGAATGTTTTGCTTTTTCCGCGGTCTTGTGCTAAAATAAAGGTAACTATTTCTCTGATACGAAAGGATTCTTGCAATGTCTTACGAAAAATCCTGCGGAGCAGTCGTTTTCCGGAAATATCACGGAAATATTGAGCTGCTGCTCATCAAGCACGTTGTCGGCGGCCACTGGTCTTTTCCCAAGGGACATGTGGAACCCGGCGAGACTGAAACGGAAACCGCCATCCGGGAGATCAAGGAGGAAACCGGCATCGATGTGGAGCTGAATACCACCTTTCGGGAGGTCGTCTCCTACTCGCCAAAACGCGACACCACTAAGGACGTCATCTACTTTCTGGGAAGGGCTAAAAACTTCCAGTACACTCCCCAGGAGGAGGAGATTGCCCAGATCAAGTGGGTTGAGATCAATCTGGCTCACTCGTTCCTCACCTATGATAACGACAAGCAGCTGGTCAACAAGGCCAAGCCGCTTATCAAGGACCTGTACTGACGAAAAACGCGGGATGGATTTTCTCCGTCCCGCGTTTTTGGGTTGACTTAATGGAATTTGGGCAGCCAGTCGCCATGGGCTTCGATCAGGTCGTCGCACAGCGCCTTGATGTCGTCGATGGACAGCTCCGAACTGGTGTGGGGGTCCATCATGGCAGCCTGGTAGATGTAGGACTTCTGAAGGGTCTCCGCCGCCTTGATGGTCAGCAGCTGGACGTTGATGTTGGTCCGGTTCAGGGCCGCGCACTGCTCCGGCAGATCGCCGACAAAGCAGGGATTCAGGCCATTGCGGTCCACCATGACCGGCACCTCGACGCAGGCGTTCTGGGGGAGGTTGGTGATGAGTCCGGTGTTCAGCACGTTGCCGTGGATGCGGAAGGGCTTATCCTCCAGGACTGCACGGATGATGTAAGACGCGAACTCATGGGTCTTTTTATGCTCAATGTGGGAATCCTTGAGCAGGCTGTCCCGCATCTCGTTCCAGCCATTAATCTGGTTAACACAGCGGCGGGGATACTCGTCCAAGGGAATCTTGTACTCTTCAATCAACTGAGGGTATTTATCTTTTATGAAATACGGAGTGTATTCCGAATTATGCTCGCTGGACTCGGTTACATAGTAGCCGAACTCCTTCATGATCTTCAGGCGGACCAAGTCCTTCCGATCGATGTTGTAGGCGGGGTCCTCTGCGCGGCGCTTAATCTCCGGGTAGAGGTCCCTGCCCTGAAGATCCTCGATCTCTAGCAGCCAAGCCTGGTGGTTGATGCCAGCGATTTTCCAGCGGCAGTTGTCCACGTATTCGTTCATACCCAGGGTTTCGAGAAGGCCCTTGGCGCAGCCCTGGACCGAATGGCACAGGCCCACGGTCTTGACATTGGTGAACCGCTGCATATATCCGGCCAGCATAGCCATGGGGTTGGTGTAGTTGAGGAACAGGGCGTTGGGGCACCAGCGCTCCATATCGTCGGCGTAGGATTTCATGACGGGAATGGTCCGCAGGGCGCGGAAGATACCGCCGATGCCCAAGGTGTCGGCAATGGTCTGACGGAGGCCGTACTTTTTGGGCACTTCAAAGTCGGTGATGGTGCAGGGATCATACAGGCCTACCTGAATGGCGTTGACCACGAAGTCCGCACCGCGGAAAGCCGTTTCACGATCCA
>CAJMLQ010000225.1 GCA_905214265.1 uncultured bacterium
TGTCAACCATGACCGCCGTAACATGGTAGATGTAAAAAGTATCGCTATCTAACCTCAGCAAAGTTTGTCCCCGAATAACCGTCGTCCTCGTCATAGTGCCGGATAGCGGTATACCCGTGGTCTTTACAGTAGCGTTCCAGAATCTTCTTCTGATTAGCAATACTGTTGCTCTCTCCGTCTAATTTATCTTCCTGCGACAAGCGTTCATACAGGGCGGTTATGCCTTCTTCCTGCACATCCATTCCGTTGCCCTGCACATAGAATTGCAGAACATTGTCACGGATCACACTGCGGAGTTCGCTGCTTAAAGCGTTAGGCGTCTGCACACTCTGAAACTGGATTCCGTTCATCATTTGCAGTCACCACCTTTCGCAGCAAGGGACACACCGTTTGTCATTGCATGGTGGAGAAGTCGGTACATTTGATTGTCAAGGTACAAATCTGCATTGATATGCGCCGCACGATAGTAGTATGCGGTCATCTTGTCTGGCTGCTGTTTCATGTTTACCTCCTGTTCCGGCAGCCGGACAAACAGGTTATTTATATTATACCATCAAACCTGTTCGCCGTCAGCAGGCAAGATGTAAATTATTTGTGGCTCTTTGCCTGCTGCATATCATTTCTTATCATGCGGCGAATTTTTGTCGCGGCGTCCTCTTTTGCGCCGTCCTTAACGACGGCTTTCACGATATATGTCATGTCCCCGATTTTGTACTCTCGTACAACGGGGACATTTGTTTTCTGATTGATTGCTGTGCTCATAGAAATAAATCCCCCTTTCATGGGATATAGAAAATCAATTCAAAATAAAGAAGCCCAAAGGACGGCTGCTGGCGCAGCTCCACGGGAATTTCACCCCTCCGACGGTCTGCCGAAGCCCTGCCCATTGCCTGCGACGCTTTTAACGCTCGGACTGTGGCTGCAAGGGAGTACCATTATTCCTTTTGCGCATCCTCGCCCGCAAGCTGCCACGCTGCATTACGGTGAAAGTGTTTGTCGCTCGGCATATCCTCCCGGATACGGGTCATGGCGCACCCACCGCACGGCTCAACGCAAAAGGGATGTATCCTTTGTGCTTTATGACGCAATCGTCGTTATCTTACGCGCGTATTTGTCAAGGAACAGTCAGTCGGACTTGCAGAAAGGGGAAAGTGCTTGTCCGGCAGTCGGGTCAATTTACCCGAAAAGTGAGGATCTTCGTTATGAGCTTGGTTTCCAGCCTCCGTCGCAGTTCTTCGTCCACACAGAGATGGGGATTGCCGTATTCGTCGTATAGCTCGCGCAGTGACAGTTTGGCAATATAACCCGCATAGTGTTTCAAAACCGCGTTGATGGCTTCCACGTCGCCGCCTGCTGCTTTCTGAATGACAGTAAAGGGCAGCAGACGTGCGTTGTTCAGGTTATTGTTCATCTGCTTTTCCTCCCATCAGTTCTCTCAGCAATTTTAAGGTGGCGGATCTGCGGTAAGCAACGGAGCTGCGCACCATGTTCAGTGCCTTGGCGATCTCGCTGTCCGGCATATCAAGGAAATAGGACAGTAGGATAATATCGCGCTTCTGGGCGGGCAGGGCGGCTATGGCTTCTGCCAGCTCGTCATTGTCGATATGCACCCTGTAATCAAGAACGCCAAAGGATTGTTTCTCCACAAAATAGATGTCACAGATCGAAAGCTGTTCCATGACTTCAACCGGCAAATCGGAAAAGCTGATCTCACGATTTCGCTTCCGTGCCAACTCGTCGAGGTAATCCCGCGCTTCATTCCGCAGTACCTTCTTACAGAACGCATCAAAGGTGTGCTGGATATGTTCTTCATGCGAATGAGGTTTCATTTTCTCACCTCCCTTCGCGTCCGCAAAGGCGGGTGATACTTTTCCTCCCCTTTCGCCACTACTACGGTAGCCGATGCCCCAACTTCCAAATTGGGCGAAAGATTTTTGAAGAAATTTTTACGAGTAATCCATACGCCGTACCTCCTTGTCTCTATATGACCATCAAATCAAAAGAAGCAGGGAGAAAGGGTGGGCTGCGGTAGCCGACAGAGTGCAAAAACGCAATACGACAAAAGGCACCCTCACGGATATAAAAATCCGTTTGGGTGCCTTTCAGCTTTGTTTTGGTGCGTGTAGAAAAGCGGATTCCGTTTGGCGGAGCTTCCGCATTTTTACTTATGAGTTTTAGAACATAATATATGAGCTGCGACTCATCTCCAAAAGTGCAACTCAGCTCCTTGTCTGTTTGTAGAAACGATCTTTTTGAAAAAAAGCATTTTGCGCGGTAACGGTTTACCGTGTTATAGATGCCTCCTGTACTGGCGAATACTTATATCCATCTTCTTCTAACCTCCAAAATATGATTTATAACTCACCAGATGTGATTTGAATGGTTATTTATATGAGCATTAGCGCACACTAAACTATATATGAGGTGAGTTAAAATGAAGAATCCAGTTGATTCTTTTGCTGCTGCCCTCCGTGCTGCGAGAGCAAGGCAGCACCTTACACAAAGGGCACTGGCGGAGAAACTGCATATGAGCGTCCGTACCATCATTGAGATTGAACTCGGGCGCAGCAACCCACGATTTGAAACGGTTGCATTGTTGGCAGAAGAATTGAATATCAGTCTGGATGCCATCGTATTTCCCGATACGGCGACTACTACGGTATCAAAAACCGTTACAGATTTCTTTGCAGGAAAGAGTGAAGCGGAAATACAGAAGTACATTTCCCTCTGCCAGCAGGCAGACGCATTTAAGACTGACAAATAAAAGGCGACTGTTTGGAAATCTGAACCGCTCCCCGTCAAGAGGACAGTGAAAAAATATAAAATTTTCCCGGCCAGC
>CAJMLQ010000226.1 GCA_905214265.1 uncultured bacterium
AATTACAAGGTATCCAGTAAAACGCGCCAGTGACGCGCCTCACTGGATTAACCATATCTAACTAACCACTTAAAGTATATAAAAACCGGGCTTCTTTGTACGCTCCCAACCGCAGGATTTACAATCCAATCTGAAACGAATTTAGGAGCGGAAAGGACATAAGGCCCTTTCCGCTCCCGTTGTTACTGTATCATTTTTTCCAGTAGTTTCAGGGCTTCCTCAAGTTTTGGATTTACGGCGTCCGTTTGCAGGGCCTCCCGGACGCAGCTTCGTATATGGGCTTGCAAAATCTGCTGATTGGCGCTTTTTAATAACGCCTGCGTAGCAAGAAGCTGATTGGAAATATCCACGCAATAGCGATTTTCCTCAACCATTTGCAGGATACCGTCAATTTGTCCTCTGGCGATTTTTAGCTTGTGAACAATATCGCCTTTCTTGGCCTTCATAAACGGCCCGTTACTGGATACTGACGAGCTGATAGCCAGCGTCCTCGATAGCAGCTTTCAACACAGCATCCGGCACATCCTGGTCAAGCTGCACCTGGGCCGACTTACTCTCCAGGGAAACATCCACATCCTTGATGCCCTGGATGTCCCGCAGCGCCTTATCAACGTGTTTCACACACATTCCGCAAACCATACCTTCGATGTTCAATACTTTTTCCATGTGAATTGCTCCTTTTCGTTCTTCTTTTACTGTTGTCTGTTCGTACATAGGGTCTGAATCCAGTTCTGTATTGGCCTGATGCTTCGCCTTGAACCACCGCAGACGCAGGGCATTGGATACCACGAATACCGAACTAAAGCTCATAGCAAAAGCGCCGATCATGGGGTTCAGCTTCAACGCAAAGGGCAGATAGAACACGCCTGCCGCCACCGGGATACCGATGATGTTGTAGATAAACGCCCAAAACAGATTTTGCTTGATGTTGCGGATAACCGCCTTACTAAGCTGGATTGCCGTAGACACATCCAGCAGATCGCTTTTCATCAAAACAATATCCGCTGACTCAATCGCCACATCCGTTCCGGCTCCGATAGCGATACCAACGTCCGCTCTGGCAAGGGCCGGAGCATCGTTGATACCGTCACCGACCATCGCCACTTTCTTCCCGGCGCTCTGCAAACGGCGGATCTCCTTCTCCTTATCCTGGGGGAATACCTCTGCCACAACACGATCCACGCCGACCTGACGCCGAATCGCTTCTGCGGTCTTTGCATTGTCGCCGGTCAGCATGACCACCTCAATGCCCATGCCGGTCAATTCCGCTATGGCCTGCTTGCTGGTGGGCTTGACTACATCCGCCACGGCAATAACACCAATAAACTGACCACCACGGGCAAAGAACAGAGGTGTTTTCCCGTCAACGGCCATTTTCTCACCCAACTGAAGGAGTGCGCCGCCATTGATGCCATTTGCTGCCATCAGTCGGCGGTTTCCGGCAAGGCACGTTTCGTTTCCAATCTGCCCCACAAGGCCCTGACCGGGAATCTGCTTGAAACCGTCCACCGGAAGGAAGGAAAGGTCTGCTTTTTCGGCCTCCGCCACAATCGCGTCCGCCAGCGGATGCTCGGACATTTTTTCCAGCGAAGCGGCGATTTGCAGTAGCTCCTTTTGTGGAACGCCCTCTTTGCAGAGCATATTTGTCACTACGGGCGTACCCTGAGTAATTGTGCCGGTCTTATCCAGCACAACCGTATCAATGCTATGGGCCGTTTCCAGGGCCTCCGCCGATTTAATCAGGATACCGTTGCTTGCGCCCTTTCCGGTTCCGACCATAATGGCCGTAGGCGTTGCAAGGCCCAGCGCACAGGGGCAGGAAATGACCAGAACGGAAATGCCGATAGACAGGGCAAATTCAAAGCCATATCCCAACAGCAGCCAGACAACAACCGCGATCAGCGCGATGCTGATAACTACCGGCACAAACACGCCGCTGACCTTATCAGCCAGTTTCGCAATAGGGGCCTTGGAGCTGGTCGCTTCATCCACCAGCCGGACAATCTGTGCCAGCGTGGTATCATCGCCCACCTTGGTGGCCTGCATCTTGAAATAGCCGGACTTACTTGTGGTCGCACCGATCACTTTGTCCCCGATATGCTTCTCCACGGGGATGCTCTCGCCGGTCAGGGCAGATTCATCAACGGAGGAAAAGCCCTCTATGACAATACCATCTACCGGCACAGATTCACCGGCCTTGACAATCAAGGTTTCGCCCAACTGCACTTCTTCCACCGGCACCTGAAGCTCTTTTCCGTCCCGCTCCACGATAGCCGTTTTGGGAGCCAGATTCATCAGCTTTGTGATTGCGTCCGAAGTCTTACCCTTTGCGCGGGCCTCCAGGGTTTTGCCCAAGGTGATAAGGGTCAGGATCATGCCTGCGGATTCAAAATACAAATCCATCATAAAGCTGTGAACCGTAGCCATATCCCCATGACCGAATCCGATGCCGATTTTGTAAACGGCGTAAATGCCATAAACGATTGCGGCGCTGGAGCCTATCGCAATCAGCGAATCCATGTTAGGCGAGCCGTGGAACAGGGTCTTGAATCCCATCCGGTAATATTTGAAGTTGATAAACACCACCGGGATCAGCAGCAGGAATTGGGTAAATGCAAAGCTGATTGCATTTTCCATCCCCAGCAAGGAGCTGGGGAGCGGCCACCCCATCATGTGACCCATAGAAATATAAAACAGTGGGATCGTAAAAAGGGCAGAAAGCAGCAGCCGCTGTTTCATCTGCTTGTATTCTACCTGCGCCGTACTGACCTCCGGTTTTGCTGCCGGTGTGGTCGTCCGGCTCTTGTTTTGTG
>CAJMLQ010000227.1 GCA_905214265.1 uncultured bacterium
GGACGATGGCCGCATCACCGACAGTCAGGGCCGCACCGTGGACTTCAAGAACACCATCATCATCCTGACCAGTAACCTGGGCTCCCAGTACCTGCTGGATGGCATCGACGCCAAAGGCGAGATCACGCCGGAAGCCCGAGCACAGGTGGAAGCCCTGCTCAAGCAGTCCTTCCGCCCGGAATTCCTGAACCGGCTGGACGAGATCGTCTTCTACAAGCCGCTGACCCGAGAGAACATCTTCTCCATCGTGGACCTGCTGATGAACGACCTCCGCAAGCGCTTGGACGAGCAGCAACTGGATGTTGTCCTCACGGATAAAGCCAAGAACTATATCATTGATCAGGGCTACGACCCCATCTACGGTGCCCGTCCGCTGAAGCGGTTCCTCCAGCGCAAGGTGGAGACCCTGATCGGTCGGATGATTATTGCCGACCAGGTCAAGCCCAACTCGACTCTGGTCGTGGATTACGACGGCGAAAAACTCTTTGTCACCGATCAGCTGGGCAGCTGATTTCTCTGCGGCGCTGCATAACCGGCAGCTCCCGCTTTATAATAGAAGTATGATCGAGGAAAGGAGTCCTGCCCATGTTCGGAAAACCTCAGGAGACCCTGATCATCCCGGTAGAGGGGATGCACTGCGCCCATTGCGCCGCCAACGTGGAAAACGGCCTGAAAAAGGAAAAAGGCGTTTCCAGCGCCAAAGTATCCCTGGAAGAGAAAAAGGTCACAGTCACTGGCAAGGGGCTGGATGAGGCCCATTTGAAGGCCGTCATCAACAGCTTGGGCTACCAGGCCTGAACCTCTCAAGAGGAACGTCTTTTGGGACGTTCCTCTACTTTTTTGGAAAAGTCCCCCTCTTTTCCGGTACAATTGGGCATTGCCTGGATTTCCCGCCCATGTTAGAATAAGAATAGAGTTTTCACGGAAGGATCGATTTGCCATGTACAAGCTTTACCTGTTCGACCTGGACGGCACTCTCGTCGATTCGCTGGAGGATCTGGCTGACGCCGCCAACTGGATGTTGGCCCAATCCGGGTTCCCCACCCACTCCCTGGAGGAATACCGTCGTTTTGTTGGCAACGGCGTCTATAAGCTGGTGGAGCGCGCTCTTCCCGAGGACCGGCGCAGTCCTGCTGAGGTCACCGTCTTCAAGGCGGTGTTTGACGCACGCTACCAGGCGCACTGCATGGACAAGACCCGCCCCTACCCCGGCATCCCCTCCCTATTGGCGGGGCTGAAAAAGCGAGGGGCAGAACTGGCCGTCCTTTCCAATAAATCCGACGCCTTTGTCCGGCAGATCGTCGAGGGCCTGCTCGGAAGCGGTCTGTTCAGTGCCATCCGCGGCCAACGGGAGGGCGTACCGAAAAAGCCCGCTCCCGACGGCGTCTGGAGCCTTCTGGAGGAGCGGGGCGTCTCCCGCCCGGATGCGCTTTTCATCGGTGATTCTGACGTGGATATCGAAACCGCCCAAAATGCCGGGCTCCGCTCCGCTGGGGTCACTTGGGGCTTCCGCGGCAGAGAGGAGCTGACCGCCGCAGGCGCAGACTATCTTGTCACGGCCCCGTTTCAGATATTGGATCTATAAAAAGAACCCGGCGGAGAAAACGATCATTGTTTTCCCCACCGGGTTTCGATTTAAAACAGTTTCTATTCCTCCGTCTTTAGCTCCGGTATCGGTGTCTCCGTCCCCTTCAGGACCGGATACTCCGTTACCATGATGTTATGGACAAAATCCAGGCTGTTGCAGTAGGCGTTGTAGATTTTTTCCTTGGTCCCGTCAGCGGTTCCCACTAACGCCCGAACACAGAGAAACACATCCTCCTCCAGCCCATTGATGCCCATCCGCTTCCCCAGCCGGGTACCGTTGAGGATCAGCTTGTCTCCACGTACGGTATCCGTCTGTTCCGGATACAGCTCCTCCAAGTTCACGAAGATCCCGTCGCCGCTGTTCTCCACCAACGAATCATAAACGCTCTGGTCCATGATAAAGATCAACTCGTCGCCCGCCGCCATGACTGCCATGAACTTCTGCATGTTGACCATGTTCATTTGGGGGTCCAGCGTGGTGTCTTCCGAATAATCCAGCGTCATCTCGTCATACATGACGTTGATCTTGCCGTCGCCGTTATAGTCCTCGATGTACTTAGCCATATCGCCAGCGATGTCTTGGTTCACAGCGCTGTAGGCGTATTTGGATGCCGTCGCCACGGACAGGTCATACTTGGTTCCAAAAAGCAGATCCTTGATCAGCCAAGCGCCAAAAATTACGACTAAAACCGTCACCCACGTGGCGGTCTTATAATGATACCAGTAATTTTTCCACTTTTCCTTGAAGGTTTTGGGGACAATCTTCTCTTCCTTTTCAAAAAACTGGGTGGTATCTGCGTCTTTGTTTTCCGCAGCTGCCTGCTGCATTTTTTTCAGTTCAATCAGCTCGCGAAGTTCCCGCTGCTGCGGATCAATATACGGATCCTTCTTTTTCTTCGCCATGGGGATGCCTCCCTGTTGCCGGCGCACGTTTTGCGGCGCACGTTTTCATATAGATTTAGTGAACCACAAAAATGTTACGTGAGTTTGAAAAAACAGTCAATTTTCGCAACAAAGATGCAAATAATTTTGAAAAATTACCGACCGACCGTATGCTCCACTCTATGCGCACGGCAGTTATTGAAATAATCGTCCAGCAGCATGATGTTAAACTCTCGAATGATGTCCTTCACCGTCCGGTCCGTTCCCTCATAGGTCAACATGACAGCCCCAATGTGCCCAGGATCGTGAATGATCAGCCG
>CAJMLQ010000228.1 GCA_905214265.1 uncultured bacterium
CTGCTTGAACAATTTTTATTTCGAATTATTGTCTAACTTTTTGGGGTCACTTCATTACCGACAGGCGGGGATTTTCAGACGTACTGATGATACCGCGGATTCCTCTCCTCCTGCTCCAGCCAGGCGGCTGCCTCCTGCAGACCTGCCTCGGTCAGTTCAAACTCCGCCGCGACAATCTGCTCCTCCGGCACGGCGTCCTGGCAGTATGGCCCGGGCCAGGCCCACAGCTTCAACACGCCGTCCGCCGGCTTCATACGGAACCGAAAGTTTTTCCAGCTCCCGCTGTAGGGATTTCCGGAACGGAAATAATGAAATTTTGGAATTTCAAACTTCTCTGACACAGACACTCCTCCCATCAAATCTTTTTCATTTTACCACATTCCCCCAAAAACCGCAACTGTTTACAAATCGCCGGATATCCGGTATACTGAAAGTATCCATTCTCCAAGGAGGCCTCTTCTATGCTTCGCTCCCTTTTTGAAACCACTGCCCTCTCGGGACTCCTGGCCCAGCGCCGCAACCTGGATCGCCGCTACCTGATGAGCCTGACCGACGAAAACCTGCTCCTTCCTTATTACCAGGAGGCCGGGCTCCACGGCATCACCTACCTTCCGCCGGATCTGCACAACGGCTGGGACTCCCCCCTGTCCCAGATCCGTGGGACCGTCTGCGGCCACTGGCTCAGCGCGGCCGCCATGATCATCCAGGAGACCGGCGACCCCGAGCTGCTTGCCCGCGCCACCCGCATTGTCGGGGAGATCGCCCTCTGCCAGCGGGAAAACGGCGGCGAGTGGTGCTTCCCCATCCCGGAAAAATACCTTCTCTGGCTCAAGCGGGGCAAGCACACCTGGGCCCCCCAGTATGTTTGCCACAAGGTGATGATGGGGCTGCTGGACATGTACCGCTTCGCTGGGAACAGCGAAGCCCTTGCCATCGTCCGCCGCGCGGCGGACTGGTTTCTCCGCTTTACCGAGGACGTCTCCCCGGACCAGATGGCGGAGATGATGGGCGAGGAGACCGGCGGTATCATGGAGCTTTGGGCGGACCTTTACGCCGTCACCGGCGACCCGGCCCACCGGACTCTGATGCAGCGGTATGAGCGGCGGGATCTGTACCAGCGCCTTCTGGATGGCGAAAATCCCCTGGGCAACATGCACGCCAACGCCACCATCCCGGAGATCCACGGCGCGGCCCGCGCCTACGAGGTCACCGGCGAGGAGCGCTACCGCCGGGTCGTCGAGGCCTACTGGCATCTGGCCGCTGAAGAAGCCATCCCCTTTGTCACCGGCGGCCAGACTTCCGGCGAGCTTTGGACACCTTCCGGACGCCACGCTGCCCGCTTGGGGCGGATGAATCAGGAGCACTGCACCGTCTACAACATGATGCGGCTGGCGGATTACCTTTTCCGCTGGACCGGCGAAAGCAAATACGCCGACTACTGGGAGAAGAACTTCTACAACGGCATCCTAGCCCAGGGCTTCTGGCAGGAACCCTCCTGTCCCCAGTTGGGTGAAAATCCTTTCCCGGCCGTTTCCGGCTACGTCGCCTACTACCTCCCTCTTCACCCCGGCGCAAAGAAGGCCTGGGGCAGCGCCACTGGTGACTTCTGGTGCTGCCATTGCTCCCTGCTCCAGGCCAACGCCTTCTTCCCCCACTCGCTCTACTTTCAGGAGGAAGACGCCCTCTTTGTTAGCCAGTATCAGGATTCCAGCGTCACTTTCACAGTTTCCGGCGTGCCGGCAAAGCTGAAGCAGGAAACCGACCCCCAAACCGCTCCCATCGTCCCCATTACCCCGGACAATCTGTCCCAGCCCGGCCGTCCGGACTGCTGGAAGAAGATCCTCCGCATCACGGCAGATGCTTCCGTCCGATTCACCCTGGCCCTCCGCCGTCCGGCGTGGCTGGCCGGAGATATCACGGTCCTGATCAACGGGAAACCGGTCCAGCCCTCCGGGGAAAGCGGCGGATTTCTTTTCCTGACCCGGGAGTGGAGCGACGACGACGTGACCGTCATCCTCCCCAAAGCCGTCGCCTTTTATCCCCTGCCGGACCGCCCGGATACCGGTGCCTTCCTGGACGGCCCCGTCGCCTTGGCCGCCCTGACCTCTGAGGAACGCACCCTCTTTTACCGGAACGATCCCACAGAGATTCTGAAGCCCTATGACGAACGCCGCTGGGGAGACTGGCTAAACGGCTGGAAAACCACCGGACAGCCGGTAAATCTGATTTTCAAGCCCCTTTTTGAGATCGGAACTGAGCCGTATACCACCTATTTCCCGCTGAAAAAGATGGAGCATTTTCCAACTATGTGTTTTTAACAGATACACATTCCAATATTTGGCCTATTTTAAAATACACTTTTTCATGTTATAATAGCCGCAAAGGGCTTTTTCCGGGAAAAGCAGAGACCGCATCCGCAGCCCTTATGGCTTTATGCCTCTTTGCCAACATTGTATCATCACCCGGTTTTGCTAACGCGAAACTGCGGCGGCATCGCTGCCTTCCGAATCCCGGCGGATTCGGTGGTCATGATAAAAAACTGCGGGTTTCCCGCAAATACATTTTTTGAGGTGACAACATGAAAAAGCGTCTGACAGTCTTTACGGCTGCCTGTTTTGCGGCTTTGTGCCTCACCGGCACTCCTGTACGCGCCGTGCAGAACACTCCAGCAGCAGGAACGGTTGTAACTGCTTCCACCGGTCTGAACGTCCGCAAC
>CAJMLQ010000229.1 GCA_905214265.1 uncultured bacterium
GCATTCTTTCACGCGCCAGCACCTTTGGAAATTATTTTGAGGACGAGGAACTGTGCGTGGAATACCTGTTCCTGTCTTTCCTCAAGTTCTGCGGCATGAGCGAGGAAAGTCTGGAACAGGGCCCCGGCATGACAGACTCAGTTTTGGATGAGATCCACAAGGCCAACGCCCTGATGCAGGAATACGGCGTGGATGTTTCCCAGGCGCGCATAGAGGTCCGGGATCTGCTGCTCTATTCCAAAGATAAAAAGACAACTGGCAGTGAAAAGGCCTACATACAGCGCGCTGAGGTCGCGGCACAGCGGGATGGCCTCCAAAAGCTCCCCAGCCATTATGTGCTGCGGGAAATTCTTCGTGCCCCATCGGAAATTTTGAGCACTGTGATCAAGTCTGGCGCAGAGACGGCTCCGGAAGCTCCCGCTGAGCCTGTCCCACACTCTCCTTTTCCCTCCCCGACGTCTTCCCCCATGGAGCCGGACCCGGCGGCTGGCCGCGGTTCCAGCCGCACGCCAGAGTCCGCGAACGCCGTCCAGGAGGACCGCTCGGTATCTTCCCAAAATTTCTCCGCACCGGCCAGCCTTTCCGGTCTGATGGAGCGGGTCCAGGGGATCCGCCGCTATCTCTTGGATACGGTCCGCGGGCAGGACCACGCCATCCATGCCTTTGCCGACGCTTATTTCAATGCGGAGCTTCTGGCGGCGTCCGAACAGGACCGCGTCCGTCCAAAGGCGATTTTCGTATTCGCCGGGCCTCCCGGCGTGGGAAAAACCTTTTTAGCGGAACAGACTGCCAAGCAGCTGAACGTCCCGTTTAAGCGGTTTGATATGAGCGGTTACTCCGGTCATCTGAGCGCCGAACAACTGACCGGAACTGAGCCAAGCTATAAATCGGCCTCCCCGGGACAGCTCAGCGGATTTGTAATGGAACATCCCAATTGTTTCCTGCTCTTTGACGAAATCGAAAAGGCCCATCCAGACGTGATCCATCTCTTTTTGCAGATTCTGGACGCCGGACGGCTCCATGACCACTACCACGGCCGGGATGTCCCATTCCGGGACACCATCCTGATTTTCACCACCAACGCCGGCCACAACCTGTACGAGGGCAAAGAAGGTACCAACCTGGCCAGTCTTTCCCGCCGCGCGATTCTGAACGCTCTGGAGAGCGATATCAATCCCGCTACGGAACTGCCCTTCTTCCCCGCTGCCATTTGTTCCCGCATCGCCACGGGCACTCCACTGATGTTCAACCACTTGCAGAGCCACGACCTGGAGCAGATCAGCGCCAAAGAACTGCGGCGCAACGCGCAGCTTTTCGAAAAGCAGTATGGCATCCCTGTGGAGTTTGACTCCCGCATTCCCATGCTCATGCTTTACCGGGAAGGCGGAATGGCCGACGCACGGTCCCTGCGCGCCCAGACGGAGCAGTTTTTTAAAAACGAAATCATGAAGTGCATGCGGCTGTTCCGCTCAGAAAACCTGGACGAGTCGCTCCGCTCCATCAAAAAGATCTGCTTCCAGACGGAGGACTGGGACCTTCTGGAAAATCGCTTTCCCATTTTCAAAGCGGCGGACACGCCGGAGATCCTGTTGTTCGGGGACGATGCATTGGGAACCATCCTGTCGGAAAAGCTGCCGCAGTACCGGTGGAGTGTCACCAGCAGCACAGAAGAGGTCTTTCAGATACTGGCGGAGAGAGACATCGACCTTGTCCTGCTCAATCTCCTTACCACCCAGGACCACGATCAGCCCTCTGCCACGATTTTTGCCTTTGATTATGTGCCGATGGGCGCGGCGGCGCTGACCGCCTCTCGGAATTTCCTGCGCCAGCTTCATGACCGGATTCCGGAAATCCCAGTCTATCTGCTGGAAAGGGGCAGTTTTGCCATCGACGAGGCGCTGGAAATGAGCTTCGTACAGGCGGGCGCCCGCGGTAAGCTGAAGGTCGCCGACGGCAAGCGTTCCACCTATGAGACGGTGCTGGCGGAGATTGTGAAACGCCTTCGCCTGCAGAAAATTGCCTTCGACATGGCGGCCAGCCGACAGATCCTGACCTTTGAGACCTCCCCGGGCAAATCGACTGACCGGGAAACCCTGCTTATCCGGACCCGAAACTATGATCTGACCCGGCTGGTCGCTGCGGATGATACCGACCACATGGTTAGCGATGCGGAACGTCCGGACGTCCGCTTCACGGATGTGATCGGTGCGAAGGACGCCAAGGAGGAACTGGAGTTTTTCATCCGCTACCTCAAAAATCCCAAATCCTTTATGGCAAAAGGGATGAAACCGCCCAAAGGCGTCCTACTTTACGGTCCTCCCGGCACCGGAAAAACGATGCTGGCAAAAGCCATGGCGGGCGAGTCCGACGTCGCCTTCCTCTCCGAATCCGCAACAAATTTTGTCAACATGTATGTTGGAAGCGGCCCCGCTGCGGTCCGGTCGCTGTTTGAACGAGCCCGCCGTTATGCTCCGGCGATCATTTTCATCGACGAGATCGATGCCATCGGCCGCACCCGTACCGGCGGCATCAGCGGTCAGGCGGAAGAAACGACTCTCAACGCCCTTCTCACGGAGATGGACGGATTTCAGGCCGACCGGAAACGCCCGGTTTTCATCCTGGCCGCAACCAATTTCCGAGTTGCGGAAGGAACCGGCGGAGAGGGATATCTGGACCCAGCTATCGTCCGCGGGTTTGATCGAAAAATCCTG
>CAJMLQ010000230.1 GCA_905214265.1 uncultured bacterium
TTTTGCCCCTGCGTGCAGCTCGATGAAGTGGCGGGCCAGTAGAGGGATGTCCCCTACCCGATCCCGCAGCGGCGGAATAGTCAATTCCAGAATATTCAGCCGATGATAGAGGTCTTCCCGGAAGGAACCCCTTTCTACGCTTTCCTTTAGATCTTTGTTGGTTGCAGCGATCAGCCTGAAATCCGAATGCAGCTGTCCCCGATGGGCCAATTTTTGGATTTCGCCGCTTTCCAAAACGCGTAGAAGCTTTGCCTGCATACTCAGAGGCAGCTCGCCTATTTCATCAAGAAAAATGGTTCCCCTATTGGCCAGTTCAAATTTTCCTTTGATGCCGCTCGATTTCGCTCCAGTGAACGCCCCACCTTCATAGCCGAACAGTTCCGCTTCCATGAGATCATGGGGCAACGCCGCGCAATTGACGGTCACAAAAGGCTTGTCTGCCCGCGAACTGGCTGAATGCAGGGCCTGTGCCACCAACTCCTTCCCTGTCCCGCTTTCTCCGAGGACAAGAATGGGCTCGTTGCCTCTGGCAAAAATCTTCCCTTTCTTTTTCAAGGCCATGATGGCATTGCTGCTGCCGATGATGCTTTCGAAGGTATACAGGCTGCCCGGCTTTTTACGGACCTTTTGCTCGAAATAGTTGCTCTTTTCTTCAAGATCATGAATCGTGTCCAGAAATTTCTGCATCCGTTCAGGGCCGATGCTGGGGGAAATGCTTTCGATGATGACGCCGTAAAGTTTCCCCTTGTCATCCAGCAACGGGTACCGGAAAGAAATCCCCTGCGCGTCGGTGGTGGTCAGGCTGGAACAGAACGTCGGCTTCCGTGTGCGGATAGTGGTCATGACGCCCTGTTCGGCGGTAAGGAAAAAGTCGGTAACATGTTTGCCCCTGATATCCGAAGGCAAATTAAACATGCTCAGAAACGCCTGGTTGCAATAGAGGAACTCACCCGTTGCAGACATAACGGCAATTCCTGTGTGCAGAAGCTCAAAAACATCGGCGTACGCGCTTTCGGCAAGCGATTCCAGAGCGGATGACGAATTGGGCCTGTTACGCATAGTGGATATCCTGGGTTGCGGATGTCATTTTGTTTGACCTATTGCCATATTACCAGACAGTTTTGTAATGGGAAATACTTGTTATCAGGGATACATCTTGTTAATAACTTTTAGGATTGACGAGTAGGCAGGCTTTCGCGCGGCTTCCATCGGAGATGAAAGCTCAATGGACGATTGCATAACCGTGAAGTGAGATAGAGAGGCTCGGTACGGAGCAATCGCGGAACGGACGAAAGAGGATGCCCTTCGCAGGGGTTCCGTTTTCCCGTTTGGAGCCAAAGCATATGCCAATCCATAGAAATAGAGATAGCAGATCGCACATACGCCAGCCAAGTACATACCTGGCTGGCGTTGCTGGTAATGGAACCTCAATAGACGCCGTATGGGGCGGGGAAGCATCGGCTATGCCGAGGCATTATGTTGAGAGCAAGCGTCCGGGCGTCAACCGGAAGGGGGCAATTCCGGTTATTCGTGGGTACTGAAATACTGTTCCGCGTCTTCCAGACTCGCGAAGCCATACTGCCGGACCTGATTCAACAGGTTCTCCTCCGCCTCGTTTTCTCCCCTTTCGGCACGTTTCATAGTGGCGGAGTGGTACAGGGAAATGGTGCGGGGCGAGCAGGTTTGCAGTTCGGCCCGCGTATAGGTTTCCACGGAAGGCAGGCCGGCCCTGTCTTCCTGCGTCCGGACCGGACGGCTGCGGTCTCCCAGGTGGGGATATTTTTGATCCAGCGCCGTTTTCCACTGGACATGGCAGGCCACGATGTCCTCGATCTGCCGTGCAGCGGCAGGATCGAGTGGAGGGAGTGATTTTTCTATAGCCGGGTATTCATCGGGAAAGGTCGTTTTCATCATGCGCGCGTATTTTTCGGTCATGAGGTTCCGGCCCTGATTTTGGGCAGCCCTGAGATCGGCCAGGCAGCTTTCAAGCAGTTCCTCGCCCCAGGCGGAGTACTGGCTGATGCGCATGATCCGGAACGTGGCCAAGTCCATCTGGCAGGCGGCCTTTCCTCCTTCGTTGTTCACCCCGGCAAACATGGGCCATTCGATCTGCACGATTGCATCAATGAGTTCATCTTTATTCATCGGTTGGCTCCTTGGCGAGCATGCTCCGGCATTCATTCAGTTTTTCGCGAAAAGCCGCGATGCCTTCAGCGTTTTTTCCCACGCCGAGGCGGTCGAACTGTTCAAGCGAACTGGCCAAGAGCGTTTCCGCCTCCTTCCAGTTCCCCAGTTCCGCTTCGGCCATGCCGATGTGGCCAAGCGAGGCCGCCGTCGTCTCATGTTCGCCCAGAACCTGCATCTTGATGTCTGCGGCCCTACGGTGGAAATCCGTGCCTTCCCGTTTTTCGCCGCAGACATTCCGCAGTTTCCCCAGTGCGTCCAGACAGGCGGCCGCCTGAAGCGAGACATGCCCATAAATCTTTTCCCATGCCTGTAAAGCCTGCAGTGTCAGCTCCTCGGCTTCGGCCAGCCGCCCGAACTGATAGGCTCCGGATGAAAGGAAAAAAGCCGCCGTAGCCGCTTGATCCGCATCCTGCCCGTAGAGTTTCACAAGGTTTTTGAGAGCACCGCGTCCGATTTCCATGC
>CAJMLQ010000231.1 GCA_905214265.1 uncultured bacterium
GTCCGTGCAGCGCGCCGAGAGCAGTCGATCCGATCTTGGTTTTTCCAGAACCGCATTCCGCGATGATGAGGGCAGCCCGCTTTCGCTCAAGCTGACGTTTGACAGCCTCCGCCACCGCAAGCTGTGCGTCATAAAGGGAATAGCCCGCGTGCTGCGTGATAAAGTCGTTGATGGCTAGCACTTCATCAGAGAGGGGCTCACCGGCAGGGTCAAAGAGGGGCATGAACTGATTGCGGATGCGATCTGCGACGGTCACGCCAAAGGTGTTGAGATATTCCGTGACGTTATTGACTTCCTCGAACCCATCCGAAAAGCCTGGAACCGCGCCGGGGATCTGGATGTCACCGGTTTTCAAGCCTTCCTCCAGCACCTCCACAACATTTTTATCCTCTGGCTTCAGCGTCAGCACCCATGCATCGACCCGCTCTTTTTGCGAGATGACCTCCAGCTGTCGGAGATCTCCACGGTTTTGGAGCGAAGTGAGCACATAGTCCTGAAACGCAGGGATGAGCGGTGCTGCTGTTTTGTGATCCAGTTCCTCAAACAGGCGCACACGATCGCCTTCAGGACAGAAAATGTAGCATTTGCGTGGCTGTGCCGGTTTTTGCGGAGCGACTTCATCATCTCCTTTTTGCTTGTCCTCCTCCGGCCCGTCTTCATCCTGCGGCGATGTTTCTTCCTGTGCGTCGTCTGCTGCCATAAGCGTTGCCACGGCGTATACGCCATCATGGGTGATTTGACGCTGATACCCTTTCAGCTTGCTTTGCAGCTTTCGCACCATATCATTTTGGGTGGCTTCTATGGTAGCGCCGCCATAAATAGCGGCTGCCATAGACCGCACCATCTCGGGAGATCCGCCGAAGCGGATCGCACAGATCACGCTTCCTTTCTTGTCTGTGTCAAGCACGACTGTATCTGCGTAGGCTGACAGTCGGATCTTCGCCGACGGATCATAATAGCCCAGCTCGATCAGCTTGCTCTCCGACATTCATTCGCGTCCTCCTTTCAATTTTGAGACAAAAAAGACCGCAACTGCTCTATGAGCAATTACGGTTCTCTTCTTGTCCTTATTTTGATTCCAGTTCGTTTGAGCCTCTGACGGAGGGCGCAATGACCCCCTTTCCGTCGCCGTTCCTCCCTAACTTACTCCGCCCTGACTTACTTCGCCCTGAAATACAGTTTTATTCTACTACCCTATACCTTTCCTGCATAGTTGGAGGTTTTCCATAGTGATTTGATAGTTCATATAGATAGACATGGGGAAGAACTGTATTTGCAGAGTACTCAGTTATTTCACAATCAAGTTCGGTCAACACAGTACCTATGTGTAGAGCAGAAAAGTGCATTTAGTTGCAAAAATCTTTTCTAAGGAAGCAACCTTATGGTTACTCGAAGAGACTTCTATATTCAATCTGCCTATTCGTTGCCAGATGAAACAAAGCGCACACAGGATATCCGGCCATTTGGGAAAATTGATGACTCTTTCAAAAAATCATCAAAGATATCATTTTCCCCTACTATCTTCAACAAAATAAGCGGGGGTATCGACACGTGATGTCGATACCCCCGCTGACTCTTATTTATGCCGCTCTTTGCCGAAATCGCTGATTGCGAATACTGTTCGACCTTACTTGAAGCTCCTGCGATAGTAGCTTAAGGACAGAAAACTCGTCGTCCAGCCCACTCAGTTCCCGCTGCAGCACACCTTCATAGTGCCGTTTCTTCTCCTCCAGAGCCTGCACCTTCAAAACCCAGCGTTCCATAATTGCGGGGCTTTGGCTGTTACTTTTGATAAGATAATCACACTTTTCCTGATACACTGCAATCTCTTTTTTGACTGCATTATAAAATTCTTCTGTCATCTTTTCACGCTGCTTCGCATCGTCAATGATGTAGAAGCTGTTGACAATCAAAGGCGTCGTTCTTTTGTTGAGACCGCTGAGGAGCGTGATAAAATCCTCAAAAATGTCCACTTGGTCCATATGGGTACGGGGAACAAAATACATGTGACCATTGACGCTCAACTTGGTGGCCTCAAGGGATCGCAGATAATTGACGCAGATGGTTTCAATCTGCTTACGGTTGGCACAGCGCTGATAGAGTTCAAAAAGTTCTTCTGCATGCCGGCAGCACATGGGCACATCCACCGCAGAATCGTAGACCATATTGTCGCTGCGGAAAATGCTATCCGCCTTATTGTAGCTGATATTCGCCAGCTTTTCGTATTGATTCGTCTGTCGATTCAGCGTCTCCTTTACCAATTCACGGGAAAGCACGCCGGGGGTGTGCTTATTATCCCGACAGTAGGCAAGGTAGATGTTCGTTTCGCCATCCTCCGTAACAGGAATGCGCTCCCGGATATCACCCGTGGCAGAGCGGAAAGCGTCTGACACGGAAAGGCGGTTGCTGCCGCTGTACGGGATTCCAATGCTCTCGCACAGGTGGGATAACTCGTCTTTATCCACCAGAAGATTTGTCAAAGAAAAATACAGAAACTTTCCTAGCATGTGCTGCCTATCACCAGCAGCCGCACCGATAAGTTCATTCATGTTTATGACTTTATCCATATTATAGATTATCCTTTCTTCATAGCGAGTTCCCTCACCAGTTTTTAATTACTTCC
>CAJMLQ010000232.1 GCA_905214265.1 uncultured bacterium
AAATACGCCCTTGGACGCTTTGTTTTTTGTAGGGGGAGGTTAAGCCTTTCCGTGGGCGGGAGACGGCTGAGGGGAGGGGGGGTCTGTAAGGGTGGGACTTTCTGCGGAATCAGAACTTTTTACAGAAGCAGGAACATCCGCAGAATCGTTTCCAGGGCCGTGGGGAACACTTCCGGACAGGAAGATCGCCGCCTTCGCACAGGCTGGTCCGATCATCTCATAAAGCACGCCGGAGGAGAGAATGATGGTGGACAGCAAAGCACCGCTTTCAGCCGGGAGGATCCGCTGACCCAGCACTGCAAGCCCGATGGAGACGCCAGCCTGGGGGATCAGCGCCAGGCCCAGATAATGCCGGATGGGAAGGCTGGCCTTGCCAACCAGGGCGCCCAGCCATGCGCCGGCATACTTTCCGAGGATACGGATAAGAAAGTAAACGACGCCGATGACCCCGGCCGCCGCCAGTGCAGTCAGGTCTAGGCGCATGCCGGAGAGGACGAAAAACAGCATCTGGATGGGCGGAGTGAAGGCGTTGACCTGCTTGAAGACTTTTTTGTTGCCGCTGGCATTGATGTAGACCGCGCCCATGACCATGCAAGCCAGCAGGGGGGAGATATCCAGGGCCGTGCACATCCCCGTGATGGCCAGCAGCATCCCTGTCACCAGGACCAGACGGTGTTGACTGGAGCGGTTTTCGCTGATGAGTTTGTGGAGCAGCCATCCGGCCAGGACGCCCGCCGCCAGTGCCAGAAGGTTGAAAAGCACCGGCAGCACGACAGTCTGGACACCGACGCCGCTTTCGCTTTCCATCCCCCGGGCTACGGCTGCGCAGATGCTGAAGGCGATCAGCGCCACGGCGTCGTCCAGCGCGACAATCTGAAGAAGGACGTTGACGAATTCCCCTTTGGCCTTATACTGGCGGATCGTCATAATGGTGGAGGCTGGCGCGGTGGCCGATCCGATGGCGCCCAGCAGCAGCGAGAAGGGAATGGGCAGCCGGAAGACGAAGACCATGACCAGGAAGATCAGCAGCGCCGCGGTCAGCGCCTCGAAAACGGTCAGAAGAAGGACCTGCCGGCCGTTTTTCCGCAGCCTCTCCAGCTTGAAGTACTTGCCGACGCCAAAGGCGATGAAGGCCAGCGCCACATCGGTGACAAAGTCCATGTCACCGGCTACGGTTTCGGGGATCAGGTTCAGCATGTAGGGGCCGATGAGAACGCCGGCTAGGATATAGCCGGTCACATTGGGCAAGCGGGCCAGCTTGGTCAGCCGGGTCATTAAAAACCCGGCAAAAAGCATCACCGCTAGGGAGAGAATCACTTGAGCGGATGTACTGGGGATCGCGTTGATGTGCAGCAAAATAAAGAGCCTCCTTTGATCGAGAAAAATTATCGTAAAAACTATGTAAAATTCTTGTAAAATACAACTTGATTATATGCGTCCTTTGTGATAAAATCAAATAATAGTTCTTTGGGGTTCCATAAATCTTGCGAATAGCAGAGGAAGAGGCGGTTTTATGGTGGACAGCAAGGTACGGACTCTGCTGGCCGTGGTGCAGGCGGGGAGCTTCACCCGGGCAGCGGAGGAGCTGCATCTGACCCAGCCTGCGGTGAGCCATCACATCCGGCAGCTGGAACAGGAATTCGGCATCAAAATTTTTAATATGGAAAAACGCACTCTGGTCCCCACGGCGGAGGGAGCCGTTTTGATCAAATACGCCCGGCGGATGATGGCGGTCTACAATAAAGCACGGCAGGCTATCGAAGACAGTAGCAAGCAGCTCCGCCACCTGACGGTGGGGATCACTCAGACCGTAGCGGAGCATCGGATGCCCCAGGCTATTGCCCTTTACTGCCTGGAGCGGCCGGAAACACACGTAAGCATTACAACGGATACCATAAAAAATCTTTATACTGGGCTGGAGCTTTACGAGCTGGACATGGCGGTGGTAGACGGCCCGCTTCCAGCCTCCGGACTGAATTCAGTGCTGCTGGACACGGACTATCTCTGTCTGGTGGTGTCGCCGGAGCACCGGTTTGCGGGTCGCTCCAGCGTGCTGCTTCAGGAGCTGAAGGACGAGAAACTGATCCTCCGCTCCTCCGGGGCGGGGACGCGGATCCAGTTTGACAGCTATTTGCTCAACCATTCAGAGAGCATCCGCAATTTCAACGTCATGCTGGAGCTGGATAATCTGGCCACCATCAAGGAGCTGGTAGCCCGGAACCTTGGAGTGTCCATCATCTCCCGGAGTGCATGCCGCGAGGATGAAAAGACCGGGCGGTTGGTGGTGGTGCCCATTGAGAACGCCCGGATGACCCGGGAGATCAGCCTAGTATACCATCGGGATTTCAGCCACCTGGGTGTCCTGGACGATCTGCGGAGAATCTACAACCGCCTGGTTTAGACCGAAAGTTTGCGGAAAATCAACCAGAGGCGGGCCGAAGCGCAAGGAAAAGCGCTTCGGCCCGCCCCCGGGTTTGGGGGGGGGGTCATTCCGGAAAGCCGCCCTACCCGCCGGGGGGGAGGCCTTTCGCCTTGGGCA
>CAJMLQ010000233.1 GCA_905214265.1 uncultured bacterium
AGTATATCGCTTCCGTCACGAAAGTGTCCGGTGGCCTTTCAAAACTCATCGAAACGCTGGGAACCATGCGGAACAATGCCTCTTTTCTGGCGGTGGTTTTTGAGTTTCTGAACCTTCCCAACGAGATGTATCGGGGGAGTCTTACGGTGGAAAAACGCCGGGACCGTAACTATGAGGTGGAGTTTCGGAATGTGTCGTTTCGCTATCCCGGAAGTGACCGTTATGCCTTGAAAAATGTCAATATGAAGTTTAAAATCGGTGAGCGGCTGGCAGTGGTGGGGATGAACGGAAGCGGCAAAACGACGTTTATCAAACTGCTTTGCCGGCTTTATGACCCGACGGAGGGAGAAATTCTGCTTAACGGAATTGATATTCGGAAATATGACGAGCGAGAATATCGGTTGATTTTCTCGGTGGTGTTTCAGGATTTTAAACTGTTTGCCCTGCCGCTGGTGGAAAATGTGGCCTCAGGCTCCGATTATGACGAGGAAAAGGCCAGGGAGTCGCTGGAAAAGGCCGGTTTCGGGGAACGGCTTTTGAGACTGTCGGAGGGTTTGGCAACTTATCTTTATAAGGATTATGATAAAAATGGCATCAACATTTCAGGCGGGGAGGCCCAGAAAATTGCCATTGCCCGGGCACTTTACAAGGATGCGCCCTTTATCATCCTCGACGAGCCCACGGCGGCTTTGGACCCGATCGCGGAGGCGGAAATTTATTCCCGCTTCAACGAGATCGCCGGGGATAAGACTGCGGTCTACATCAGTCACCGCCTGTCCTCCTGCCGATTCTGTGATGAGATTCTTGTTTTTCATGAGGGTTCCGTGATCCAGCAGGGAAGTCACGCCGAGCTGGTGGCGGATGAGAATGGGAAATATTATGAATTGTGGCGGGCGCAAGCGCAGTATTATGTGAATTAGAAAGGGCGGTGGAGGATAATGATTGATGGTTTGCTGTTGAGGGAACTTTGAAAATTAACTGTCTGTTGTATAATCCATAGGTTGGATAATGACTTGTTTGAATTTGTAGCAGCTGTGTTGTGATGTCATCGCGGCGCCTTATTTCC
Source organism: uncultured bacterium (assembly GCA_905214265.1). Taxonomy (GTDB): domain Bacteria; phylum Bacillota; class Clostridia; order Oscillospirales; family Ruminococcaceae; genus Merdivicinus. Next base: position 1,067 of record CAJMLQ010000233.1, read on the forward strand.
ACGTCTTGTGTAAGAAGAAATCGTTCATTGACAATGTATGAGCAGCTTAATTTTCGCTGCACCAGGCCAGAATTGGCTGCATATGGCAAAATGCTCAAATAGGTCAAGCAAAATCAAGGTATGACGTGCCGGATTATCCGTAAAGCCACCAGGGCCGGTCTCCTAAATAAGATGAGCTACGGCGATCTGATGGATGATCTGTCAAGTGCATGGCGAAAGGCCGATGCACCTCAGAAGCCAAAAACAGATGATGGCTGCTGGGTTCATACACTGCAGATCGTTTTTGAAGAACTCGAGGCGCTCGGTCTTTCAGACCCCGTCCCTAAGCCTGAACCAAAGAAGCGGGGACGTAAGAAAAAAGAACCCGAAGTGTCAAAAACCAAACGCCCAAGAGGGCGTCCAAGAAAGGATACTAATCAGTCTGTCGGACTTCTATAGTCCGACAGACTGGGAATGTTTTAGTGCATTCATATCCATTATTACAATTTTTCCCCGGAAGTGCGGGATCTGTATCGCTTCCTGGATGCCAGCTTAAAATGGAATGTTCCCATCTGGATCGGAGAGGGTGGCAGCAATCCGGTAGCCAATTCCATTTTCTACGAGATCGCGGGAACCTACGATATCGGTTATGCGGTCTGGTCCTGGAAACGGGCCGATGATCCCAAAGGGGACGGAAGTTCTGCAGTGACCTATCCGATTCCGGAGAAATGGGATATCATGCGGGAATACATCCGAAACGGCGGTCCCAGACCCTCCTATCAGGAATCCCAGGAGATTCTGGATGAGATGCTGGAAAAAATGACGCCGGAGCATTATACCATCGACTGGACCTATAACCGTTACAATCTCCGTCAGCCCGGTATCCGTATCCCGGCTGTGGGCTTTGATCAGGGAAGCACCAGAGGAAAGGGCTGGATTTACGGAAATGCTTTCGGTTACCGTACCGAGGAAGGCATGAAGATGCCCCTTCGCCCGGATGCTCTGCCGCCGCAGCATGTGGTGGTTCCCACCGGGGAACCCCTTCGGGAGGCAGGTCCCTTAAAGGATCTCTGCCTGGAACTTCGGGAAGGAGAAGCAGCCGCTTATACCATCCGTGACGTGAAGGAAAGCTGTCCGGTATCCGTAACAGCCAGAGCTGTGGGAGAAAAAGCAGTGGTGACGGTAACCTGCACCAGCGAAGAAGGCAAAAAAGAAGTTTCAGAAGTGCTCCTTACCGGAAAAGAGACAAAAGAATATGCCCTCGCTGCATTGAGCGAAGGCACAGAATGGACGGTTCAGCTGGAAACCAAAGAAGGCAGTGTACAGCTGGATGAGGTGATCTTTGCTTAAGTAAGAGCTTGAAAGCCCATAATGACAATACCCAAAACAACCAGTACAACGCCGGTGGCCCGATTCAGGGTCGCCGGTTTTGCTTTGTTGGCAAAAACAGCTGCGATGCGGGCCCAGATAAGGGTGAATGCC
>CAJMLQ010000234.1 GCA_905214265.1 uncultured bacterium
CCATAGCGATATGGGCAATGCCAAGAGGACCGCTGCCCTGAATAACCACGGTATCTCCAAAGTTGAAGCCTTCCAAATCAAAGCTGCTAAACTCTCGGGCCTTTTCCAGTGTGTAAGCCACGCACATGACTTCGGTAAAACAGGCCAAATCGTTGGGTAGGCCATCAGGAATTTTATACGCCCGAACACCCGGCTCCAGATAGACATACTCTGCATAGCCGCCATATAGGTGATGGCCGTCATTGCAGGAGCGCATATTGCCATAGCTGAACTGCAAATGCTCACACCATGGGTAACTGGGCATATTCTTGCAGTACCAGCATTTCCCGCATACCACATCCGGGCAGATGGTGATGCGATCCCCCACCTTTAGATAGTCGCCGTCAAAGGAAAGGTTTTGGGCCGCTTCCTCATCAATGGCTACGATCTCCATAGCGATCTCATGGCCTTGAATGATTGGGAAAGGCAAATCAATCTCATTCTCTGTCCCTTTGTACTGAACCGTTTCACCTCGGTAGCTGTGCTTATCAGTCCCGCAGACGCCCACAGATAGAACGCGGCACAGAGCGGCCCCCTTCTCAGGCTGCGGAAGGTCAAATTCACGAATCTCCATCAAACCGGGCTTCACTAAAACGGCAGCTCTCGCTTTTTTACTCATAATCTATACTTCCTCCAATTGGTTGGATTTTACTCCATCCAAGGATCGATCAGGACTTTCATGCTTTCTTTTGTCATACTGGTCTTGATTGCCTGTTCCGTCTCAGCCAGAGGATAGCGATGGCTGAAAAGGCGGTCCCAGGGGAAGGTATCCTTGTTGCGGAGCATCATCTCCATCACCGTCTTATACTTGGTGTGCGTATGGTTGTTCATGCCGATGATTCGCAGATTCCGGGAGCAGATTTCATGGACGTTGATACTAGCATCGCCGCAGTCCACAAAATTGCCGGGCTCCAGATACATACCTGCCTTCCGTAGGTACTTCAAGCCCTCCGGGAATACCTCAGGCCGCCCCACGCATTCCACAACGATCTCGGCGCCTCGCCCATTCGTTTCAGCCTTGATGCGGGCAATACGTTCTTCAGGGGTAGTCTTTTCCACATTCAACACCACATCAGCGCCAAAGGCTTTGGCAATGTCCAACTTGTAGTCAGAGATATCGGTAGCAATGATCTTGCCGGCTCCCAGCATCCGCGCCATAGCGATATGGGCAATGCCAAGAGGACCGCTGCCCTGAATAACCACGGTATCACCGAAATTGAACCCCTCCAAATCAAAACTGCTGAACTCACGAGCCTTTTCCAACGTGTAGGTAACACACATAACCTCAGTGAAACAAGCCAAATCGTTGGGTAAGCCATCAGGGATTTTATAGAGCCGCGCGCCGGGTTCGATATACATGTACTGGGAAAAACCACCGTAGAGTTTTTTGCTGAAAGTGGTAGAACGATTGTGTCCATAATGGAACTGGGCCTTTTCACACCACGGATAACTTGGCATATTTTTGCAGAACCAACATTTGCCGCATACCACATCCGGGCAAATCGTCACTCGATCGCCAACCTTTAAATAATCTCCATCGAAGGAAAGGTTCTGAGCCCCCTCCTCATCAATAGCCACAATTTCCATAGCCAATTCGTGACCCTGAATGATGGGAAAAGGAATGGAAAATTCATCTGGCGTTCCCTTATACTGAACTGTCTCGCCGCTGTAAGTGTGTTTATCCGTACCGCAAACACCGGCCATCAGGATCTTACAAATAGCTGCCCCCCTGCCCAATGTGGGCATATCAAATTCCTGGATTTCAACGTGACCGCTGCCAACTGTGACTGCTGCTTTTACTCTCTGGTTCATGTTAGTCCTCCTTTTTCACACGGCAACGGTTAGCATATTTTATACACCCCGCTGCCTAAGTCATGTTTTTCTTACGATAAGTTCCGGTTCAAACATTATCTGGTTTACCTTGCGATAGGGCTCCTCTGAAGAGATCATTTCTGCCAGCATTTTCATGCCGTGGGAACCTATCTGGTAATCGGCTTGGGCAATGGTGGTCAAAGGATAGTCCATATACTGGTCGATGGGGATATTGTCATATCCCACGATACTGACATCGTCCGGAATACGGTATCCGCTGGCACGGGCTGCACTGAGAGCGCCAATCGCCACAATATCAGATGAGCAGAACAGTCCAAAGGGCGGTCTGCATATTTTCATAATTCGTTCAAAGGCTCGGTAGCCATCTTTAAATTGCAGATTGCCATAAAGAACACGATTTTTGGGAAAGGGAATATCCTTTTCCCGATAGGCATTGCGGATGCCATGGGTCCGATTAGTGGCTACGCTGATGTTTTCCGGACCGCTGAGAAAGTAGATATTTCTTTTTCCCTGCTCCAGAAGGTACTTTGCCGCCAGGTAACCGCCCCGGATATCATTATTAATTACATAACTCACGGTATTACAGGTAACACTGCACCGTGAAAG
>CAJMLQ010000235.1 GCA_905214265.1 uncultured bacterium
AAAAAATCTCATGGCAATGGGACATACCGTGACCGTTTTTGCCGCAAGCTCTGTCCATAATTCGGACGTCAACCTCATCACCGACGGCCGGAAATGGCGGGAGGAAACGGTGGACGGCGTTCACTATGTTTACATCAAGTGCTGTGACTATCAAGGCAGCGGGCTCAAGCGAATTTATAATATCTGTGAGTTCGCGTGGAAGCTTCCGGGTGTCTGCAAGCGGTTCTCGAAGCCCGACGCCATTGTTGCCACCTCGGTTCCGCCGACCTCTTGCGCTATGGGTGTCCGGATGGGACGCAAATGGGGCTGCAAGACTGTGGCGGAGATCGCAGACCTCTGGCCGGAGAGCATCGTATCCTTCGGAATTGCCGGTCCTCATAACCCTGCTGTCCTCGCCCTGCGGCGGCTGGAAAAGTGGATCTACAAAAACGCCGGTGCCGTGGTGTTCACCATGGAGGGCGCTTATGATTACATCGTGGAGCAGGGATGGGAGAACGAGATCCCTCGTTCCAAGGTCTATCATATCAACAACGGCGTTGATCTGGAGCAGTTTGATTACAATACGGAGCATTTCCGCGTGGATGACCCCGATCTGGACGATCCCAACACCTTCAAAGTGGTCTATACCGGCTCTATCCGGAAGGCGAACGGCCTCGGTATCTTGGTGGATGCGGCAAAAGCCATTCGTGATCCTCGTATCAAGATCCTCGTATGGGGAGAGGGAGATGAGCGTGAGGAGTTGACACGCCGCGTGGTGGAGGAAGGTCTCACCAATATCGTTTTTAAGGGAAAGGTCGAGAAGAAGTATGTGCCCTCCATCGTTTCCCGGGCAGATCTGAATCTGGTCCATTGGGGCGAGGTCCATCTGATCCAGTACGGTGTCAGCTATAATAAGCTGTTTGATTATATGGCGGCGGGACGGCCGATCTTCTCTACGGTGCGCCCCGGTTACAGTATCTGGGAGAAATATGACTGCGGACGGGATACGGAGGATCCTCGCCCTGAGCCGCTTGCGCATGAACTGGAAAAAATGGCGGCGCTTCCGCCGGAGGAGTTGTCACGGCTGGGGGAGAACGCCCGCAAGGGTGCTGAGGATTATGACTTCCGTGTATTGACACAGAAATTACTGAATGTGATCGGGGAGATCGAGTGATATGAAAATTACTGTCATCGGAACGGGCTACGTCGGATTGATCGCGGGCCTCGGCTTTGCCAAGTGGGGTAACGAGGTGGTCTGTCTGGATGTGATTCCGGAGAAAATCGAAAAGCTGCAAAAGGGGATCTGCCCCATCTATGAGCCGGGCGCGGAAGTGCAGCTCAGCGATGGGCTTTCCAGCGGCCGCCTTCGCTTTACCTGTGATGTGAAGTCCGCCGTGGAGCATGGCGAGCTGATCTTCATTGCGGTGGGCACTCCGGAGGCGGCGGATGGCAGCGCCGACCTGTGCTATGTATACAGCGCCGCCGACGAGATCGCCGACTATATGCAGAGCTATAAGCTGGTGGTGGACAAGTCCACCGTCCCGGTGGGTACCGCCCGCGCCCTGCGCCAGCGCATTGCGGAGCGCTTGAAGGCGATGGGGAAGAATATCCCCTTTGATGTGGCCTCCAACCCCGAATTTCTGCGGGAGGGCCGCGCGGTGGGCGATTTCGACAACCCCGACCGCATCGTGCTGGGCGTTGCCAGCGAGCGGGCGGAGAAGCTGCTGCGGGAGCTTTACAAGGTGTTCTCCCGCTCTAATAAGCCGGTGGTCGTTACCACTCCGGAGACGGCGGAGATGATCAAATACGCCTCCAACGCCTTCCTTGCCACGAAGATCACCTTTATCAACGAGATCGCGAACCTCTGCGAACAGGTGGGGGCCAACGCCCTTGAGGTCGCCGCCGCCATGGGCAAGGACGGGCGCATCAGCCCCAAGTTCCTGCACCCCGGCCCCGGCTACGGCGGCAGCTGTTTCCCGAAGGACACCAAGGCGCTGGCGGATACCGGAAAAAAATTCGGCGCGCCCATGACCGTGGTGGAAAGCGTGGTTCTTGCCAACCAGCGTCAAAAGAAGCTGGCTGCGGAAAAGATCATGCGTCGCTTTCCCGACGGCGGCGTGATCGCGCTGCTGGGCCTGTCCTTCAAGCCGGAAACGGATGACATCCGGGAATCTCCCGCAGTGGAGATCGCCGGTGCGCTGCTGGCCGACGGACGCTATACCGTGCGGATGTACGATCCCAAGGCGCTGGAAAACGCGCGGCGTCAGCTGGGCGGGCAGGCCAACGCGGTGTGGTGCGGCAGCAAAAAGGAGGCGTTGGATAACGCCGACGCAGTGGTGATCGCAACGGAGTGGAGCGAATTTGCCTCCATGGATCTGGCGGCGGTGGGCAGCAGCCTGAGACAGCCGGTGCTGTTTGACCTGCGGAATGTGTACCGCAAGAGCGAGGCGGAGACCGCCGGACTGGAATACTACGGAACCCGAGGACGGAA
>CAJMLQ010000236.1 GCA_905214265.1 uncultured bacterium
GCGTGAAAGAATGCGCCGCATGCCTTCCGTGTTGGTCATCTGTACCCCTCCTGAACCATGTTATCGGTGTGTTGAAAGTGAAGCAGCACAGCGGTGATGTTGTCACAGCCGCCTTCCTGATTGGCGCAGTCTATCAGAGCCCGGCAGGCGTCCTGGGGAGGGCTTTGCTTCCGTAGAATCGTTTCTATCCTGCTGTCGCCGGCCATGCCGTAAAGTCCGTCGCTGCAGACCAGCAGCTGGTCCCCGGCTTTGAGAGGGAAGCGGATCACGTCCGGATTCACCCGCTGGGCCATGCCGATAAAGCGGGTCAGCCGGCTGCGCCCGGGATGAGTCCGCGCTTCCTCCGGAGTGATCTCCCCGTTGTCAAGCAGGATTTGAGCCAGAGAATGATCTTCCGTCAGCTGAAGAAGCGGCTCTCCGCCGCGACAGAGATAAACCCGGCTGTCGCCGACGTTGAAAAGGATCGCCTCGTCTTCGTACAGGAGCGCTCCACAGAGGGTGGTTCCATATGCGGGAGGCTGTCCGTCCGGATTCCCAATCGACCGGATCTCGCTGCTGACAGCCTCCACGGCCTTTTGGACTTGGTCCGCCAGTTCGTCCGGCTCCGTTTCTCCGGCCGCCAGCGGCACAAGATATTCCGGCAGCAGGGAGCAGGCGAGTTCCGCCGCTTTTTTTCCGCAGGGAAGCCCCCCCATGCCGTCTGCCACGGCAAACAAGCCGTCCTCCGGCCGGAAAACCACTGCGTCTTGGTTTTCCCGGCGCATTTTTCCGGTATCGGATGCCCATCCGGCGTGAAAAATCATGCGGATCATAAAACGCCTCCTTACATCCAGTCCAGCGCCATTTCCAACTGCCGGTGCAGCTCCGTTGCCGTCCGGATAGTGAAATCCGGGCTGTCCCGGAGCGCCGAATCGATCACTTCCGCCAGCATGGAGGGAAGCTCCGGACGGTAGGTGCGGATGGGAACGGCCGAACAGGTCAGAATGCACTGGATGGGGTCGCCTTGCCCCTCGTCCAAGGGGCGGGGATACCGGCCGGTGAGAAGGTAGTAAAGGGTGGCTGCTGTCGCCCATACGTCGATTTCCGGGCAGGCGCTGCCGGCGTTGAGGATCTGTTGCCGCGGCATAAAGCCATAGGAGCCCCGCACCTCGCCGATCAGCGTATCGGCCTTTTCCCATCCGCAGGGCATGGAAAGGCCGAAGTCTGCGATCTTTACGCACAGCCGGCCTCCTTCTTCCGCAACAAACAGATTGGAGGGCTTTAGATCCCGGTGGACGGCGCCTCGAAACTCCCGCTTACTCCCATCCTCCTGCCGCAGGAAAAGTGGTGCATGGTGAAGATATTCAAGTCCTTCCAACATCTGCTGGGCGATCTGCACCAGCTCTGTCACGCCTTTGGGATTTTGCCGGAGATAACCGTCGATGGTGCCCAGAGGGTAATAATCTGTCAGAAGATACGGCTTTCCTTCGTGCTCGCCGGAAAAATACTGCCGCACAATGTGAGAGTGCGAGAGTTGGCTACCCGTCTCCGCTTCCCGCTGGAAAAAGGCGCAGGCCTCCGGATCGTCCTTCAGATCGCTGCGGATCGTCTTGAGAGCCAGCTCTTTCCCGGTTTCCGCCTCTTCCACTAGATAGACTGTCCCCATGCTGCCCTGGCCGATCTGTCGGATTAGCCGGTATCCCGGAACGACTTCTGTGCCGGAGCAGGAAGCTTTCGGCAGCGGATTTCGATGGACATTTTCTTCATTTTCACAGGATTCCACCCGTATCCGAATCTTGCAGCTTGCCGCCAGTCGGAGAAGATCGCCGTCATGCAGCTCCTCTTGGTTGGAGGCTTGCTTGTACACGTCTCCGGAGGCCAGTCCCTGCGGACGTTTTCCGACCAGTATATCGTTGATGTAAGTGCCGTTTAGGCTGGAAAAATCACGCACGGCGATTTTCGGCGGACTGATTTCCAGCAGGCAGTGATAACGGGAAACCTTCGGGTCGTCCAGCACCAAATTGCAGTCCTGTGCCCGGCCCAATACACAAAGTGCCCGTTCCTCAAAGGTGATTTTCTTGCCGGACATTGCTCCGGACTGAAGCTCTAAAACGACCCTCTGCTTCATGATCTGCCTCCCGTAGGTTCCAAGAATCAAAAAGAGCTTTTCACAGGCTTCAGACAGAGCTCAAATGCAGCCGACGCTTTTCCGTCAAAAGCCTTTGAGGTTATTATACCATGTCGAAACCCAATTGAAAAGTATTTTTCTGCCGGGCGGCCTTGTAAAATCCGGTTTCGTGTGATAGGATAAACACAGGCAGAATCTGCGGGCGGTCCCGCAGTACAGGAGGAAGTTTTATGACCTATGAAGAAGCCCTTTCCTACGTTCATTCTCTGAAGCGTTTTGGTGCGGAGCCCGGTCTTTCCCGTATGCGACTTCTGATGGAACGGCTGGGAGATCCCCAGTAAACGCTTTC
>CAJMLQ010000237.1 GCA_905214265.1 uncultured bacterium
AAAATTCACTGTGCTTGCATTTGGGGCAAACATAGTGGGGAGCCAGGGGATTCACCTCGGAGATCCCCGCCATAATCGCCACAAAGGAGGAGCCAACGGATCCACGGGATCCGACCAGATAGCCGTGCTCCACCGAATAGTGAACCAGCTTCTGGGCGATCATATACATAACGGAGAATCCGTGCTTGATAATGGAATCCAGCTCCCGCTGGAGACGGGTTCCCACCAGCTCCGGAACCGGGTCGCCGTAAATCTCCTTCGCGCGGTCCCAGGTGATGCGCTGGATGTCCTCATCCGCGCCTTCGATGCTGGGCGGAAAGGTCCCTTTGGGTATGGGACGAATATCCCCCTCGATCATGTCCGCGATTTTATTGGGGTTTTCCACAACAACCTCGTAGGCCTTCTTCTCGCCCAGGTAAGCGAATTCTTCCAGCATTTCCGCCGTAGTGCGGAGATAGAGCGGAGCCTGCTGGTCCGCGTCTTTAAAGCCCATCCCTGCCATGAGAATGGCACGGAAAACCGAATCCTCCCTGTTGAGAAAATGGACGTCGCAGGTGGCAACCACCGGTTTGCCAAGGCGCTCGCCGATCCGGCAGATCAGACGGTTGTTTTCCATCAGCTGCTCGCGGCTGGAAGCAAGACCTTCCCGCAGCATGAACTCGTTGTTGCCAAGAGGCTGGATCTCCAGATAATCGTAAAACTCCGCAATGGAACACAGCTCGTCAAAATTTTTCCCGTCCACGATGGCACGGTACAGTTCCCCCGCCTCGCAGGCGCTGCCGATGAGAAGCCCCTCCCGATGCTTCATGATCTCGCTTTTGGGCGTCCGGGGATGCCGGTAATAGTATTGGACATGAGCTGCCGACACCAGCCGGTAGAGATTTTTCAGACCGGTGTGGTTCTTGACCAGAAGAATCTGATGATAGCTTTTCATCTGCCGGGGATCGCCGCCGCCGATGGCCCGGTTGATGTCGGAAAGACTGTGAATATCATAGGCAGAGGCCATTTTTTTCATCATTTCGATAAAAATTTTTGCCAGCATTTCCGCATCGTCACAGGCGCGGTGATGGTTGAAATCTCCCAGGTTCAGGTGCTTGGCAATGACGTCCAGCTTGTGCTTTTTTAGTTCCGGATAGAGCGACCGGGACAGAATCACCGTATCAACGGAAGTCGCATTGAGGAGAATACCGCTTCTCCCCGCAGCCGCCAACAGAAAGCTCATGTCAAAGGGAGCGTTGTGAGCTACCAGCGGCCGGTTTCCGGCAAAGTCCAGAAACATCCGCAGGGCTTCCGCCTCTTTAGGCGCGCCAGCTACCATGCTGTCGTTAATACCGGTCAAATCCACGATTTTTGGAGGAATCGGCTTTTCCGGATCTACAAAAGTGTCGAACCGGTCCTTAACTTCTCCATTGACAAGCAAAACCGCACCGATTTCCGTCAGACGCTCATTTTGAGCGCCAAGACCGGTGGTCTCGGTGTCAAAAACGATAAATTCCCCCTCAAAAGGAGCGTCGCCGGAGCCGTTGACCGCCTCTGCGAAGTCATTGACAAAATAATCCTCCACGCCGTAGAGAATCTTGAAATCACCGCCGCTCTTCCGGATGTCGTCCACGGTGTTCATAGCGTCGGGATAAGCCTGCACTACGCCGTGATCCGTGATAGCGATGGCCTTGTGCCCCCACTTAAAGGCGGTCTTGATTAAGTCCGATACCTCTGACACACCGTCCATGGAGGACATCTTGGTATGGCAGTGCAGTTCCACCCGCTTGGGTCCTTCTGCATCGTCTGTGCGGGGAACCCGGGTGACTGTCATGATATCGTAGGGCTTGATGGAGATTTCCCGATCGTACTTGTCGTCTACCACATCGCCGCGGATTAACACCGTGGCACCCGGCTTCAAAAGCCCGTATTTTTCCTGGTTGTCCACTGAGTCGATAATCTTCATCGAGTTGCTGGAGGTGTAGTCCGAAAAGCTGTAGGTGAGAATCACCTTGTCCCCGGCACGGGTGACTTTTGCTTCTGCCGCAAAAATGTCGCCCCAAACCACGACGGTCCCGCTGTTAGCATTGATTTCTCGAAGCGGAGTCGGCCTGTCTGTAATTTTCCTCCCCTTCAGGAGAAGGGCATCCTTCTGGAATTGGAGCTCCGAAAAATCAATGGAGATCTCCTCAGGCGTTTCCTTTACAGCGCCGCCGCGGCGGGAAAATCCCCCTCCGCCGTTCCAGCGCTGCTGCGGCGAAGCGGCCGCTGCTGCAGGACGTGCTGCGGGAACCGGCTCGCGGATCACGACAGGCGGCGGCTCCAGCTGCAAAATGCCCTCTGCCGCCTGATCCTCTTCAAAAGCAACCGACAGGGATAAGGAAAAGTGATCGCGGACGATCCTTTCGATCAGCTTGTCCACATTAACCAGCTCAACAACTGCCCGCCCGCCAATTATCAGCCGGATC
>CAJMLQ010000238.1 GCA_905214265.1 uncultured bacterium
CTCCGCCGTATTTTTGACTGGCTGCGCAAATCCAGCTGGGTTGGACCGAAAATCGACTGGCTGGAGCGCCGGGCACACCTCAAGGGCCGAATCGTGAAAAAGTATCGCACCATCGGCCTGATCATCCTCGTGGCAATCCCGCTGCCGGGGACCGGGGCCTGGACCGGCGCCCTGGTGGCCGATGTGCTGGACCTCCGGCTCCGGACAGCCCTCCCCGCCATCGCGCTTGGCGTCCTCATCGCCGGAATCATTACCACCACCGTGACCTGCGGCGTCATTCGAGTCTTTTGGTGAGTTTCGCTGTACGTGTGTAATCAGCCGCCTGCGGCGGCTGATACTCCTTTCTATACAGGAACTTCCCCATGTGCGATGGGGCAGTGAGAGGAATGACCCTGCGCCGCATTCGCCCGGAAATGTACAACTGGTGGAATGGCCTCCGGCAGGTATTCATGCAGCAGGAGAATAAGGTCCTGCCGTTTTTCAGGAGATGCGCAGAACTATCCTCTATTTGAAAAGCAGTCGTAACTTCAAACAGCCTGCCAGCGTCAGTTCCCCACCGCTTTAAGAGGAAGGTCCCGGCAGATCAAACATTTTTTAAAAGAGTGGGCCGGAGCTGGCCTGTACTCCATGGCTGATGCGTTGCTGCGAGAGATGTCCGGTGCGAGGGAGCGACAGTCCGGCCGCCGCATCCGTTTCATATTTTGCGCTTTCATTTTGCTCCGTTTGTATTTAGCAGGCAACATAGGACTCCTATTCAGAAAAGTCCAAAGCCATTGCGCAGAAATGGCTTCGGACACAAAACGCCCCTGCCGATCAGAACAACGACAACTCTCTGTTCTAATCAGGCAGGGGCATTCAGACGGACCGGATGAAGCTGTAAGTACCCTGTCCCGCTCCCTTGCACCCACGCCGTTGACAGTGACTCCCCAAATTTTCTGATTTGTTCCGGCTAAGGGAAGGCGCCGCCTGTTTTCATCAATTCGGATCGGCTTTAACAGTCCCAATGGCCGGAACTGTTTACAGTTTTTTTACAAAGGCTACGTTCTTGATTTCCCCGCCGGATATGATAGGATTATGCTCTGAGAAAGGAAGGTCCAGATGAACTTTTATCAGGCGATGCAATTAGATGTCTCTGTATGTAAGGGGAAAATCAGAAACGCAGCGAATCCGTCTGAACGGCACAAATTGATTGCGGCCTTGATTGTGAAGGATATCCTCTGTGTTCTCTTTGCAGTCGTTTTTATTTCTATTCTAAACTTTCTGTTTGGAGATGAAAACAGCTCTGCCGCCGTGGTAATCTTCTGCATTCTGCTGACGGTCCGGTTTGTTGACTTCGGCTACTGCCTCAGAAGCTCCCTGATAAACTTCTTTATTGTCTTTGTACTGCTGACCTTCAGCCCTTGCATTGCGCAGTCCGTAAATCCGGCGTGGGGGTTTCTGATCAACTTCTTGAGCATCGGCTTTATCGTGATCTCCGCCTGCCACGAGCCGTTATACGGAGGGGCGGGCCTGTACCTGTTTGCCTATATGTTCCTATACGGGAATCCGGTTGGCGGACATCTGCTCGTGCTCCGGGTATTCGAAATGCTGCTGGGATGCCTGCTGTGCGGAATCATTTTCTACATCAATCACAGGAAGAAAGATTACGGCAAAACGTTCTCGCAGATCGTGAAAGACTTTTCCCTCTTTGATCCCCTCGGAAAATGGCAGTTTCAGGTGACGCTTGGATTATCGCTTGGAATCCTTGTCGGAGAACTACTTCAGGTAGACCGGATCATGTGGGTGGGCTGTGCCTGCCTGACGGTCCTATCGCAATATGGCGAGCGCCCAAACAAACGGGCATTTCAACGCCTGGGCGGCGTCGTGGCTGGGAGTGTTTTATTTGGGATCGTATACCAACTGCTTCCGGCTTCCGCCCACTCGTATCTGGGAATCTATTCAGGATTGCTGCTCGGCCTCTGCGCCGCCTATCATTGGAAAACCCTTCTGAACTGTTTTGGCGCGCTTCTTATGGCTACAAATATCTTTGGGGTAAAATCAGCAATTATCCTCCGTATTATGAACAACATCATCGGGTGTTGTTTCGGCGTCCTTTTCTATTATGTATATAACTTTACAGTCGACCGGTTTGCCAATGCCAGAACGGGACGGAGTTGACAATCATAACGAACAGCCGCTGTGGGAACCTCCACAGCGGCTGTCTTGAATTGTTGACCAGAGGATGAAAATATATAGAAACCTGCCCTGTCCCATACTTAGTTACTCATTTTGGTCTAGGATTTTTTCCACCTCTCTTTTGGTCAAGTCACGTCGGCGCTAACAGCGCAGGCACCTCAGCCGTATTCTATCTTCCAGATATGGAATGCTTGGCCTCATTTGACGGAGTCCACTCCAGGGTCATGTCCTCAAACTGCTTTTCGTGGAA
>CAJMLQ010000239.1 GCA_905214265.1 uncultured bacterium
CGCTGTGGTAGCCGTGCTGGTTCAGAATTTGGGACATCAGATTGAAGTGAATGGGCAGCATTGTTGGAAGAAGGATCGTATGGGTCTCCTTCATTTCCTTGGTAAAAACCGGACGTTCCATGGGTATCAGCTCCTTTCGGAAAACGAGTGGGCGGTGGATTGAGCAGCGCGTTCCTCCATGGCACCCAGGAGGCTTCTCAGGCGAATTTTTACGGCGCCAAGATTGTTGATTTCATCGATTTTCAGCTGGGTGTAGAGTTTTCCGCCGTTTTCCAGAATACTGCGTACTTCGTCCGTGGTAATCGCGTCAATACCGCAGCCGAAAGAAACCAGTTGAATCAGTTCCGTATCATCGTGAAGGGTGACGTACTTAGCAGCGTTGTACAGCCGGGCATGATAGGTCCACTGGTTCAATACATTGACCCTCTGCGGCTCCACCAGATCAGAAACACAGTCCTCCGATACGACAACAAGCCCCAAGGAGGTCAGCAGCTTGTCAATGCCATGGTTGATCTCCGGATCAATGTGATAGGGCCGGCCGGACAGCACAGCAATCCGCTTTCCCCGCTCTCTGGCCCAGGCGAGGACCCGGTTTCCTTCGTCCTTCAGCTCCTTCTGCCAGCGGGCGTAAGCCGTATACCCCTCCGCGGCAGCGTGTTTGATCTCTTTTCGGGTAATGTGGTCAAAATGAGCAGAGAAATAGGCATAGGCCCGTTTCTCAAACTCTTTTTCCCGGTTCAGATCGAAGTAGGGATATAAGAAATTGACCTCCCGCAGCTTGACGATATTGGCATGAAGCAGCTCCGGATAGTACGCGACAACCGGACAGTTGTAGTGGTTATCTCCCTTCCCTTCATCAAAATTGTACGAAAGGCAGGGATAAAATATCGTTTCCAACCCCTGCTCCATCAATGCCTCCATGTGCCCATGGACCATTTTGGCAGGATAGCAGACCGTATCAGAAGGGATGGTATACCGCCCCTTCGCGTAAATATCCAGGGTCGATACCGGGGAAACGATGACCTCGAATCCAAGATCCGTTAAAAAAGCAAACCAAAAGGGCAGATTTTCGAACATGTTCAACACAAGAGGCAGACCGATCTTCCCTCGTTTGCCTTTCACCGGCTGGAGAGCGCGGATGCGCTGCAGCTTGAAATCATAAATGTTCGGTAGGCGTTCTTCCGCCTTCAGACCCAGAGGGCGTTCGCACTTGTTGCCGGAAATGAACTTCTTTCCACCTGCAAAAGTGTTGACCGTCAGGGCACAGTGGTTGGTGCAGAGTCCGCAGTTGACAGAGCGAGCCGTATGGGTAAACTGTTCCAACTCCTTCGTCGTAAGGAGGGCAGATTCAGAAAGGTGCAGCCCCTTTCCGTAAAGAGCCGCGCCGTAGGCCCCCATCAGTCCTGCAATAGCCGGGCGGACGACCTCGCCGCCGATTTCCCGCTCAAAACTCCGTAGGACAGCGTCATTTAAAAACGTTCCACCCTGAACGACAATGTGCTGCCCCAGTTCGCTGGCCGAATGGGCTCGGATGACCTTGTAGATAGCGTTTTTCACGACGCTGATGGACAGTCCGGCCGAAATGTCTTCCACTCCGGCACCATCCTTCTGGGCCTGTTTAACGGAGGAATTCATAAACACAGTGCAACGGGATCCCAAATCCACCGGATGCTTGGAAAATAATCCCTTCTGGGAAAATTCCGCGATTTCATAGCCCATGGACCGCGCGAAGGTCTCGATAAACGAGCCACATCCAGAGGAGCATGCCTCGTTTAGCATGATGCTGTCAATAGAATCGTTTTTGACCTTAAAGCATTTAATGTCCTGACCGCCAATATCCAGAATGAAGTCCACTTTGGGATTGAAATGGCGGGCCGCCTTGAAGTGGGCCATGGTCTCAACGATTCCAGCATCGGTACGGAAGGCGTTTTTAATTAGCTCCTCGCCGTATCCGGTGGAAACGCTGGCTTTGATGGTAATCCGTTCCCCGCAAAGGGCGCGGATCTTGCGAAGCTCCTCCCGGACGACCTCCACAGGATTGCCGCGGTTGGATGAATAGTATTGGTACAGGATGGAGTCGTCGCTTCCGATCAAAACGACCTTGGTCGTCGTAGACCCGCAGTCAATGCCGAGGTAAGCGTCCCCCTGGTATTCCGCAATATCCCGAACCGGCACCACCGCCCGGGCATGGCGGTCGCGGAAAGTCTGATAATCCGCTTCATCCGCAAAAAGCGGAGCCAGATAACGGTTGTTGGAAAGATCGTTAGGGGCCTGTTCAATGCGGGAGATCAGCTCCGTCATATGGCAGTGATCGCCGCTGGTTTCCGAATAAATTGCAGTTCCCAGGGCCACCGAAAATTGGCCCAACTCCGGAAAAATGGCGTTTTC
>CAJMLQ010000240.1 GCA_905214265.1 uncultured bacterium
TCGAGCAACTCTCGTTTCGTGTATTCCGAACCGCAATCAGAGCAACGTACTCGTGCATCGTCACCTGCGTGAAGTAGATCTTCAAACTCTTCGTCCAATGATAAAAACTGATCATTACCACAAAGCGGACATAGCAGTGTGACATTACGATCTAAATTTTTCATTAAATCACCTCATTTCAACTGTTCACACAACGTCAGGATTTCTTCCGGTTTGGCAGTGATGTGGCGCCATGTCGCTTCAAACGTGTACACACCTTTTTGTCTCCATCTTACCATAAAGCGTTCTTTTTATCAAGTTTTGTTTCACTCCAGATTCTTAATTTTCTGCGAATGGTAGTTCATAATGTGTTTCACTCAAGGTTCCTTATTCTAGCGGCATTGCTTTCTCATATCCACCAATGAACCGTATTTCAATTTCATTGCGCGACCCCACCGTAATTTTCTCAATGATTCTCGCAGTCAGCGCATCATCATATTCTTGGATTTGCAGGTCCTTGGCTGACAGCAGCATCTCCGGCTGTCTGGCTTTTTCCTGTCGGGTGGCGCTGTCCTCGATGGCTTTTTTCAGGCTCTTAATTTTATTATTCAGCTTTTTCAACCTGTCATCCAGAAACGGAGTATCCTCATCGAAGTCCAAGGACATTTCCAGCAGACGGTCGAATTCCTGCTGGGTCTGTTCCAGTTGCTCCTGCAAATTGGGCATTGTGCTTTCGCCGGTCTGTATGTCATGCAGGATGCCGTTGATCTGGGCAGCAACTTCATCGGTGAAGTTTGCCGCCAAACCCTGTACCGCTTTCAAAATGGCGCGGTGCAGTTCTTCTTCCGGGATGGACGGCGAGCTGCCGCAGAATTTCGTTCCGTACTCGATGCGATTTACGCACCGCCAGACGATTTGCTTTCTGCCGTGGATATTCCAAGTCACCCGCTTGTAAGGGCTGCCGCAGTCACCGCAGAACAGTCGCTCGGACAAGGCATACTTGCTGTTGTAACGACCCCGGCGGCGCTTGCGCTGGTTAGCAGCTGACTTGCTGTTGCGGCGGGCAATCTCAGCTTGCACCTCTCGGAACATCTGTTTGCTGACAATGCCCTCGTGGTAATTTTCAATGTAATATTGTGGGAGTTGCCCGGTGTTTTTCTTATGTACACCTGTCAGCACATCCTCGGTAAAGGTCTTTTGTAGTAATACGTCACCACAGTATTTTTCATTTTGCAGAATGCGCTGGATGCTTTGCGCTGACCATGCGGTGTTGCCGCGGGCTGTGAGTGCGCCCGCCGTTTCCAGCTTTGCCTTGATACTTTGCAGACTGTCCCCTTGCAGGTAGCTGTTGAAAATCAGCCGAATGATTTCAGCCTGCTCTGGGATGATCTCCGGCTTGCCGTCTGCCCCTTTTCGGTAGCCGATGATTCTGCCGTAAGGGAAGGCAAATTTACCATGCTTATATCCCATGCGCTTGCCGCGGGCAACATTTTGAGAGATAGACTCGCTCTCTGCCTGTGCAAAGGCACTCAGGACGGTAAGGATCATCTCAGAGTTCATGGTGGTGGTGTTGATGTTCTCTTTTTCAAATACCACCGCGATTCCCATCTGTTTCAGCATTCGGACGTATTGAATACTGTCCAGTGTGTTGCGGGCGAAGCGGGAAATGGATTTTGTCAATATAAGGTCGATTTTGCGCTTCTTGCAGTCTTGAATCATCTGGTTAAAACCGTCACGCTTCTTGGTATGTACGCCGGAGATACCGTCATCCGCGTAGATGCCCGCGACTTCCCACTCCGGGGTGGAATTGATTTTCTCGGTGTAGTATAGTTTCTGGATTTCAAAACTGCCCTGCTGTTCTTCTTCCTCGGTGCTGACACGGCAGTAGGCCGCCACCCGCAGCTTGCGCACCGTGTTTTTCCGTCCGGCGTTTTCCCTCATAGAAGCGGGAATCTCAACAATTCTCATGTTATTCATGACTTTTCCTCACACAGTTTGTCCATTTCGCAGTTTGAATTCGATGTGGGTATCGCGGTATAGACTGACGTTGCTAACGATTCCTTTATAAAAGGTATGTGGAAAATCATCGGTCGGCTTATACTCGGCACACGCTTTTTGCATTTGCAGGCTTGCTGGGTCAGCATCGCCCGCCGAGCAGAATTGGTACTCCAGTTCTGCCCTGTGTAGGATTTTGGCAATTAGCGCATCGGCATTAGGCTCTGTCTCCAGTAAATCCGTTTGGATTTCCCGTGTCAACTTAGCGCCTTCGATAGATTGGACATTACGCTGTGTTGTCGGTGGGTGAATCACCTCTGAGTGTCTCTGAATCCATTCCAATTTTATTGTAATAGCATCAGACAGTTCCTTTTCTGGGATAGGCTTTGTC
>CAJMLQ010000241.1 GCA_905214265.1 uncultured bacterium
CTCTCTTTCCGGTTCTTTTGAACTCCGTAAGAACTCTCTGTCTGCGGACATCCAAAAGGCATTGAATACGCGAGGGCTTGTCATTGCTCCGTTGCCCAACACCTTGATCAACCGGGAGAAGCTGCGGAGCAAATCCTGCCAGCAATACGCTCTGCAAGAATATGCAGCTAACGTGATCCTCTTGGATACCGGAGACACGGCTAAAATTATGACGCCGTTTTTGTCACTAGAAGATATGCGACACATTGCCGGATTTGAAAACGCCATGATCGCCACGGGGAGCGGATATGCAAATTCGGTACGCTTTCTGTCTAGAGCCCCTCGGAATAACTCTCTAAAAGTGGACGGCTTTCATAATCTTTTCTGCGCCGGTGAAAAATCTGGATTTTTTGTGGGGCACACCGAAGCTATAGCGACAGGCTCTCTTGCCGGACATAACGCAGTGCGGACGTTGCGGGGAAAACACGCAATCACGCTACCGCAAATTCTTGCTTGTGGGGACATTATTCATGCCGAACAGGAAGGCCTTTCTTCTGAGTTGGGCCTCGTAAAACGCTATACATTTTCTGGAGGAGAGTATTTCGACAGAATGAAAGTAAAAGGTCTTTACACAACACAGATGAGTGAGATTGCTAATCGCGTTCGTGAGGCGGACTGTTACGGAATATTTGTAAACAGACCTTAATAGAATAGGAGTTTTGAACATGACGAGTCAACACACAACACGCTGCTTTTTCGGCTGCAATGCAGGCAGTGGTTTTCACACCTTTTTTAACTTTTTACCCAGGCTTGAAGGAGCACGTATTATTATTGTCAAAGGTGGACCAGGGACGGGAAAATCTACGTTCATCAGTGCCATTGGAGAGACTTTTGCTCAACAGGGTTATGATCTGGAGTATCAGCATTGCTCCCTTGACCCTCAGTCGTATGACGCCGTTGTCGTTCCGGCATTGAAAGCCGTAGTCACTGCTGCCACCGGTCACCATGTCTTTGATCCCAGAAATCCCGGTGCAGTGGATGAAATTCTCAACCTTGGCGACCATTGGGACACCGAAAGAATCCGTCAGCACTCCAAAGAAATTATAGAAATCAACCAGGAAGCGGAGAGGCTTTTCCGTAAAGCTTTCCGGGTCTTGAACGCAGCCAGACAGTTCCTTGCCAATGTGGAAGATATTCATATTGCCCACCAAGATCCTAGAGAGCTGTCCGCTGTAGCAGAGCGTATCATTGCAGACGCTCTTCTTCGCTCCAACTCGGAAATGTACGGTGCGGAACGCCATGCCTACATTTCTTCCAATACACCGGAAGGAGCCATTCACAACATCGCCAGCCTGCTGCGCCCAGAAACTACGGCTTTGGCTGTGAAGGGAGAAGCGGGCATGGGCCGGACAAAAATTCTGGCGGACGTGGCCGAAAAAGCGAAACTCCGTGGTTTTGATGTGGAATATTACCACAGACCCATTGACCCTCATCTGCTGGATCACGTGCACATTCCCGCACTGAACCTTCTGATGACAACGCAACCTGACGAGTTGCCGACGCAGGTTATCAAAGAATCCTTTACGCTTCAGGGAAAGAATTCCAAACGTCCAACCGGGCTTCAGGACGAAATTTCGGAAAATATGGCCCGATATGAACAGACTCTTTCCCTTGCAATGCAAACCCTGGCGCAGATCAAAGCAGAACATGGCGTTCTTGAAAAATATTACATTGACAGCATGGATTTTGACGGGGTCAGCAAGCGCCTTGCCGCAACCATAGACTCCATTGCACGGCAGGCGAGCGTATCTGGACAGGCAAGCTAACTTGGTTGTGAGCTACATCCGGCATAGGGCTTCGCGCCCTGCCGGATGGCTTTTGACCGTCATAGCTGACTACGTTCAGCGCGCGGAAGGCCCCTTACACGAATTTTAAAATCGTAATTATTGAGCCGTATCATCAGAAAACGCAGCGCAGTATTAGAGATGCTCGCGGGACTTCAAAATACAATTGGGTGAGGAACAGCGGATGGATTCCATGCTTCAGGCCGTGTTGCAGGCCAGTATTATTTCTAAGTGCGTATTAGTATTGCTTTTGTTTATGTCTGTAGCGAGCTGGGCATATATGGCCGCCAAGTGGTTGACCCTGCGTGCTGCACGACGGCGTACCAGACAGGGACTCTGCGCCTTTGACGATGCAGGTGCATTGGCTTTTGCCTTGCCTTTGGTGGAGAGCGATAAACGCTCCCCCCTGTATGGCATCACTTGCCGAGCTGTGCGAGAATTCAACCGCATCACCCGCACTGGCGATGCTGAGCGCCTGCTCAACGACAACGTCCGCCGCGCCCTACACTTCGGTATTGCCGAAGAAATG
>CAJMLQ010000242.1 GCA_905214265.1 uncultured bacterium
CATCAGACTTACCAACCTCGGACCACAATAATCGCCAATGGGCACCAGGAAGGGTCTTCAATCAGTTTCACACGCCGGTGAGAGTAGGGAAGCGCGACTCCATAATCATAAAACCGCTTAAACCGGGCGCCGGGACAGTGAAGAATGTGATTTTCGATATAGTGATGCCGGGCGTGGGGGTCGGCTGTTACGATCAGGACTTCATGTCCGAGTTTTTCCAAGCCTTCCTTCAAAAGCTTGACGTGGGTGACAACCCCGTTGATATACGGCAGGTAGGTTTCCGTAAACATTGCAATACGCATAGCTGTTACCATCCTTTGATTGATAAAATCCAAATGCTTTCATATCTATAACGAAATGAAAGCATTTTTTCCGTCAAGACGGGCTGATATTTTCCTAGTTGCTTTTGCGGCAGAAAACGATTGCGCCTTGAATAAATGACTGATTTGTAAAAAGTATAGCTTTTTTTTATTATACCGGGAAACATTGAAAATGTAAAGCTCTACTTGCAGGGAATCTGTGATTTTTGTGATTTTATAGAAGATTCAGTCAAATCTGAAAAAATGAAAAATTCCACTACCGAAATTCTGACATTTGTGGTATAATAAACAAGTAATTATACTCTGTTGCCGGATGTGTGTGCCGGTGTGTTTTTTGCTGTCTGCCAGCGTTTTCTGATCGATGCGAAAAGAGGAATGGAATTTAGAATGACGGAAGAAACGAAGCGGCGCTACCAAGAGCTGGTGGCCCAATTGAATTATCATAGCCATTTGTATTATACCCTGGATTCTCCGGAAATCAGCGATTATGATTATGATATGCTGATGCAGGAGCTGAAAGCGATCGAAGCGGCTTTTCCCGCCGAGATATCGCCGGAATCTCCCACACAGCGAGTCGGGGATGAAGGGCTGTTCAATACCTTTGAAAAAGTGGAACACACCGTTCAGATGGGGAGCCTTCAGGATGTGTTCAGCGAAGAGGATCTGTATGATTTCGGGAATCGCTGTAAGGAAGTGATTCCGGAGGCTGCCTTCATCGTTGAGCCAAAGATTGATGGACTTTCTGTTTCGCTGGAATACCGGAACGGCGTTTTTGTGCGCGGCTCTACTCGTGGAAACGGATTTGTAGGGGAAGACGTCACCCTGAATCTGCGGACAATCACATCGATTCCCCAAAAACTGACGGAACCGGTTCCTTTTATAGAAGTCCGCGGAGAAGTTTTTATGCCACGGACGGTGTTTGAATCTCTAGTAGCCGAACAGCTGCAAAATGAGGAGGAGCCTTTTAAAAATCCTCGAAATGCGGCGGCCGGGGGACTCCGTCAAAAGGATCCCAAAATTACCGCTGCACGAAAGCTGGATATTTTCATTTTTAATTTGCAGCAGATGGAGGGAACTGAGATCGGTTCCCACAAACAATCCCTGGACGTCTTAAGCCGTCTTGGATTTCAGGTGATTCCTTCCTACCGGCGGTTTGACGCCATTGGGGAAGCTGTGAAAGAGGTTCGCCGGATCGGCGAAATGCGTGGAAAATATCCCTTTGACATCGATGGCGCGGTTATCAAAGTCGATGATTTTTCCCAGCGGACAAAGCTCGGCTCAACGGCAAAATTTCCTCGCTGGGCGGTGGCATTCAAATATCCGCCAGAGGAAAAAGAGACCGTACTCCGGGAAATCCAAATTAACGTCGGACGTACGGGGGCCTGTACGCCTACGGCCCTTTTCGATCCTATTACCTTAGCAGGAACCACCGTCAGTCGGGCAGTTCTCCACAATCAGGACTTTATCACGGAGCGGGATCTCCGCATCGGCGACCGGATCCTTGTCCGGAAGGCCGGGGAGATCATCCCGGAGGTAATTCGTTCAGTGGCCCACGAGGAGGGGAGCGAACCGTATCTTATTCCGGACGAATGCCCCGTCTGCCACAGCAGAACCGTCCGTGACGAGGCGGTCATCCGCTGTGTCAATCCCGCCTGTCCGGCGACGCTGCGCCGCAATCTGATTCACTTTGCCTCCCGGGGCGCCATGAACATCGAGGGGCTTGGTCCGGCAATCATCGATCTCTTGCTGCAAAACGGCCTGATTTCATCACCAGCAGACCTTTACAGCTTACAAAAAGAGCAGTTGGTTAATCTGGAGCGGATGGGAGATTTGTCTGCGCAGAACCTTCTGGACTCTATTGACCGGTCCAGAAGCAATCAATTGTCCCGGCTGGTGTTCGGCTTGGGAATTCGGAATATCGGCGAGCGGGCCGCGCAGCTTCTCTGCCGGCATTTTGCAGATATTGACGGGATTTTTGCAGCATCTCAGG
>CAJMLQ010000243.1 GCA_905214265.1 uncultured bacterium
GTATTCCATTTTATTGCGGTAGCCTGCTGGGGCAGGGCTTGGGAGAATGGGGAGAAACATAGGTCTTGACGCATCCAGTACGGGGGCCAACAGTTTCCGAACTTGAAGTTCTTTTAACTCCAGCTGTTTATCGTAGGGGACGGTCTGATAATGGCAGCCGCCGCAACAGCCCGCGATGGGGCAGGGGGATTCAACTTCATACGGTGCGGGCGATAATACTCGGACTACGCGCCCCTCCCGCCGCCGTTTTCGATTGAGTGATACTTCGACTGTCTGGCCTGGCAGAACGTTTTTTATGTGGATCGAGGATGCGGGTTTGGAAGTCTCAGATACAGAAAATCCGGCGGCTGGGCTGTCCTCATGTGGAGAGGACGGATCCCCCGTCGCCGGAATTAGGATTCCCTTATTAGGAAACAGGACTTCGGAAACCGTACCCTGGATTAGCAGTGGTTCCTTCATCGTATGGCAAACCTCTTTCTATTCTTTGTCGGTGTCGTTATCCTCGGTGTCGTCGTCCTCTTCGTCGAAGTCGTAGTCGAAATCCTCCTCATACTCGATATCGTCCTCATCATCGAGATAATCGAAATCGTCGTCGTCATCATCACAGCAGCAGCAGTCATGCTTTTTGTTGTGCTTTACAAGCATTACAATAACCAAAGCGGCCACAGCGGCAGCGGCTATGGCAATCCATATCCATTTACAGTTCTTTTCCTTTTTTGTATCGGTGCCCTTGAGTTTTGCAACGAGATCCTTGAGCTGTTCCATTTCAAGTACATTTTTAGCAATAGTATTCATGTAGAATCTCCTTTCTGCGTTGTTTAAAGATCTACTTACGCTCTCTACACATTATACCCCACTTATCCTGTTTTCACAAGAAAAATTTTAATATTTATAAATTATTCATTTTTATGCGCGAATGGAAACGACATCCTGATTGCGGGGCGTGGGTTCTGGGGTTGTGGCCGGGTACCCGACGGTCACGGCAAATAGAGGATGGTATCCCTTAGGCACTTGAATCTTTTCTGCAAATGCGTCGCCCTCCGGGCTATTCCAAAAGGGTGTTCCGCAGCCGATAAAACATGTGCCGAGGCCGAGGGATTCCGCCGCCAGCATAATATTTTGAGCGGAGAGAGAACAGTCGGTCACCGCCCAGGAGGAGTCGATGGCTCCGGAGATGACGATGACGGCAGGTGCATTGTGGAGAGGGTGGTCCATGCCGCGGGAGCGGGCGATGCCGTCGGCCAGCTCTTGAATTTCCTCCGGCCTTTGCAGTGTAGTAAAGTAGCGGGGCTGTAGATTGCGGGCGCTTGGCGCGTTTATGGCGCACTGGAGCAGAGTGTTCAGTTGCTCAGGGGATACAGGCTGGGCTGTATAATTCCGAATGCTCCGGCGAGTAGCAATTGTCTTGATGACATCGTTCATTGACTGAGACCTCCTACGATTTTTTTAAGCACTGCTCATTATACCACAGATTGGAAGAAATGCAAGATAGGTCCTGACGGGAGTTGGATGCCCGTCCCGTCCGAGTATTACACTTGAAAGGGGGAGGAAAATTATTGAGTGACGTCCTTCAGTAACGTTCTATATTGAGATTAGCTACATTATCATAATGAATCATTGTTACCCTCCTCACTGCTGTCCGGCAGCTTACCTGCCTGCGCTGCCAGCTTTTTCTCCTGCGATTTAACGCGACGTTCCAGTTTTTTGATGTCCTCAGAGGGCGGCAGTTCTTCCGGCTTAATGCCACGCTGACCGAGCATCTCGCGTACGGAAAGATTATTCTGCACGTGTTCGCCGGTAATGGCACGTTCACCCTGCAGGTCTTTTTCTTCCACATTATAATTGGTCATTTCTGTTGCCAGATTCTTTGCTGCAATTGTCAGTGTGGGCAGAAAGTCTGCAAGAGGTCGATTGTCTTTCACGCCCAGACGTGTTTTCATTTCCATTGTAGTGTGACCACCAAACAGGGCTTGATCACCTTTAGAGCGAATGCGACCAAAACCGGCGTCATCAACACCGCGCTCATAGATATTCTGGGAAAGGCGCTTCTCAGATTCACGCAGTCTGCCACGCGCTTCAGTGCGCTCAATCAGTGCAATACGCTCCTCAATCAGTTCCTGCTTTCTGGTTTGTACAGCGAAGTAGCTTTGCGCAAATGCGATTTCTTCTTTCTTGGGATCACCATTCTGGGCAATCAAATAACAGGCATAGCGGGTCAGCATATAATCCTTAACCGGTC
>CAJMLQ010000244.1 GCA_905214265.1 uncultured bacterium
CCACAGAGCATGACAACTGCTGTGACCAGAAAGAATGGTTCATAGCAGGATATGACGAGATGCTGCGGCGCATTGAGCCGGAAAAAATCATCTGTTACAATACACCGTTTCCTGAAATGCAGGGCAATATCATCTACGTGGATTACGAGCGTAGTTTCCGTGGTGAAGATTTGGACGCCTTTAAAATCGGCAGCACATCGAGTGGTGATCGTGATACAATAGAGCCGTACCTGATTGGCAAAGGCGGCGGCAGTGCTTATGGCGCAGACTGGAAACCAAACCCTAAAAAACCAAACGATTGGAAGTTCTTAGGGAATCCGGGCGATATCAATCAGACATATAATAAACACGGAGAGCTTTATGAGACCCATATTGGCCCAGATGGTAAAGCCGATTATGAGATTCATCATTCAGACCATGGTAACCCGGGGGAGCATGTAAATCCCCACGCCCATGAAATTATATGGACACCAACAGGTCCAAGCTTTAATCCTATGGATATGCCATTGAAGCGATTCATACAAAGAAAGGAGATTGTTTCCATGACTCCTTTGATTCCCGCTAATACACCCGAACAGAATCAATTTGTTTCAATCAGTGATTTTAAATGGTGTGTGGACAAAGGCGGTGAAATCGACTTTATTTGGGATGGGAAAGAATACGGGATCAGCCATTCCAGGGGACGAATCATTGCCTACCTGTGGGGGCAGCCTGATACTACACAATACTTCGCAACAGCTGACGATGTCCTGAACTATATGGTAGGATCTGACCGCCTGCGCGATGTGATCACGCAGGTTACTGTGCTTGACCGGACTATCTAAGATAAAAGTGTCTTGTCTGCTGCTTATAAACCACCGGTATTACCGGATTTCACAGGCCGTTTCATGACACGCGGACGATTGGAGTATCCTTCGGGGTACTCCGATTTTTTATTGTTAATTGGAAAGCGGAGCCGATTGCTCTGGCCATCGGCGTGGATGCCAAGACCCGCTCCGGCATCCTGGACCACACCAAGGCCAGCTTCCCCTTGGACACCTACGCCAACGTCACCGACGATATACAGCGGCAGGCGGCCCAGGTGATGGACACCTTCATGACCGAGATCTTCGGAAAGGGGCTGATACCATGGCAAAGCGGCGAAAGCCCGGCAGCGGCAATCAGATCGGCGACCACCTCTGGGAAGGGCGGTATTCACCCGGAGGGCCGGACGGCAAGCAGAGCTCCCGGAATGTCTGCGGCCATACCCCGGAAGAGTGCGAGGAGAAGCTGAGAGTTCTGATTGCCGCCATGAAAGCGAAAAAAGAAACTCCCGCGGATGCGGGAGTTTTCCTGTCTGTGGTATTTCTGTAGTCAATCAAAAACACCAAAAAAATCGGGGCACTGCAAATACGCAAAAAGCAAAGAAAAGAACCTGATTTCTCGTGAAATCAGGTTCTTTTTGGCAAAGACTACTGGACTCGAACCAGCGAGCTTCTGCGTGTGAATCGTACGCTTTTTCAGTTGAACTGTATGGCTATATTGGTCGCTTTTTGCTGAAGAAGTTGCATGGGATGAATTTTTTAGATGTTTGATTCTGAGGGGGGAACCCGAAAATCGGACGAGAAATTGGAAAGGACAACCGGGCCTACGATGGAAGTCCATATAGATGCGAAGATAAACTAGGTGCGGAAAGAACGGGTTGTCCTGTCCTTTTCGCTCTATTTGTTGTTTTTAGCTGTTAACGAGGGTAATTATCATCCGATCTACTCCACTGCCTCTATCTGCGTTTTTCCTGTTAGGGGCCGATGCTTGGGGCAAGTTCCCATCGCAGCGGATTTGAAGCTGCCATGCTCGGCACGGTCTGTATCTCAAAAAATTGGTTACCTTATCGGACCTCGATATGTCCCAGCGATTCCGCCATGGCCTTGTCAGAAAGCTCCTGCCCTAGGCCAGGCAGATCCGGCACAGTCAAATAACCGTTTTCCGGTACGTAAGCGTACTTTCCGTAGGACACACAGTCAGGATGCGCTGCCATATGGTAGGTTTCGTGGATGTAAAAATTGGGGATGGCGGCTTCCAGCTGAATGGCAGCGGCCTCCGCGATAGGAGTTCCGGCTACATGGCACTGGACGCGGACATCATAAATGTGTGCCAGGTCGCAGATCTTCTTGGCCTCGGATAGGCCTCCGCAGTTGGTGATATCCGGCTGAATCACAGAAATAGCTCCCT
>CAJMLQ010000245.1 GCA_905214265.1 uncultured bacterium
ACGAGTACGCGAGGACTTGTGTCGTCTCAGAGAAAACGGGATGGCAGTATGTCACCCTCGTGTCCACAGACAGTCTGCTCGGACAGGTGGCGGCCAGCCAGAGACGGCTTTGGGGCATGATCTTGTTGTGCGTTGTTGTGGGAATCCTGTCGGCGGTTATGATGGGGATCTACAACTATCGGCCGGTTTACCGGCTGGCGCAGGAGAGCCGCCCAGAAAGTGACGGGTTTCCCTCCCGCGAAGCCGTAGAACGGAACGAATTTAAGCGAATCCGATCCGGCATACAATGGTATGGTGAACGTGCCGGCACCCTTCAGGAAAAAAATACGCAGCTTGAAATGACGCTTACCCGGCAGGAACCGATTGTTGGCCAGCATCTGCTTTTGCGGCTGCTGCGGGGAAGGCTCTCCAACCCAACAGAATGGCAGCAGGCGTTCGACTATTTGCGGATGCGGGAAGACGGCACCTTTTTTGTCATGATGCTGTTTGTCAGCGGCGAGGCCTTTCCAGAGAGCACTCCGGAGGAAATGGACGGGCCGGTGCTTTATGCGAGCCTGGATTTTGAAGACGGCCGGGCGGTGGGGATCGAAGATGGTTCAGAAGATGGAAACGGAAAGCGCATTGCGGTTTTGGCGGAGATATACGACGTGGGCGAAGCTGGTGAAAGTCGGGATGCGGCGATGCAGCTGCAGATGAAGCAGTTAGTTCATCGGATTCGAACCTTTATGGCCCTGCGGTATGACGATACGCCGTTTTGCGGAGTCGGACGTGCCGCACACCCGGCGGTATGCATCCGGGACAGTTATATTGAAGCCGTGACCGCATTGGATTTCGCACTTTTCCATAATCAAGACAATGTGCAGTATTTTGAAAACCTTTCGGCCTGCGGAGAAGCTCCGGCAAAGCCGCAATTGGAAAAAGGGGGAAATCTGCTTCGTTTGTATCTCAGACGGGAGGATCGGGCCAGCGCTTCCGACTGGTTTTCGCAGTATATCGAAGAGCTTTGCGATGAGCGGCAGCCGGTCGCGTATATCCACTACCGGATGTATGAGCTGGCGGAAGAACTGATCGGACTGGCGCGGGAGAACCAGGTTCCGGCTGCACAGGAGCAAATCTCCGGGTTGATGCAGATCACTTCCAAAAGTGAATTTCAAAAAGCAGCCCAGGCATTTTGGAATTTTTTGTTGGAGAATCAGAAGGCTCCGAAAAATGACCGCGCTCTTTTGAAGCGGATTGAAGCCTACATGGAGGCGCATTACCAGGAGTCAGATTTTTCCATTGCAGGACTGGCTGAGG
Organism: uncultured bacterium; assembly: GCA_905214265.1. Lineage (GTDB taxonomy): Bacteria > Bacillota > Clostridia > Oscillospirales > Ruminococcaceae > Merdivicinus. The sequence continues at coordinate 1,297 of CAJMLQ010000245.1, forward strand.
CCCTGCACGTTTCGCAGTCCTATTTGAGCCGGTACTACAAGGAAATGACCGGGGACACCATGGTTCATGCGCTGGCGGAGCTTCGGATGGCAGAAATCAAGCGCCAGCTGGTTGAAACAGACCGGAGCATCCGGACGATTGTGGAGTCGGTGGGATATGTGGATGCTGCCAATTTTTCCCGGAAATTTAAAAGCATTGAGGGGATCACCCTGAACGATTACCGGCGTCTATACACGAATCGGGAGGAGTCATTATGAATGAGTTAGTTGCCATCCTGCCAGCTGGCGAAGAGCATCTGGAAGCTGCCGCGGATATTGCTGTGGAGGCCTGGACGCCGATCCGGGGGATATTCCGCCGGGATTTGGGCGGTGAGCTATACGAAGCTTTCTTTTCCGGCTGGGAGGAACGCAAGCGCAGCGACGTTATCCGGGAGCTCACAGCAGGCCGCGGATATGTGGCGGTTCTGAATGGGCGGGTTGTAGGGTTCATTAGCTATTTTGCAGACGAAGAGAGAAAAATCGGCATTATCGGAACGAATGCCGTGGACAAAAGCTGCCGGGGTAAAGGCATCGGTCAGGCGCTGTATCGCTTTATTCAGGATAGGATGCGCAGTGAGGGGCTTCTATTTGCACAGGTTACAACGGGCGGAGACGACGGTCACGCCCCAGCCCGCCGCGCTTATGAACGGGCCGGTTTTGAACGATCTCTTCCAAGCGTGTGTTATTATAAAAAGCTTTAGACGAAACTTGAGGTGGTGAAAAGCCCTGGTGCCAGACGGCACCAGGGCTTTTCCTACTTCCAGACAGATGTGGGTACGCCCGATGATCTGCCAATATACCGAAACGGCCGCCGAGCACGCACAGCGCCTCGTTGCCGCCTCCCGAAACGACCA
>CAJMLQ010000246.1 GCA_905214265.1 uncultured bacterium
AGAGGCAGTCGAGCAAGGAATTACAGGAAGAATGACGGCGGAAATAACCATCGGGGCTGACGGCGTTGCCAGCAACGTGAAAATAAACGGAGACCCCCATCCGCTATTGGAAAAAGCGGTCTGCGACTGCCTCTACGGCATAAAGTATGTCCCGGCAAAATGGAAGGGAAAAGCTATCTCCTTTGTCGCCACTCTCCCCGTCATTTTTAACTGACCGAGCCTATGGAAGGATATATCCTGATTGTACTACAGATTCTGATAACCGTACTGATTATCTGGAGAAGGAAGCAAGACTCCAAAGGGCCGTTAGGCTGTCTGGCGGCGGGTTTTATTTTCATGATTGTATTTGCTCTGACCACCGTACTGTTCAGTCTGGGGCATCTTATCATCAATGAAGGACTGTTTGCCAATATCTTTGCAGAGAACAGAGGGTCGCTCGCCGCCGCTTCTCCTGTGGAATGGCTGATGGCTGGATTTATCTGTCTGATAATGATACTGGTATCTGCTACCGTTTGCTCTTTGGCTGGCTATGCTGTCATAGGCCGTCACCCCAAATTCTGCAAACTGATATGGAAAACACTGGCAGTAATCCTGCTGTTTCCCATCATGGCATTGGGAATATTGGTTGCGGCATTTGGGTTTGCCTATATTATCTGCATGAGGTTTGCCTCACCCATGTTTGACTATATCAGCTGGGGCTGGATGCTTCTGCTCTTATTTTTCTGCGTGATGTGCTTGCTTGGATTTTCCGGATTCGTCATTTACCTGTTGGAAATGAACAGCGAGAAATTAAAAGAATACGATGAAAAGGACAGCAGACGTTCTTTCAGACCAGTCGATATGAATAATCATGAGAAAGGAGGCACTATATGATACGAAAACTTATAATCTGCATAGCCGTTCTGGTGGGTTTCTGCCCGATGGCATGGGGAACGGTCGATGATGTACCTAATCCCAAGACATACAATGCGGACAATTGGGTATCCGACCCTGACCATATATTGGACAGTGAAACGAAAAATAAAATCAACAATATATTGCAACAACTGGAAGACTCCCTGACCATAGAAGTGGCAGTTGTCGCCTTGAACAGCATCGGAGAAGAGGATCCGCATGAATTTGCCGTTACGCTGTTCAACCGGTGGGGTGTCGGCAAGGCGGAAGATGACAACGGACTGCTGATTCTGCTGACCCGGGATATTCGTGATATCACCTTCAAGACCGGGTATGGCCTGGAAGGTGTATTGCCGGATGCCATTTGCAAAAGAATACAGATGGAAACCATGGTGCCGCATCTTCGGGAAAATGACTGGAATACAGGAATGCTTGAAGGTGTCAAGGCGGTGGCGGCAGTTCTGTACGGAAGTGACTATCAGGCAGCACCGCCGGAAGCATGGATAAAAAAGTTCCGGCGTACCACCCCTTCCCTGGTCTTTATCGTGTTTGCCCTGATGCTGATACTTATAAACTGGCTTGTCTGGAAATCGGCGGTACTCCGGATGACGCCGAAAGACGAAGGGACGGAAGCCGCATTGACCTTGTTGGCTACCCGAAAACCCTTTACTGTACGCACCCTGCTCGGACTGTGCTGGCTGGTACCGGTGTGGCCCGCCATTCTTGGTATTGCCTGCTGGTATTTCGGCATACAGAAACAAAAGACCCTCAGGCGCAGCCGGACATGCCCGAAATGCAATCGGGAAACCCTCCGGGAGATTCCTTTGCACGAGTTGATAAAGGATACGAACCGGCTGACTGAAAGCGAACGCAAAGAAACAGAACTGAAGACGGCCTATATCCGCATCTACCGGTGCTCCGCTTGCAGCGAAGAGGTGAAAATCCGGATACCGCTTGAAAAGGACGGCTATGAATGCTGCCCCTCCTGCGGACAAATGACGCTGCACAAAGAAGAAAAATATCGGACTATTATTAAAGCCACCACTTTATCAGAAGGACTGATGGAGGCTCGCCATCGATGTATGTATTGCGATGCCGAATACATGGTAGGCTATACAATACCGAAAATCAACACCTCTTCCAGACGTTCGGGAGGCTCAGGCGGTGGCGGAGGCGGCAGTTTCGGAGGAGGATCGTCCGGAGGCGGAGGTTCATCCAGCCGTTTCTAATACAGTATATCAATATTAACAAAAACA
>CAJMLQ010000247.1 GCA_905214265.1 uncultured bacterium
GTCTATATGCTGGACACCAACGGCGGTACCAAAATCGGCCTTTATGAGCGCGTGGATCTTGCGACGGAATGGATGCCGCATGTCTATGTGTCCGTGCATCACAATTGGGCGGACAATACTTCTGCGCGGGGGATCGAGGTTTACTACAACAATCCTTACTCCCAACGGCTTGCCAAATATGTAAACGACGAGATTTTCGATGCCTACAAAACCATGGCCTACGGAAGCGGAGCGAAAAATCGCGGCGCCAAATTCAGCGAATTTGCCGTTACCCGAACCAAACAGTTCGCGGCCATTTTGGTGGAATACGGCTTTTTAAGCAATAAGGAAGAGTTGAGCGTTTGTGTGGACGAGGCAAATAATCCTGCGTTCGCCCGGGCAACAGCGGATGGAATTGAGGCGTTTTTCGCTGGATAACGGCAGAACTTCCAAAAATTCATAAAACGTACAAACTTCCCCCTTGCAAAATTTGCCGCAGTATCGTATAATGGGTATATTGCTGACCGGCTTGTCCAAGCCGGCGCGAATTTGCAATTGGAGGTATCTCGAATGCTAACAGCTTTGCTGTCAACCACATCTGCCGCTGCGGGAGAGGGGTCCTGGCTTGTCATCCTTGTCCAGCTCCTTCCCATTCTGTTGGTCGTGGTCGCCATGTACTTCATTTTGATCCGTCCGCAGAAAAAGCGTGAGAAGGAAACCCAGAAAATGCGCAACAACGTGCAGGTGGGCGATGAAATCACCACCAGCGGTGGCATTATCGGCCGCGTCGTTTCCCTTCGCGAGGACACCGTCGTAATTGAAACCGGCTCCGACCGAAGCAAGATCCGGATTAAACGCTGGGCGATTCAGTCCAACGAAACTCTGCACGACGAAGAAGTGTAATCCCGCATAATTGGATGCCCGTCCGCATATCCATGCAGTAAGATCGATGTGAAGGCGGGTAGGAAATGGATAAAACAGCAAAGACGGAAGAACGGGCTTGGCCGGTTCGGGCAAAAGCATATGTGAAGCCGGTATTGGCCGGATTGTTGGCTGGCGCGGTTGCTGCGCTGCTTCTGCTTCTGCTTTTTGCAGCGGCAATGTCTGCGATGCATTTAACGCTGGCGGCGGTTGCATGGCTGGCGCGGATTATTTCGGCGGCCGGGGGATTCGCGGCGGGTTTCTTTGCAGCGAAATTCCGGAAAAAGCGCGGTCTTATGACCGGTGGATTTACTGGATTGCTGCTGGGAGGCTGTGTTGTGCTTGGGGGAATCTGTTTTTCAGGCGGATTTCCGGTGATGCAGGGACTGAGCAAGCTCCTGTTGTACGCGGCAGCCGGTATGTTGGGCGGTGTGCTTGGCGTCGGCTCCGGAAGCGGGAAACGGCGGTAATCGTTTTTGTGACAACTATTGGAATGGAGAGATAAAAATGACGAAAATCAAACATGTAAAGACCCTCAACAACGCGAACCTGAAATGCAGTGCTGCCAAGGGCGGCTGCGGCGAGTGCCAGGCCTCCTGCCAGTCTGCCTGCAAGACCTCCTGCACCGTTGCCAACCAGAAGTGCGAGCACGAGGAGAAATAAGACAGTCAGATTTCCGCGCGATTCGCGGGCGCACAGTGTGCAGAACGCACAGGTGCGCCCGTTCCTTTTGTGCGGACGCCTGGGACGGGCTGTTCCGGGCGAAAATGGACAGTTTGAGAAAGGCATGGTATCATGATCCACAAATACAGCCTGAATGGCTACAATATCGTTTTGGATGTCCACAGCGGCGGCGTTTCGGTGGTTGACGATGCGGCTTACCGGCTTTTGGACTATTTGGAACCGCCGCTCCGGGAAGAATGCCCCCAGGAAGTCCTGGATATTCTCAGCAGCGAGTTCAACGCGGAAGAACTCCGGGAAGCGTATGCGGAGTTGTACGCCATGTATCAGAACGGGATCCTTTTTTCAGAGGATGATTACGCCCAGTTTGCTGATAAGATGGTCTCCTCTCCGGTCAAGGCCATGTGCCTGCACATCGCCCACGACTGCAATCTGCGCTGCAAGTATTGCTTCGCTTCCACCGGCGACTTTGGACACGGCCGGAAGCTCATGGACTTCGAGACCGGCAAGCGTGCCATTGATTTTCTTATCGAGCACTCCGGTACCCGACGGAACCTGGAGC
>CAJMLQ010000248.1 GCA_905214265.1 uncultured bacterium
CCACCTGCCGCAAACATTATCATGCGGCGCTGAAGGAATACTTTGAGGCCCGCAAAGAAGAGCTCTGCGAGACCTGCCTAACCCGTCTGGAAAAAAATCCCCTGCGGATTTTGGACTGCAAGAGCCCGGTCTGTAAGGAAATTGCCAAAGACGCCCCCATCGGCCTGGATTATCTCTGCGACGACTGTAAGGCCCACTTTGAGGGGCTGAAAAAGCGTCTGGATGCCCTGGGTATCGCCTACACCGTCAATCCTCGCATCGTCCGCGGACTGGATTACTATACCAAGACCGTTTTTGAGTTTGTCTCCGGCGATATCGGCGCGCAGAGTACGGTCTGCGGCGGCGGTCGGTATGACGGCCTCATCAAAAGCCTGGGCGGTGCGGATCAACCCGGCATTGGATATGCCATGGGCATCGAACGGCTGCTGATGGTGCTGGAGGCCCAGGGGATTGAAATTCCCAAACCCGCCCCCTGTGACCTTTACATTGCCTCCATGGGCGAAGATGCTGCTGTCCGGGCCATGGAATTGGCCGCCGCACTCCGTTCCGAAGGTTTCGCGGCGGAATCCGACCTGGTGGGCCGCAGCCTCAAGGCCCAGATGAAGTATGCCGACAAGATCGGCGCGAAATTCTCCATGGTCATCGGCGATGACGAGCTGGCGGCTGGAAAGGCCAAGGTCAAAAACATGGCCACCGGCGAAACGGCCGAGGTGGATCTGGACGGCGACCTGTCCAAGTTTTTCTACGACCATGAGTTGGCCGAGTTGTCCGGCGCGCTGGACAGCGGGGAGGTCTCTCCTGAGCTGCTCTCCGGCCTGCTGAAATGAATTCCCTTCCGCCCCACGAGATCCGCCGGACGGGCGGGTTCCGGGGGTGGATTTTCTTTTCCGGGCGGCGATGGAGCATGAGCAGACGGATTACTTGTCCCCATCAAAGCGAAGGCGTGACCTTATTCCCAAACATATCAAAAATTAAACCAGAAAGGTTGTTTTGAAAATGGCAGAATCCATGCGCGGATTGAAACGGACCCATTACTGCGGGGAAGTTTCCGTCCGGGATATCGGCAGTGAAATCGTCGTCGGGGGCTTTACCCAGAAACAGCGGGACAAGGGCGAATTAGTCTTTATCGACCTACGTGACCGCACTGGCATCGTCCAGCTGATCTTTGACGACTCCACCGATCGCGCCGTCATCGAAAAGGCCAAGGAGGTGCGCTCGGAATACGTCCTCATGGCCCGGGGGACCGTCCGCCGCAGGGAGAGCGTCAATCCCGACCTGCCCACCGGCGAGGTGGAAATTTTCGTCACCGAACTGCGCATCCTGGCCAAGGCACAGACCCCACCCTTCCACATCACCGACGAGACTGACACCAACGAGGAGCTGCGGCTGCGTTACCGCTATTTGGACCTGCGCCGCTCCAAGCTGCAGAAAAACCTGATGCTCCGGGCGAAGATCGTCAAGGCCGCCCGGGACTATTTTGCGGACAACGGATTCATCGAGATCGATACCCCCATGCTAATGAAATCCACTCCGGAAGGAGCCCGGGACTACGTCGTCCCCTCCCGGGTGCACAACGGAAGTTTCTACGCCCTGCCCCAGTCCCCTCAGATCTACAAGCAGCTGCTGATGATCTCCGGCTTTGACCGGTACGTCCAGTTTGCCCGCTGCTTCCGGGATGAGGACCTTCGGGCTGACCGGCAGCCGGAATTCACCCAGATCGACCTGGAAATGTCCTTTGTGGACACCGAGGACGTCATGGAAATGGGCGAAGGCTTCGTCAAGCACATCATGAAGGCCGTCAAGGGCATCGACATCACCGAGCCGCTGCCCCGGCTGACCTATAAAGACGCCATGGAGCGCTTCGGCTCCGACAAACCGGACATCCGCTACGGCATGGAGATCTGCGACTTGTCCGAACTGGTAAAGGACTGTGGTTTCTCGGTATTTGCCGGAGCGGTGGAAGCCGGCGGCAGCGTCCGGGGCATCGTCGTCAAGGACGGCGCATCCACCTACACCCGGAAAGAGATCGACAAGCTCACCGAGCAGGCCAAGGGTATCGGCGCCAAGGGCCTGGCCTGGATCCGCTGGGTCGAGGACAAGCCTGC
>CAJMLQ010000249.1 GCA_905214265.1 uncultured bacterium
GGAGGTCCTGCGCGGCGGCATCGAGTCCATCGATTCCGGCCAGGCCGAGGCAGCGGCCGCGCTGTGACGATGCCCAGAATGCTGAGTGGAACGATTCCCACGATCATGGCGGTATAGATTGTTCCGACGGTATTACGGATGCGCTGCGTATCTTGCGCACCGTAAAACTGGGCGATCATGATGGTAGCGCCGGAACCGATCCCCATAAACAGGGAGCTGAGCATAAAAATGATGGGAAAACCGGTGCCGACTGCGGCCAGAGCTGTTTCACCGATGACGTTGCCGACAACAATGCTGTCCACCATGTTATAGAGTTGCTGAAAAATATTTCCGATCAGCAGCGGGATGGAGAACAGGACAATCAGGCGGTAGGGGTTGCCGCTGGTCATATCCGTGGAGCCAGGGCGGATGTGCTTGGTCAGTGCCATAAGGCCTTCCTTTCTTTTGACGGTCCGATTGGGAAAAAACAGCGTCCCCATATAGGGAAAGGCGGCGTGGAACGTGAGATGTTCCACGCCGCCGATTGATTTGGCAATTATTAATACTTCGGACGTTTCACATAAGAGGTGTGGAGAACTTCGTGGGCCACATGGCTACCGGGCTTCTCCAGGAACTCGTCGTAGAGCTTCTTGATGCCGGGATTTTCATGGGATTTCCGCAGCTCCATCTTGGCGTCGGTCCGGTATAGGCCCTGGGCGCGGAGGGCGCGGAGATCGGTGAAGTTCCGGACGGAAGCGGGCTGGAAGGGCTGGCCGCCGCCGTTGACACAGCCGCCGGGGCAGGCCATGACTTCGATGAACTGATAGTCCGCCTTCCCCTCCTTGACCGCGCGAAGAACTTTCTTCGCGTTGGCCAGGCCGGAGCAGACCGCAACCTTCAAGGTCAGGCCGCCGATGGTGTAGGAAGCCTCCTTGACGCCTTCGGTACCGCGGACTTCCTTGAAGTCCAGAGCCTCACCAGAGGCGCTGCCGCCGGTGAGCCAGTCCGCAGCGGTGCGGAGAGCCGCTTCCATAACGCCGCCCGTTGCGCCGAAGATCAGGCCCGCACCGGTATCGATGCCCAGAGGCGCATCGTAATCCTCGTCGGGGAGGTTTACAAAGTCCAGACCGGCAGTCTGGATCATCCGGGCCAGTTCGCGGGTGGTCAAAGCGATATCCACGTCCGGGACACCGGCAGCGGACTCGTTGTCACGGCCGACCTCAAACTTCTTGGCGGTGCAAGGCATGATCGAGACGACCGCCATGTCTTTGGGATCGATGCCCAGCTGCTTGGCGTACCAGGTTTTGGCCACTGCACCGAACATCTGCTGGGGAGATTTGCAGGTGGAAAGGTTCGGGATAAATTCGGGGAAATAGTGCTCGCAGTATTTGACCCATCCGGGAGAGCAGGAAGTGATCATGGGCAGAGCACCGCCATTCTGGATGCGCTCGACCAGTTCGTTGGCCTCTTCCATAATGGTGAGGTCAGCGGCAAAGTCCGTGTCAAAGACCTTGGCAAAGCCCAGGCGGCGCAGAGCCGCGACCATCTTTCCTTCCGCGTTGGTGCCGATAGGCATGCCAAAGGCTTCGCCGATGGTGACACGGGTGGCGGGAGCGGTCTGGACGATGACGGTCTTGGAGGGGTCAGACAGGAGCTTCAGCACGTCCTGAGTCTGATCTTTTTCCGAGAGGGCGCCGGTGGGGCAGGCAACGATGCACTGGCCGCAGGAGACGCAGGAAACCTCGCCCAGAGGAGACTCAAAGGCACAGGAGATGTTGGTGCGGAAGCCGCGCTCGTTGGCGCCGATGACGCCGACGTCCTGCCATTTGCGGCAGACGGCTGCGCAGCGGCGGCAGAGGACGCACTTGTTGTTGTCCCGGATCATGTGGGGAGCGGAGTCGTCGATCTCGTATTCGATGCGCTCGCCGTCATAAGCGGACTCGTTGTCTACGCCGTAGTCCAAGCAGAGCTTCTGCAGCTCGCACTTGCCGGACTTGACGCAGGAGAGACATTTCCGGTTGTGGGTGGAGAGGAGCAGCTCCAGGTTTTGACGACGGGATTCCAGTACTTTGGGGGTGTTAGTGAAGACCTCCATCC
>CAJMLQ010000250.1 GCA_905214265.1 uncultured bacterium
TGCCCTATGTAAACTTCAACTCCTGCGTGGGTGATCAGGAGGACTACAAGACCCGGAATGTGGTCTTCAAGCGCCGCCGTCCCATCTCGGACCCGGACAAAAAACGCTACGGCATCGCTTTCACCACCTACGGCGGCACTGGCAATGGCCCCCGGGAGTGCATTGCCACCCTGGAGATCGAGAAGAACTACCTGCGGTCCTACGGCTTCACGCCCGTGGGCGAATACGCCTGCTGCGGCAAGGAACTGCGCCACAACAGCGTGGACAACCTGGGCGGTCAGCTGAAGATGAATATTCCTGACGCGCAGGCCATGATGTCCCGCTACAAAGAAAATCCCGATGACGAGGAGTTCAAGAAGATGGACCCCAAGCTGGTGGCCATCATCAAGAAGCTGTCCTCCGTATCCGACGACGAGAGCTTCGGTGCCACCCTATTCCAGGAGAACGACCCCCTGGGCATCGGCAAGCCTGGCCAGCGGTTCTGGCATTACGATATGCAGATCCGCCCCCACGCCCGGGACCTGAAAAAGGCTGAATACTTCCTGACGGGAATTCTGGAAGACTATCTGCTGACCGCTGACGGAGAAACGAGAGTACCTGGTCCCATCTACCGCAACATTTGCTGAAAGAATTGTAATCGACTAATTGAATCAAATATAGCAGCAGGGCCGTTCCGACTTGGAGCGGCCCTGTTTTGACAGTGGGGCGACATTCAGAAAGAAGCGGTATTGGCATGATTCGTTCGGTATATACCCGGGGTGGTACCTTCCAATTTTTTAAATGTCCGAATCAGTACCCATCGGTTTGAAAATCCAACCTGAATTGCAATTTCGTCCAGGTTTGATGTGGCAGAGCACAGAAGTTTTTTTGCGGCATCAATGCGAATCCGATGGATATATTCGACAACACCGATGCCCATGTCCGCTTTGAAAATTCGCGACAAATAGGAGGAACTGATTTTAAAATGTTCAGAAATTGCTTTTGCGCCCAAGCTCTGTTCCGCGTAATGCTGCTGAATGTACTGTTCTATACTGGGCATTTTTTGATTTCGCGAATTGGGAGGCGTGTAGAATCGGTCTTCCAACGTGGCCAAAATGTCATAGGCATGATCACGCAGCTCTTGATAGGTTCGTGACTGGGTCAGGGCAGGCAGCATATTTGCAAGTTCCGGGTCGTGGGAGATATCGGCACCAGTTTCCGCCGCAATGGAGTGCAGGACTTGCTCCATTCGGGAAAAAACAGAAGTGAGCGTGTGCTCCAAGGAACTCTGCGTCACGTCCGTGGCGTGGATGAGCTGCTCCAGTGTGGTAGCTGCGTCAAAAAAGGCATGCTGCTGAATTTGACGCCAAAATTCGGATTCCAGCGAAATAGTCTGCTGGACTGCACTGGGAGCGGCTTTGGGAAGATCGTATTCGGAACAGATGGCATCTGTCTCCGGTGTTCGGCGCTCTGACACATTGTTTGCGCAGCGATAGAGAAGACGGGGACCTTCATCCATTTGAGAGATGCGACTGATGGATATAGATGCAACTAATGTGTTGGCGTGATCAGAAAGGATACTTTGTAAGTGGCTTTTTATTTGGGCGCATAAGGCGATGCAAGATTTCGTACTCTGGTCAAAATGCTCCGGTACGTTGAGGTTTAACAGACAGCCAATGCAGCCTTTAATTGGAAAGAAAAAGGGAATTCCCAACGTTTTCAATGCGGGCGAGAAGGCACAGGATACTACGTCCACCGGGTCTTTCTCATGAGCTGAATATCCGACTTCTGGTGGTGTGTCAGGACGTTTTCCGTGGAAAAGCAGCAACACATACCAATCAGAGCAGGGAGTACCGAAAAATGCTGCGGTATCTTTTGCGACATTGCGGCTCATGGCCTCGTCGGATATAGCCTTTTCGAGATTGCATTTTAATAATTCATGCCTGAGTGCCTGGTTCTCCTGCTCCAGCTTGATGATTTGATTTTGCAGAGTTGTTTCCGTTTGCGGCAAGTTTATCACGCCCCATTTTAGCAGATATTTATATTATAAACGAGGATATGGG
>CAJMLQ010000251.1 GCA_905214265.1 uncultured bacterium
CGGCTATACAGGCTGGCAGTTCGAGTATGTGACCTGCGACTGGTCAGACTGCTTTGAAAAACTTAAAAACGGCGAAATCGACATTATGGGCGATATTTCTTATACGGAGGATCGCGCTGAGGAAATGCTGTTTTCGGACGAACCGATGGGGGAGGAAAAATATTACCTCTATGCCGATCTCTCGCGCGCCGATATCTCCGCTTCCGACTTCAAAACGCTGAACGGCAAAAAGATCGGCGTTCTGATGGGAACGGAACCGGAGGTCATGCTGACCGAATGGGAAGAAAAATACGACCTGAAAACGCAGCACGTCAACATCTCCAACAATGAGGATGTGAAGCAAAAGCTGGCAAAACATGAGATCGACTGCTTTGTTTCGCTGGAAGAATCCTTCTGGGCGGAGCTTGGCATCTCGACCATGACCCGTGTGGGAAAATCCGACATCTACTATGCGATCAACAAAGACCGTCCTGATCTCAAGGAAGAACTGGACAATGCGATGCGCGCGTTGGAGGACGCCGATCCTTTTTATACGGCGGATCTCTATAAAAGGTATTTCTCGCTGGATTATACCCCGATCCTTACGGGAGAGGAAAAGGCGTGGCTCAAAGAGCACGGTGCGATCAGGATGGGCTTTCTGACGGGTGACAGCGGCGTCAGCACCTATGACCCTGCCACCGGGGAGATTACCGGAACCATCACGGACTATATTCAGTTTGCCAGAGATTGTCTGGGAAATCAGGAACTGGTATTCCAGATGGTCGGTTATGACAGCCAAAAAGCGGAACTCGATGCGCTGAAATCAGGCGAGATCGACATGGTATTCCATTTCGACCAGAGCCCCAATCTGGCGGAAGACTATCGCGTTGCCTGTACCAACACAACGTGGACCTCCAACATGATGGCGGTCACGAACAAACAGCACTTTAACGAAAACCAAGCGAACCGCGTTGCCGTTCCGCAAAACAAGCTCTCCCTGAAAAGGTACATTGCGGTTTATTATCCGCAGTGGGAGATCGTGGACTGCGCTGCACAGGAGGATGCGGCAAGGCTGGTCAAGGACGGACAGGCGGACTGCTTTGTCACAGGGGTCAGCAGCCAGGAAAACTACAGCAAGAAATACGACTTTTACAGCGTTCCGCTTCCAAACCCTGCCAAATCCTGCTTTGCGGTCAATAGCGGAAACCGCCATCTGCTGTCCATCCTGAACAAAACGATCAAGGCCATGCCGACCAATATGCTCACCGGCTCTCTGGCAATGTATAAGAGCTCCTCGCGGAAGGTTACCCTGAGTGAGTTTATAAGGGATAACTTCTTCATGGTCCTGCTGGTCAGCAGCATTTTTGTTGCAGTCATTCTGCTCGCGATCCTGAAGCTGCTCCGGAAGGCACGCAAAGCCGAAGCTGCCGCAAGAAAAGCCGCGAACGATACGCAGGAGCTGAATGCAAAATTGCAGATTGCTGCGGAAAACGCCGAGAGCGCAAACCGGGCCAAATCCACCTTCCTGTTCAATATGTCGCATGACATCCGCACGCCCATGAACGCCATTATCGGCTACGCAGACCTTGCCTCCCGGCATTCGGACGACCCTGCAAAGCTGAAAAAATATATGGAGAACATCCAGGTGTGCGGACAGAACCTGCTGATGCTGCTGAACAATGTTCTGGATCTTGCCCGGATCGAGAACGATAAGACGGAAATAGAGTATTCTGTTTCGGATATCGAAAAGGATTTCCGTAATTGCCTTGCCATGTTCCGGAATCAGGCAGACAGCAAGGGCCAGACGCTTACGGTGACAACACAGCTGCCGTATCCGTATATCTATGCGGATATTCCGCACCTGACGGAGGTCTGTACAAACCTCGTCAGCAACGCTGTCAAATACACGGGAGCCGGCGGTACGATCCGCTGTGGCGTTACGCAGAAGCCCGGCGAAAAAGAGGGCTGGTGCGATACGGTGGTCACGGTTGCCGACAACGGCATCGGTATGTCGCAGGAGTTCCAGAAGCATATCTTTGAACCGTTTGAACGGGAAC
>CAJMLQ010000252.1 GCA_905214265.1 uncultured bacterium
GTCGGTTTCCCCGGCCATGTTCGAAGAATTTGAACTGGATTATATGAAACCGCTGTTCGCGCGGTGTGGTCTGGTATATTATGGATGCTGTGAGCCCTTGGATAACCGGATCCCCCTGCTGAAGACCGTCCCAAACCTGCGCAAGATCGGTGTCAGCCCCTGGGCCGATATCCGGAAGTGCGCCGAACAGATCGGCAGCCGCTATGTTTATGCCCGCAAGCCAAACCCCGCAGCGGTGGCCATGACCGTGGATGCGGAAGCGGTGAAAAAGGAGATCACAGCCACCCTCCAGGTCTGCCATGAGTACGGCTGTGCCTGTGAGTTCGTTCTCAAGGACATCAGCACCGTGGGCCACCGTCCCCAGAACCTCATTGACTGGAACCGGGCCGCCCAAGAAGCTATCGACGAATTTTACCGTTGACAGCGGCTCATAAAGGAAGAGGTATTATGGAATTTCAGCCCGATTATCACAATCTGGAAAACTGCGCCCGCAACATGGAAGCGCCGCGGCTCCCCCTCTACGAGCATATTATCTGTACCTCTGTGATGGAACAGATCCTGGAGTGCCGATTCGGCGGATTCCTGGATGGCGGCACCTTCTCGGATAAGCAGGAGTTTTTCCGCCAGTACTGCCGCTTTTTTCAGGAGATGGGATACGATACCGTTTCCTTCGAGCAGTGCATCGGCTCTGTGATGCCGGGGAGCGGCGCGTTGGGCGGTCACAAGGAGGGTGTCATCAAGACCCGGGAGGACTTTGAACGTTATCCCTGGGCATCAATCCCAGACCGATTTTTTGAACGATATGAGGAGGACTTTCTCGCCCTGGCCTCTGTGATCCCGGCGGGAATGAAGGCAGTGGGAGGTCCCGGTAACGGCATCTTCGAGTGCGTCCAGGATATCGTCGGCTATACCCAGCTCTGTTACCTTTCCGCGGACGACCCGGAGCTCTACGCAGACCTTTTCCGTAAGGTGGGGGAGACCAACCTCACCATCTGGGAGCGGTTCCTAGACCGTTTTTCTGATCTCTACTGCGTCGCTCGCTTTGGCGACGACCTGGGCTATAAGAACAATACCCTCCTTTCCGTCGACGACATTCGGACTCACGTCATTCCCCAGTACCGCCGGATCATCGAGGCAGTCCACCGCCGGGGAAAGCCCTTCCTTCTTCACTCCTGCGGCTGCATTTTCCCGGCCATGGAGGACCTTATCGCCGCGGGTATCGACGCCAAGCACTCCAATGAGGACCAGATTGCCCGTTTTCCGGAGTGGGTCCGGCGCTACGGGGACCGCATCGGCAATTTCGGCGGCATTGATACTGACGCGGTGTGCCGCCTTTCCGCGCCGGAGATGCGCGCGTATATTTCCGATGTGGTGAGCCAGTGCCGGGGCCACGGCGGCTTCGCCTTCGGCTCCGGGAATTCCATCCCGGATTACGTCCCGGCGGAGGGATACCGCACCATGATCCGCATCGTCCGGGAACTGCGGGGTGACGACCTCCGCGGATCCAAATACCTGTAAACGCATAGAAGTCTTTGAAAAGATCAGAGTCCATCCATACACCGAAACCGCTCCGTGTATGGATGGACTCTTTAAGTTTTATTCGATTTTTTCAAAAAATCGCAGATTCTAAAGGCAGCGCCTTTGGTCGTGCTCCGCAGAGCGCGAAAGCTCGATTCTGCCAAAGATCAGAAAGGGGAGTCCGGACAGTCCGGTGGACTGTCCGGACGTGGGGGAACCCTATCAAGGGGTTCTCCCTGTGTTTTGCCTACGGCGAAACACAGGAACGTTCCAGCTCATGCTTTTGGTGCGGCCGGGCCGCACGGGATAGGATTCCGCGCTCTGCGGAGCGCGGGGAAGGGCGCCGCCCTTTGAACCGCTCCCCGTCAAGAGGACAGTGAAAAAATATAAAATTTTCCCGGCC
>CAJMLQ010000253.1 GCA_905214265.1 uncultured bacterium
AAGTGTTTTTATTGATTCATTTACGCCAATTGATTTTGACCAGACATTGTAGTATTCTTGAGCCTGCCACGTCGCCTTTCCGGCCTCGCTCCGTCCAAATGTCCCAATCTGTGACCGGCTGGAATCCCGTCTGCGACCCGTCTGCTTTAGAAAGTCCGCTTCCTTCTCCCGCCACTGTTTGAGCTTCACAGAGGCCTGCGTGGTGTCTAGACCGGCTGCATCCATGGTGGTGTATTCCCGTTTCCAGCGGCGTATACCACGTTCAAAGTAACGCTGCTGTTGGGACGCTTCGTAATCCGTCAGTGCCTTACCGTTATAGGTGCAGGTCTTGCGCTGGTACTCTTTGAGGATATCATCGGAGTAGGCCGATTCGTAACCGGGGAAAAAGGGATGATAGGAGTGGCGGCAGTTCCAACCGCCCAACCCGGGGCAGGTGCAGTAAAGAATGAAAGAGTGATAAACTAAAAAATCACCCGTCTGCTGTCAAACGAACAGAGACGGGCGAGAAAAGCATCTGAAGGATGAGGGATTACAGTTCGGTTAGACGGTTGGATTCCGCAATGACTTGATCCTCCGCCTGTGCCATGGCGGCAATGGTCTGTGTCAACAGGTCATCCAACTCCCAGCCCAGCATGGCGGCGCCGTCCTCAATTACCTTACGGCTGCATCCTGCGGCAAATTTTTTGTCTTTGTATTTCTTTTTCAGGCTCTTGAGCTCCAGATCCTTGGTGGACTTGGAGGGGCGCATTTTGATGGCGGCGCCAATGAGACCGGTAAGCTCATCGGTGGCATAGAGCACTTTTTCCATCTGATGTTCCGGCTTTACATCACAGCAGAGCCCGTATCCGTGACTGCCCACGGCATGAATCAGCCGGGGATCCAGTCCCAGCTCCTGCATAATCGCCATTTCCTTGATGCAGTGCTCTTCCGGATACTGTTCAAAATCCAAGTCGTGCAGCAGACCCACAGTCTCCCAGAACGCTTTTTCGTTCCCGTAACCCAGTTTTTCGGCAAAGTAGCCCATGACTGCTTCAACGGTCAGTGCATGCTGAATATGAAAAGGCTCTTTATTGTACTGCTGGAGCAGAGCCAGTGCTTCGGTGCGATCCATATGGATTACCTCCTGAATGATAGACTTTGTATGAATCATTATAGTCACAGCATCCAGAAAAGTCAATATAATAATATTAACCCGATATAGTATGTATGAAAATAAAATAGTACCAGCGGTTCGACAAAAAAACAATGATGTGTTATAATGCAGTTGTTCAGTCTGAGAAATGGGACTGGCGGATCTTCACCAATCAGGAGGAATGTACCGATGGAAAAAGCAAAAGTTTATTACACTGACTTTCGGACCAGAGCCTTTGGAGACGGACTGCCTGCAAAGCTTCAGAAGCTGATGCGGAAAGCCGGAATTGAGAATATCGATATGGACGGCAAGTTCGTTGCCATCAAGCTCCATTTTGGGGAACTGGGCAATATCAGCTATTTGCGCCCCAACTATGCACGGGCAGTGGTAGATCTTGTGAAGTCCCTTGGCGGTAAGCCCTTCTTGACGGACTGCAATACCATGTACCCCGGTTCTCGGAAGAATGCACTGGAGCATTTGGAGTGCGCATGGCAGAACGGTTTTACACCTCTGACGGTGGGATGTCCCATTTTGATTGGTGATGGCCTCAAAGGTACCGATGACATTGAGGTGCCCGTGGTCGGCGGCGAATATGTAAAGAATGCAAAGATCGGCCGGGCAATCATGGATGCAGATGTATTTATTTCGCTGACCCATTTTAAGGGACATGAAATGACCGGCTTCGGCGGTGCCATTAAGAATATCGGCATGGGCTGTGGATCCC
>CAJMLQ010000254.1 GCA_905214265.1 uncultured bacterium
ACTCGTGCGCGATTCAGTTGTTGCAAAATTTGCAACAACTGCCGCTGATGGGAAAACCTATCAGGTTGAATACTATAACCTAGACGTGATTATATCGGTCGGCTATCGTGTAAAGTCCAAACGCGGTACACAGTTTCGTATCTGGGCAACCGGGATTCTGAAAGAGTATATGCGAAAAGGGTTTGCCTTGGATGACGAGCGGCTGAAAAATCTGGGCGGCGGCGGATACTTCAAGGAACTGCTGGAGCGGATCAGAGATATCCGTGCATCTGAAAAGGTTTTTTATCGGCAGGTTTTGGAAATTTACGCCACCAGCATCGACTATGACCCTCATGCAGAGATTTCTGTCCAGTTTTTCAGGAAAGTCCAGAATAAGATCCACTATGCCATTCATGGTCAAACAGCGGCTGAGGTCATTTACACGAGAGCAGATGCCGAAAAGGAATTTATGGGACTTACCGCATTTGCCGGAAAACAGCCCACACTGAAAGAAGCGGTGGTAGCGAAGAACTACCTGAACGAAAAGGAGCTTCGCGCAATGGGCCAGCTTGTTTCTGGGTATCTGGATTTCGCGGAGCGTCAGGCGGAACGGGAACAGGTTATGACCATGAAAGATTGGGCAGAGCATTTGGACCGTATTCTTACGATGAGCGGTGAGCAGCTATTGCAAGGAAATGGGAGCGTGAGCCATAAACAGGCCGTGGATAAAGCGACTGCCGAATACAAGAAGTACAAGGCCAGAACGCTTAGTGAAGTGGAAAAGGACTATCTGGATTCCATTAAGATGTTAGAACAGAAGACAGAGAAAAAGTAAGGGGCTGTAGTGCCTATGGAGAGCAGGCAGATGGAAAAAGAGAAGATAAAGGTTTACACCTATACCAGAGTCTCCACCGCTATGCAGGTGGACGGCTACTCGCTGGATGCGCAGAAGGCCAAAATGAAGGCCTACGCCGACTACAATGATTATGAAATCGTCGGTGAATATGAGGATGCGGGAAAGTCCGGCAAATCCATTGAAGGGCGGGCACAATTCAGCCAGATGTTGGAGGATATCAAATCCGGCAAAGACGGCGTGTCTTATGTTCTGGTGTTCAAATTGTCCCGCTTTGGCAGAAATGCGGCGGATGTGCTTTCCTCCCTTCAGGTCATGCAGGATTTTGGCGTCAATCTGGTGTGTGTGGAGGATGGTATTGATTCCTCCAAGGATGCGGGGAAACTGATGATTTCCGTCCTCTCGGCAGTGGCTGAGATTGAGCGTGAAAATATCCGTGTCCAAACCATGGAGGGCCGAATCCAAAAAGCAAGGGAGGGCCGCTGGAACGGCGGCTTTGCTCCCTATGGGTATCGGCTGGTGGATGGGAAATTGATGATCAACGAGGAAGAAGCGGAGGCAATCCGAGTCATCTATGACCAATATGTGCACACGGATATTGGCGCAAACGGAATTGCAAAATATCTGGAAAACCACGGTATCCGCAAGATTCCCCGGCAGAATGGGAAGAATCCCCTGTTTGACGCACATTTGATTCGCTTGATTTTGAAAAATCCGGTGTACTGCGGCAAGATTGCCTATGGACGCCGCAAAACGGAAAAAGTGCGCGGCACAAGGAACGAGTATAAGCTGGTGGAGCAGGACAACTACCTGCTGGCCGATGGGCTGCATGAGCCCATTGTTTCGGAAGAAGTCTGGCAAGCGGCACAGGTGAAGCTGCTGGCACAGGCCAAGAAATACGAACACGTCAACCGCGGGAAGGACGAACATGTACATCTGCTGTCCGGCATTGTGAAGTGCCCAGTCTGCGGGGCCGGAATGTATGGGAATAAAAGTATCAAGCATAAAGCGGACGGCACCAAGT
>CAJMLQ010000255.1 GCA_905214265.1 uncultured bacterium
CTGAAGACCCGGATTGAGAAGCAGATCATTGTGACCAAAGAAAAATCCGGCGGCAGCCGGGTGTGCATTGAGGTGTGATGAAAATCCTGGAGATTACAAAAGGGACGGCCGCCAGCGTGATCCGAATCTGTGCGGCCAGCCGGAAGGCGGTTTACCAGGGGATCATCTGGACTGGTTTTCAAATGATAGCTGGACACCGCGGTGGAGCATCTTCGCCAAAGGGGCTTTGGGTGCAGGAAGTAGAGCCTTTTGCGAAAAAAAGGTACAGTATGTGAATACAGCCGAATAAACGGATGAAAAACACGGCGGAACAAGGAATTTTCCTTTTCGTTCCGCCGCGTTTTTTGAGGTTACGATTCCGGACCGCCTTTGAGCAGCACTTGAGTAGGATAGGCGATTTCGACCCCCAGGCTGTCCAGCAGCTCCCGTATTTCGAAATTGACAGCCTCCTTGAGCTGCATGTAGTCGGCCCAGGTGGTGCGGAGGGCGTAGTAGTAAATCTCCAGATTCAGGCTGTAATCCCCGAAGGTGTCAAAGGTCACCAGAATGGAGGTCTGCTCCACGTCATCGGGACGCCGGGAAAGCAGCTCCCGGATCCCGTCCACCGCCTGCCGGAGCTTTTCCTGAGGCGTTTGGTAAATGACGCCAAGGGTGAAGTGGACTCGTCGCTTGGACATACGCGACCAATTGATGATGGAGGTGTTGGCCAGGGTGGAGTTGGGAATGATCACCTCTGCGTCTTTGAAGGTGCGGATGCGGGTGCTCCGGAGAGTGATGTCCGTAACGGTGCCTTCCATCTCCGGCGTTTGGATCCAGTCGCCCACGCCGAAAGGCTTATCCGCGATGATGACCAGTCCGCCGAACAGGTTGCTGGCAGAATCCTTAGCGGCCAGGGAGAAGGTCAGCCCCGCCAGCCCAAGGCCGGTGATCATGCTGGTGATGTCATAGCCGGTTTCGCTGATGATAATGATGCCGGAAAGGATCAGCAACAGGACCTGGACGATCCGGGAGACAAAGGAGACCAGAGTCTTGTCCAGCTCCGTATGGCTGCCCTGAATGGCGGATACAATGGGGGCGGCGGCGTTCATCAGCCCCCGGGTAACAGCGACGATGACACTGATGCGGAAAAACATCCGGAGCAGCGGCAGAAGCCCGGACAGGACCGGAAATCCTCTGGTCAGCTCCAGCGCGGCCAAATAAACGCCTGCGCAGACGAACAGACTGCAGACCGGATGTTCGAACCCACCAGCGATCTCCTGGGCCAATGGGAACCGTTTGAGGCAGCGCCTCAGGATCTTAGACAACAGGCGGACTGCCGGCCTTCGGAACAAGAAGAAGACAAAAAAGCAAATCAGCGCCAGCAACACGGAGAGCAGATAAGGGAGAATGTTTGAAAAACGAATCAGAAGATCGGCCACTGCGTCCACAGGAAGCCCTCCTTACAGTGATAAAATTTGAAAAAATGGGAATACTCCTCCTGTACCGGCGGCGGAAAAGCCGGTCATTGGGAAAGGAGAAGTTTCGATGCAGGAAAAGTCCAAAAAGCAGAATATGGTTCACCCCAACGGGGTCGTCAGCTCTATGATCCACCCTCACCCCAGCAAAACCGATCCGTTGGGGAGCTGGACCGGTCTTCCGGATGAC
Organism: uncultured bacterium; assembly: GCA_905214265.1. Taxonomy (GTDB): domain Bacteria; phylum Bacillota; class Clostridia; order Oscillospirales; family Ruminococcaceae; genus Merdivicinus. Next base: position 1,645 of record CAJMLQ010000255.1, read on the forward strand.
GAAAACGAGCGCCCGGTCCAGGACGCCGACGATCTTTAAGGCTGTTCCAAGTTCTGCCGCGGCTGGATAGTCCGGCTTCCGCTATGCCGCCCGGCGCGGCGATAGGAGGCCGGCGGGCAGCCGTAAGCTTTTTTGATCAACAATTGTTGTATTTTTTTCTT
>CAJMLQ010000256.1 GCA_905214265.1 uncultured bacterium
CATCCTGGTTGCGCGTATCGTCCAAGCTGGCGTCCCCCGTTTCGTAGTTTTCTTCTTCCTCCTCGGCAGAGGCAGCTTCCTCGTTTACGGAAGCTGCCGCTTCCTTCACAGACGCCTCCGGCGCCTGAGCAGGTGTCTCCGTCTCAGCGGGAGCAGTGGTTTCTGCTGCACTGACAGGCTCCTGAGCAGGCGCAGCAGAGCTTGCGGCTTCTCCGCCGCAGCCTGCCAGCAGTCCTGTCAGCATCGTCAGTGACAGGAGCATTGCGATCATTTTCTTCATATTGTACATCCTTTCTGTATTGGGGCGTTCCCGCTATGCGGTACTGCCCGGAGTGTGCGGAATTGAAAACCGACCGCATGACTGCGATCGGTAATTTCTGAAAAAGCGCGCACAACTCCCTTGGTGTTGGTGGTACAGAAAGGAGGCCTGCACACATCCGTCAGAAAACAGATCCGTGGACCGCAGATCTTGAGATTCTACGTGCAGGCAGGTCTCCTGACTTCCTTCATTGCCGCCGCACCCTTCCCAGTTTCCCAGTGTATCTGTGCGGCGCTCCGGTACACAGTGACGGCATCGCTCCGGATTCCCACCGGATTCCCTTTTCACCCATTCCAGCGGAGCCAAAGCTCCGTAATGGACACCTTACACGCTACAAATGTATGTTCTCGTATTCAATTCCTTGTGGAATTATAGCATTCGGGGAAAACGATGTCAATCGCTGCCGAAGCTGGGGGCCCAGGTGTAAAACGCAGGACGCTCACCACTGCTCAAAATGTACCCGGTCTTCCTCGTAACGGCTCTCCCGGGGGGCCGTGATATCCCCCTGCGGATACCCAAGGGCAATGACCGAGTGGGGGATCACCGTATCCGGCAGCCGGAACAGCTGGCGCTGGCGCTCCACCCGCTCCATCTGGGGCCATGTGCCCAGCCATACAGAGCCAATGCCCAGCGCATGGGCACTCAGGCAGATGCAATGCTGCTGATTTCTTCGGGCCGCAGGTAGCTGTCCAGTGCCGGAAGCTCTACGGAGATAAAACGAACATCCAGAGAAACGAACACATATTCAAGATAGTGGCCGCACTCGTAATCATTTCTGGACAAACGGGAGAGGTCTTTGACAATTACACAGTTGATTTTCTTTGCGTAAATATCAGCCAGAAGCCTTTGAAAGTCCTCACGGTCGCTGTCAGTACCAGTCCGTCCATCGTCCTGATAGTTGTCTACCACTTGGATTTCCGGGTGGTTTGCCAGATAATAGTCGAGGATAGCGTCTTGGTTCTCGATACTGTAACTTACATCGTGTCCGACCTCTTTGGAAAGTCGTTTATATTTTCCGCACTTCCAAATTTTCTTGCCGTTCTCTGTAAAGGTGTTATTAGAAGATTTTCTGCCTCGTTTCAAGATACCTCCAATCCTCTATAATCACAATATGATTATAGCATATGGTGAATCAGCGCAAGTGCATTTCCAATAAACAGAGCTAAGAAAAGACGCCGGACACAGGCGGCCACATGGCCGCCGCGCCCGGCGCTTTGCTATCTGCTGTTACAGACAATCGCATAAATGAGTTTGTTTTCAAGGCGGTGCTTCATGTACTCGTCTACGCATACATGGAGCTGGCCGCAATCGTCATAGAGCGTCCGGGTACAGAGCTTGTTTATGTAACCGTTGTAATACTGCAAGACCTGTTCCACGGCCCC
>CAJMLQ010000257.1 GCA_905214265.1 uncultured bacterium
TGGGTTGTATCAATTTCTCACGACCCAGAGGTGAGATCGATTAGAATCAAAAGTGGAGATACTGTTATTCAAAGAGAAGCTCCTCTCAATCAACCCGTTGTAATACAAATAAAAACAGATGATAGGAGCGATATGGATGTTAAATTTGAAGCGGTTGCTTTGTCGAGTTCGGATGAAGTGTTATATAGGTTGGACTACGAAATAAACGGCAATATAGTAGAAATGGGTAAGTATGGATGGATTCCAGAAAGAGGTTAATGAGAGTAATTGTGCGGAAAACTCATTGTCGCTATTGCGACGATGAGTTTTCCACTATAATGGTTTACCCGTTTGCGCTGTGCGTGAACGGATAAACCGTTACATAATTAAAGGATTTAGGGTACCTGTCCAAGAATGGTATTTTCCTGTTGCTTCCTGTAATAACGGATTTATGTTGACTGCCCCGGAGATCTATGGTATAGTGACAGCGGCAGAAAAAAATTCCTGCCACTGAAAAAACCGGCTGCAGCGGTCAGGGAAATGAGGGAATCCAGTTGCAATTGAATCATTGTGTTTCGGCGTTTGACGCATAGCAGAGGCTATCGCGTCAAACAAAGAGATTTGGCATATAGCCTCTGCTCATTCCAAATCACAAGAGCTTTGGAGGAGCATCATGCGCTATATGAAAGCAGCCGACGTGCTGCCGCCGGACCTGCTGGCCCAGGTCCAGGCGTATATCGACGGGGAGTATCTGTACATCCCCCGGCGGGAGACCAGCCGCAAACCCTGGGGCGCGGCCAATGGCCGCAAGGCGGAGACCCTGGCCCGAAATCAGGAGATCTATCGGCGCTATCGGGAGGGGACCTCTGTGGACCAGCTGGCGGAAGCCTACTTTCTGGCGCCGAAGAGCATTTGGAAGATCATCGCCCGCCTGAGAAATGAATAAGAACACAAGCGCCATGCGGACTCCCGCATGGCGCCTTCTTATTTCTGAACCGAGTTGACGGTTGCGGGACCGGCCTGCGGCAGGGTATGCTGAGGGCAGTAAGACAACACCAAGGAGGAATTTCCAATGTCCCAGCGAATCCCGCAAAAACCGAAACGGCGCCGCCTGGACTACCGGCAGGATCCCTGCCGGGATGTATTCACCTGCCGGGTCTGCGGCTGGCCGGTAGGACCTCAGGCTGCCGGAACCCAGCACCGCAACCACTGCCCCAACTGCCTTGCCAGCGTCCACCTGGATGACGAGCCGGGGGACCGGGCCGCCGACTGCGGCGGCACCATGGAGCCGGTGGCCGTCTGGGTCCGCAAGGGCGGCGAGTGGGCCATCATCCACCGCTGCAAGATCTGCGGCGTGCTCCATTCCAACCGGGTGGCGGCGGATGATAACCCCATGCTGCTGATGAGCTTGGCGGTGAAGCCTCTGGCCGCACCGCCGTTCCCCTTGGACCGGCTGGAGCGGGCGGCGGAGTAAAAACCTGAAAAATCGGCGGAGGCTGTACGGCCTCCGCCGGTTCTCTTATGCCACGTGCTTGAAGTTCCCCCAGGTCTCATTGACACTGGAAACGCAGGCGAAGGTATCCGGGAAGCGGGCCAGAATCTCCTGGAACCGAACCACCTGATGGCGGTTCACCACGCAGATCAGCAGGGAAC
>CAJMLQ010000258.1 GCA_905214265.1 uncultured bacterium
AAAAGAAGCATATAAAAATGTAAATGAAGTGTGCCGCCAATACGGTACGAAAGCGCTGCTGATCGGTGGAAAACTGGCATTGGAGGCAGGAAAGGAAAAGCTTCTGCAAGCGCTTGCAGAAGGGGAAAATCCGGTCACGATCGTGGATACAGTCCTGTTTGGAGAGGACTGTACCTATGCCGGGATGGAAAAAATTGCTGCACACGTAAAAAAATGCGGTGCGGATATGATTTTTGGCATGGGAGGCGGCAAGGCGCTGGATACAGCGAAGGGAACGGCTGAAAAATGCGCCCTTCCGGTTTTTACCTTCCCGACGATCGCGGCAACCTGCGCGGCGACGACGGCCCTCTCGGTTGTCTATAAGGAGGACGGAAATTTTGACAGTTTCTACTTCTATGAGAAACCGGCGCGCCACAGCTTTATTGACACAGAGATTATTGCCGCTGCCCCGGAGTGCTACCTGCGGGCGGGAATCGGTGATACGCTGGGAAAATACTTTGAGTGCCATTTTTCTGCGAGAGGCGACCGGCTGACGCACAGTTCGGCACTTGGACGTGAAATCAGTAATATGTGTTATCTGCCGCTTCGGGAGTATGCAGAAAGTGCGCTGGAGGAATGCCGGGAAAACCAGGCGGGTGAGGCGCTGGAGCAGGCGGTTCTTGCCAATATCGTGAGCACCGGTCTGGTATCGCTTCTGGTTCTGGATGATTATAACGGTGCGATCGCACATTCTGTCTACTATGGACTGGTGCTGCTTCCTGGTTTTGAGGAGAAAAACCTTCACGGCGATGTGGTAGCCTATGGTGTGCTGGTTCAGCTGATGATAGACGGCGAAGAAGAAAAAGCACGGGAAATGAAGGGATTTCTTGAAAAGCTTGGAATCCGCACCACCTTAGCCGAGATGGGGGCTCCTCTTGAGAGAGAAGCGCTTACGGCTGTATTAAAAGAGATTGTGACCGGTCCGGATATGGAGCATATTCCGTATGAGGTGACGGAAGACATGGTTTATGACGCCTTATGTAAGGTGGAAGAATTATAGTCAATAAAGGGTGCAGCTGAACAAAATTCCGTTGCTGGGCACGCATGCGCGAACAGTTACGGATGAAAGATTCTGGGAGAAAAGCAAAACGAGAGGAGACAATATGGAAAAATCATATGTGACAGCAAAGAATCTATGTAAATTTCTGTTTGGTTCAGCATTTGGTGTTTTGATGTTCCTTGTGCCGATTCCGCAGGGAGAATCATTTACAACACTGCTTGATTTTCTGAAAAGCTGGATTAAGGGACTATTTGGTGCGAGTTTGCCCTACATCATTATGGCGATTCTGGTGGTATCGGCCGTGGTCAGTTTGTATGACTACATCGCAAAGCCGGATTGGATTCGGAAGAATCATTATCTGTCCAGAGCTTTTTCAACCACACCGCTGTATCTTGTTTCTAAGATAATTGGTGCGGTATTTGCCGTTATGGTTGTATTTAAAATCGGACCGGAGCAGGTGATTTCCGCCGATACCGGAGCAACCATGGTGGATCTGTGCGGAACGCTGTTCAGCATCGTTATCGCCTTTAGTTTTATCATGCCGTTTCTGACTGACTGCGGAATTATGGAATTTCTGGGAGTGATCGCA
>CAJMLQ010000259.1 GCA_905214265.1 uncultured bacterium
TCCACCGTGACTTCAAAACGCAGCTTTCCCGTATCAGGGATCTGATAGCTCGGTGTCGTTGCCGAAACACCTGCCAGCCATGTGCTCTCTTCCAGGATCTCCATTGTGGAATCTGCCGTTACCGGCGAAGCATCCTTTGTATGATATGCATCATCATATACAACATGCAGGTATTCCCCTGCCTCATTGTATAGCCAGCCGGGAATGTAGCAAGGCGATACCCAAATATTTGTCATAGGCTCCAATTTCTGCTTTGTGCAGCCGAATAAGAGCGAGGAAATCACTATTACAATTACAATAAAAATTGCTATTCCTTTATGCGGCGCAAGATATTTCACGAGTGCAGCCTCCTCTGCAATTGATTATTGGACTTGGACAGTGATCTTTCTAGCTTTCAATTTAGTCCACCACCGAGTTCGGGTACTTGATCACAAAACCTCCTGGTGGCATTTCTCGTGGTTCACCCATCATGTCCTCAATAGCAAGTTTCGATGTTTGTACCGTCGAAACATGCAGGCCATCTTCGCCCCAGGTGAGATGCACGCAGGTCTCGTCCTCGCCTCTAAGAGAGTTGAGTCTAAGCTGTATTTCTGAAGAAACTTGGTATGATATATTATAAGACATGCCTTCTCCAACCACATGGACCTCGTTTGCCGTTACAAGGATTTCCACCGTCTCCGAAGTGAACTCCACATTCAAGTGGAAAAACAGCTGTTCGCACTGCACGTTGACCCAGCCGCTCCCTCCGGTCAGGACAAAACGCAGTTGTTTGGTATCCGGAAGTCGCTGGCTGCTCATGCCGTTGATATCCGGTCCCTCTGCCTCCAGAACCTCCATCGTAGCGCCGTCAGTGCAGAGCCGATCGCCTTGTGCGTTATAAACGGCGTTCTCCGGATGGGCTTGATAGCATTCCGGCGTGATCCAAATTCTGGTCATAACGGGCAAATCCGCTGGCACTGTCATCTCCGTCGGTTCTGCTGACGAAGCAGCCGTTGGGGCGCAGGCCGGTAGAAATACCAAAGAAAGAATAAGCAATATCGCCAATAAAACTAACATCAACCTTATTCGCATTGCCGCGCCCTCCTTTTTATCAGCCAGACAGCGTGTTGCCTTGTTCAACAAGATTGGGTGTGCCAGAGACGGTTATACAGAGGATTGTCCTGCTTTTTTTTCTCAACGCCAAAATTAATAGAGCGAATGCCATACTGCACTGACCAGCATCGCACGACTGAGAAAGGAATTCGGTTCAAACTGCGTGGACAAGGTCCCGTTCATCAGGCCATTATCTGTTACATAGTTGATCGCGTCAAAGTAATCCGGAAAAGCAGAACGAGTCACATCGGAATAGGCCGAGGCCAGCGGTACGGTGAGAGAAACCAACAGCGCAGCGAGCAAAAGAATGCTGCAAAGACGAGCCAAACGGTGTTTTTTCATGTCTCTTCTTCCTTTCGTATATTCTACTTTCTATGGCGACAGAACAGCTCATTCCGGGGACTCCCTTCCTTCCTCGGTAAGTCCAGCATATCACCCCTTAACTTTTTTGTCAATATTTTTACAGAAAACATCCCGTAATTTTCAATAATATGCAGTGCGGTA